>JBEEPT010000001.1:0-9490 GCA_041190985.1 Pseudomonadota bacterium
CCCGGGCCGACCGGCTGTCGCAGAACCTGGGATTCATCGAGCGCGCGTGGCGCGGGATCACCGGGGCCGCGAAAGAAGCCTGGGACGCCATGCTCAACGTGGGCCGGGCGAGCACCCCGCAGACCGAACTGTCGGCGCTGCGTCGCCAGCTTGAAGCGCTGGATCAAGGCGCTGGCCTTGGCCCTGAGTTCGGCGGATCGCAGGGCAGCCCGGCAACCGAGCGGGCGCGTCAGCAGCTGCTCGACCAGATCGCCGCGCTGGAGGACGTGAACCGGGAAACCTCCCGCTACGCCACGGCCCAGGGCGAGGCCGCCGAAGTGACACGGCGCGGCATCGAGGCCGAGCGGGAGATCTCGCGCATCCGTGAGGCGTCGCGGTCCAACACCGAGAAGCTGAACGCGGAGCTGAAGAAGTACCGCGACAACCTGGACGCGGTGCGCCGGGCCAACCCGCAGAGCCAACTTCTGGATCCGGGCCGGATCGCGCGGGACGAGGCGTCCATTCGTGCCCGCTTCACGCCCCAACGCGCTGCGGCTGCGGGTCGAGACGACGCTGCGGAACGGATGCTGCAGGGCCTGCGGGAGCAGGAAGCCACGCTCAACGCCCAACTGTCCACGACCGTGCAACTCACGGCCACGGAGAAGGAGCGGGCGCAGTTCGAACAACTGATCGCCGACCTGAAGGAGAAGCGGGTCCTGACGGCCGACCAGAAGTCGCTGCTGGCTGCGCGTGAGGCGATCCGCCTTCAACTCGAGCGCAACATCGCGGCCGAGAAGGAAGTCAAGGCGCGGGCGGATGCGACGAAGGAACTGGAGCGGCAGCGCCTGGAGCTTGAGCGCTTCCTGGAACGCTCGGCGCAGATCCAGCAATCCATTGCCACGGCCAACGGCAACCGCCGCGACCGCTTCGAGGACCAGCTGTCTGGCATCGGTTCCGGCAGCCGGGCGCGCGATCAGCTTCGGGCACAGACCGAAGTGCAGCGGGAGTTCCAGCGGTTCCAGGAACAACTCGACAAGGCCACGCCGAAGGACCTGATCGGCGGCCCCGAGTACCAGAAGGCGGTCGACGCCATCCGTGCCGGCGCTGCAGACGCCCAGGCGGCGCTGGCCGACTTCTACCAGCGCGACTCCGCAGCCCGGAAGAACTGGGCAAACGGCGCCAATGAGGCGTTCGCCAACTACGTCGACAACGCCCGAGACGTAGCGGCGCAGACGGAGCAGCTGTTCACCCGTGCCTTCCAGGGCATGGAAGACGCCCTCGTCAAGTTCATCACCACCGGCAAGCTGGACTTCAAGTCGCTGGCCGACTCCCTGGTCGCCGACATCACCCGGATCATCGTCAAGCAGCAAATCATGATCCCGCTGCTGCAGGCGCTTGGTGTTCCTGGCGGCGGTGCTGGTGGTGGGCTGGCCGGATTCTTCGGTGGCCTGTTCGGCGGTGCTCGAGCATCTGGCGGACCCGTGTCCGCCGGCCGCATCTACGAGGTCAACGAGCGCGGCCCGGAAGTGCTGCAGGTCGCTGGCCGCGACTACCTGATGATGGGCTCTCAGAGCGGCAACGTCAGGCCGAACCAGTCCGAGGGCCGATCTGTCACGGTCAACGTGAGCGTGCAGGCCACGCCTGGCACGTCCCGACAGACCGCGCTGCAGACCGGATCGGCTGTAGGCCAACGAGTCCGGGAGGCGCTTGCGCGCAACAGCTAAATGGCCATCCTCGCTTCACGTCTCAGCTCGCGCATCGAGCGCGGTGCCACTCGTGTGGTGCTGCATCCGTCTCGGGTCAAGATCTACACCGGCAACGGCAATCTGCGCCAAGTCTTCCCCTCGGGTCGACTCAAGCACACCTTCGACGCCAGCCACGGCGTGCGCAGCCAGGCCGACTACATGGAAGTCCTGGGCGCGTTCTACGCGGTCATGGGCACGCCATACGACGGCCTTCTGTGGCGCGACTGGGCCGACTACATGGCCTCTCGCGACAACTCGGTGTGCACGTCGCTGGGCGGCGGGTCCTACCAGCTGGGCCGGGTCTATTCCTTCGGCGGCGTGGACTACGTCCGCACGATCACCAGGCCGGTGAACGATGGGACGCTGGCGGTCTACGACGCGGGCGGGTCGACCCTGACCGCGACTGTGGACTACACGGACGGCACCTTCACCGTGGCATCGGGCACCCCTGCCACGTGGTCGGGGAAGTTCGATGTGCCCGTGACCTTCACGGACAACGAGTGGCGGGCCCGGCTGGAGGTCAGCACGAACAACCTGCACTTGGTCAACGAGTCGATCATGCTGGAAGAGGTCTTCGAGTGAAGACGATCCCGGCTGATCTGCTGACCGAGCTGCAAGCGGGATCGGCCCGGGCGGCGTTCGGCATCATCGTCCAGCGGGCCGATGGGACGCAGCTGCGGCTGACCGGTGCGCATCAGGACGCGACCATCAGCGGCGTGCCGGTGAACGGTTCCGCGACGGGCTCGCTGACGTACCTCGCGGCGTCTGGTCTGAGCGTGTCCAACATCCGCAGCACGGAAGGCTTCGCGGTCGACAACCTCGAAGGCATCCTGCTGGAAGGCGGCGTCGTCACCCGCGCAGACGTGCTTCGTGGCCTGTGGGACGGCGCGGCGTGGACCCTGTTCCGATACAACTGGGCAGACCCGGCTGACGGCATCGAGGTCCTGAAGACCGGCCGCCTGGGCAACCTGCAGCCGCGAACGGGGCACTTCGTCGTCGAGCTTCGTGACCTCCGGCAAGCCCTGCAGGCCGAGCACTCGGTAGTCACGCAGCCCGACTGCCGCAACGAACTGGGCGACGATCAATGCGGTGTCGACCTGACGCCGTACACCCACACGGGGACAGTCACCAGCGCGGCCAGTTCGCAGGTCTTCACCGACACCTCGCGGTCCCAGACGGGCGACTACTTCGGCAACGGGTATCTGACCTGGACCGGTGGCGCCAATGTCGGCGTGTCCGTGAAGATCAAGAGTTACGACGGCGCCACGGACACCTTCACACTGGTGCGGGCGATGCTTTCTCCCATCGGGGCAGGGGACACCTACTCGGCTGTCCGTGGCTGCCGCAAGCGCAGGACGGAAGACTGCGCCGGCATCTACTCAAACGTCCTGAACTTCGACGGAGAGCCGGACAAGCCGACGACCAATGACATCGTGGCCGGGGTGGAGACATGAGCCCGGCTGACGTTGTGACCGCGGCCCGCGGGCTGATCGGCACGCCGTATCACCACCAGGCGCGTCTTCCGGGTGTGGGCATCGACTGCGCCGGGGTGTTGATCGTCGTGGCTCGACAGCTGGGCATGGTGGCGCCTGACTTCGACGTGACCGGCTACCCGCGCGTGCCTGACGGCGTTTCCCTGAAGGCGTACTGCGAGACGCACATGATCCGCGTGGACGCTCCCGTGATCGGTGGCGCAGTGCTGGCTTCCTGGAAGGACGGCCCGCCGCAGCATCTGGGCATCGTGGCAGAGCACCTGCATGGCGGCCTGTCGTTCATCCATGCCGATGGGGAACGGGCCAAGGCGGTCGTCGAGACGCGGCTGGCATTCTCGAAGTACTTCCGCCTGGTGGCCGCCTACGGCTTCCATGGTGTCGACTACGGGGCCGCCTGATGGCACAGCTCGCACTGGCCGCGGTTGGCGCCGCGATTGGCGGCGCCATTGCCCCCGGGATCGTCACCCTTGGCCTGACCGGCGCGTCCATCGGCTGGATCGGCGGCTCGCTGGTCGGCTCGGCACTGTTCCGTCCGCGGTTCCAGCCTCCATCACCGGGCGACCTGTCGTCCCCGAAGATCGAGTACGGCAGTCCGATCCCCTACGTGTTCGGCACTGTCGTCACCAGCGGGGCCGTGGCGTGGATCAGCGAATTGCGCTCGACAGAGGTCGAGGCCGAGACGGGCAAGGGCGGCGGCTCCCAGGTCGTCGGATACACGTATTCGGCAGACATCAAGTTCGTAATTGCCAAGATCAAGGGAGCCCACGATGTCGTGGCCCTGACGCGCGTCTGGCGCAATGGTGATCTGGTCTGGTCGGCTCGTACCGGCTCTGACGCGGATACCAGCCTGGCAAGCACCAGCTCGGAGCACTGGGACGACATCGAGCTTCGCGTCGGCGGGGCGTCACAGGACCCCTGGACGCCATACGAGACGGCCGTGGGTGCATCGCTTGCGGTGGCTGACCGGTGGACCACGACCATCTGCATCACCAATGCTCGGTTCGGCAACAGCAAAACGCCGCCGGTCTATCGGTTCGAGGTCATCACGGCAGGCTCGGCGTCTCCCGGCAGTGTGTTCCTGCTGTCCAACGCAAACGGCACTGTCGGATCGACGACGGCCGTGGACTCGTCGTCCTGGGGGCACACACTCACGCTCACAGGCGCGCAGCAGGTAGCGACCTCGGCCTTCGGGACCACCGGCATCGCGGTCACAGGTGGAACGGGCGAATTCGGCGTCAGGGCAACCGGGATCACGGTGCCGTTCGCTCAGACCGATCAGCTGACAATGGAGGGCCGGTTCCTGCACGTCGATGACTCTGACGTGGGCGTCGAGTGGATGGCGAGCGACTTCTCAACGGGCGGCTACCGGATCGCGTGCGGCATTGGCGATGCCACCAGCCCGGACGAGAAGTACCTCTACATCCGGCTATTCGACCAGACGTTCGAGTCAACCCGGCTGCTCTCGCCCGAGTACCCGATCACGCTTGGCGGTTGGCATCACGTCGAGCTGGACTATGACGGCGCAGGGAGTGCCGTGCTCTACGTCGACGGCGTGCCGCAAGTGACCGCGGCATACGTCGGGACCGTGCCCACGGTAACCACGATCAACGAAGCCCGATACATGTACTCCGGCGCGGGCTCGCTCGGCCTGTCATCCGGCGACGTGGTCAGCGACGGCGTGCGGTTTACCCGTGGGACACGGCGCCACGTGGCGTCCTTCACCCCGCCATCCACAGAGCCGACCGACGACGGCGGTGCACTGTGGGCGCCATCAACAGTCGACCTTGACGACGTGGTGGGTACGCTGCTCAATCGCACGCCGATCACCGCTGCACTGCGAGACGTGACCGGCCTGAACGGCGTGCCCGTTCGAGGATTCGCGGCGACCGGGAACATCCGCGCGAGTCTTGAACAGCTCGCGGCCTGCTACCACTTCGGCGCGGTGTGCAGCGACAAGCTCTACTTCCGCCGCAGAGCAGCATCAAGCGCACTGACCATCCCATACGCCGACCTGGGTGCAGGCGTCGACCAGGCGCGCGATGAGCCCCTGACCCTGGATCGTGGAAACGACGACGAAGTGCCGCGGCGTATCTCGCTGTCATACGTCAACATCAACGCCGACCACGATGTCAGCACGGTCACAGGTGATCGCGGCGAAGGCAGGGTGAGTCAGGCCGATACGGCGCAAGTGTCCATCGTCGCCACGCCAAGCGAAGCGCAGGCCATCGTCGACGCCTGGGTGCTTGACCGTCGAGCAGCTGCGACCAGGTTCACGACGGCCGTCAGCGACTACTACGCCCGCCTGGAGCCGACCGACCCGCTGACGCTGACAGACAGCGACGGCACGACCTACCGGGCGCGGATCGTCAGCGAGGACTTCGCCTCGGGCGTGAAGTCGCTGGAACTGGTGCTCGACGACGCCTCGGTCTTCACCCAGCCGGGGATCGCCAGCGACTACACCACGCCGACGATCAACGTCCCCAACCCGGGCGAGACAACGCTGGATCTGTTGGACATCCCGATGCTACGGGACGCCGACAACGACGCAGGCTTCTACGTCGCGGTGAGTGGCGGAACGAGCTGGCCCGGCGCGGTGGTGGCCGAAAGCGGCGACGGCGTGACCTACGCCCAGCGGGTGACGATCACGGCCAATGCGACCCGAGGCCGAGCGACGACTGCGCTGGCCGACTGGACTGGCGGGAACGTGATGGACCACCGGAACACGGTGACGATCCAGATCAACGGTACGGCGGCCAGCTTCACCGACGACCAGGTCCTGGCAGGAACCGCTCGGGCCTGGCTGATCGGTGACGAGATCATCGTGCCTCGCACGGCAACTCTCGTCTCGACAGGCGTCTACACCCTGTCCAACCTGATGCGGGCGCGGCTTGGCACCGAGTGGGCAACCGGGACGCACGAAGTCGGAGACCGGGTGGTGGCGCTGGATGCGTCCACATTGCGGCGACTGACCAGGGAGATCGGTCAGCTTGATGTCGAGTACCAGTTCAAGGCGCCGACCATCGGCCGGTCACTGGCGACAACCTCGGCCCAGGCGTTCACCGACACCGGGGAAGCCTTGCGGCCATTGAGCCCGGCCGACGTGGAGATTGACCGGGACAGCTCCAACAACGCCACGATCACCGTGCGCCGCAGGACCAGGCTGTCGCACCGCTTCCTTCGAGAAGGCATCGACACCCCGCTGGGCGAGGCCGACGAGTCCTACAGCGTCGATGCCTACACGGACGACACCTACACGACCGTGGCGGCGACGTTCACCTTCACGGGCGACTCGGGCAGCTTCACGGCCGCCGCTCAGACCACGGCCGGGCTCACGCCTGGCGACACCCTCTACCTCGCGGTCCACCAGATGAGTGCAGTGGTGGGCCGCGGTCATCCGAAGCGAGTCGCAGCATGAGCCTCCAGCAGATCCAAACGCCGCCGCAGTCGCTGGCGGAAGAAGTCGTCAATCGCAACTTCCAGACCCTGGAAGCGTTTGCAACCTACGGCCAGCGCCAGGAAATGCATTCCGGGCTGACCTGGGGCTACTACGGCGGGCGCTGGGGCGGCTTCTCGGTCGCCGATGGGACGCTGACGTTGTCGAACGCCACCAACTACGTCGTGGTGCAACGATCCGACGGCGCGATCAGTACCTCGACGACGAATACCAACTGGAACAACACGTCCAGCTATGCGCGGGTGTACCAGATCACGGCCAGCGGTGGGGTGGTCACGGCGGTGCAGGACCATCGCGCCGGTCCTGCTGGTGTGCACTACGGCGACGCGGGGTCGCTGACGCAGGGTGACGGCCTGGACGTGGACGCCGCGGGCTTCCGTGGCATCCCGCAGAACAGCCAGAGCGGCAACTACACCTGTGTGGCGGCCGACGCCGGCAAGCACATCCTCCACCCGTCCGGTGGCGGGTCCGGCGACACCATCACGATCCCGTCGAACGCCTCGGTGGCCTACGAGATCGGCACGACGCTGACCATGGTGAACGCGGACTCGAACTCGGTCAGCATCGCCATCACCTCCGACACGCTGACGCAGGCAGGCACGACCAACACCGGCACGCGGACCCTGGCGCAGAACGGCGTGGCAACAGCCATCAAGGTCACCTCGACCGGCTGGATCATCAGCGGGACGGGCCTGACGTGAGCGCCCCTGCTCAGATGCTCCTGGCGACCGGCGGAGGTGCCGGCGCGGGTGCGTCGCACCAATACTGGCGCGTCCGGGGGTTCTCCGGCCTTTCGTCGTTCCTGGAGATTACCGAGGTCCAGTTCCACGACAGCGGCGGCCGTGTCATCGGCACCCTGTCGGCTTCCGTGGCGCCCGACTTCGGCTCGGTGGCCAACCTGAACGACAACGACACCAGCAACGGCTCGCGCGCCTACTGGTCGAGCGCGACGGCCGAGGGCGCCGGCTTCTGGATTCAGATCGACGCCGGCGCTGACGTGGAAGTCATCGCCATCCGCTTCGGCGCGAACACCAACTCGGGCCGTTACCCACTCAGCGGCTGCGAGGTGCAGTTCAGCGACGACGCGTCGAGCTGGACCAGTGCCGGCACGACAGGAAGCCTCACCTATCCGGGCAACGACACGTTGTCTGGCGACATCACCTTCTCTTGAAGAAAGGCGGCCACAAGTGAAAGCCCCGGAGATCCTCGACCTGGCCCTGCACCCCGTGGTGGCCGCGGCCGTGGGTGCCATCGTCGCCCTGAAGGCAATCCCAGGCACCGGCTATCCCGAGAAGGCGCTCAACGTCGGCGCGAGCTTCGCGCTGGCGGTCTACGCCGGCCCGGCCTTGGTCGAGTACATGGAAGTGACCAGCCTGAAGATCGCGGCCGGCGTGATCTTCGCCATCGGCGCGACTGGCCTGGTGGTGTTCAACGCCATCATCGAGGCGGTCAAGCGAACAGACCTCGCCGCCTACGTGATGAGCTGGCTGCCCGGCAGGAAGGGAGGGCGGTGATGCTGCGCGACCTATTCGCTCTGTCGCACGATCTGGCGACCATCGCGGTGGCCATGGTGTGCTTGTGGGCCATCGTGAGCCCCAAGGTGCACACCGGCATCCTCCCCACCACCGGCCTGGGCGCCATCTTCATCGCGGCCCTGTGGAGCCTGGACGACTGGGCGCCGGCTCCCACCGTCGTGGACGTGATGCTGGGCGGGATCGGGCTGATCGGCCTCGGCGTGGTGTGGCGGGTCTACCGCAAGCCTCGCCCGCAGATGCGCCGGTCCTCCGACTGGCTCGACGCAACGCAGCCGCTGACGCAAGAGGAACAGCGCCAGGTGGTCGGGGGCGCGAAGTGATCCGCGCCTGGCTGGTGGAGTCGCAGCGGGGCCGGGACGCAGTGTTCCTCGACCGCGCGCTGGCCGAGAAGTACGCGGTGGGCGTCCGCGGGCGAATCCTGCCCTTGGTGGCCGGTGAGCGCCGGCACGACGTGGAGCCCGCGCCCCTGTCGGGCACCGAGCCCGAAGAACCGATCCACGCTGCTGGAGAGCCCTGATGCTGACCACCCTTCTGTCCTTCTTCGGCGGCACCGCCTTCCGAATGCTGTTCGGCGAGATCAGCGCCATGTGGAACAAGGCGCAGGACCACAAGCACGAGATCGAGCGCATGCGGCTGCAGGCCGAGCTCGACCAGGCGCAGCACGAGCGCAACCTCAAGGCGATCACGGTGCAGGCCGAGCTGGGCGTGAAGACCATCGAGGTCGCTGCCCGAGGCGAGGTCGACAAGACCGAGGCGCTGGCCTGGATGGAGGCGGTGCGCTCCGTGGGCGCGAAGTCCGGCATCTGGCTGGTGGACCTGTGGAACGGCGTGATCCGTCCGGCGCTGGCGACCATGTGCGCGGCACTGGTTGTCCTGCACTACTACCGCGCCGGCTGGGTGCTGGATGAGAACGGCTGGTCCCTGGTGGGTGCCGTCCTGGGCATCTACGTGGCCGACCGGGCGCTGTTCAAGCGCGGCAAATGAGCCGATTCGACGACACCCTGCTGGCCAGGGCGCTCGTGTTCATCGGGCGCCCGCGCGAGGAAGAACCGCGCCCGGCCACTGATGCCCTGGACATCGCCGCGGCGCTGTGCCGGCGGTTTGAGGGCTTCGCGGCCAGGCCGTACCTGTGCCCGGCCGGCGTGCCGACCATCGGCTACGGGGCCACGCACTACCTCGACGGCCGGCGCGTGCAGCTCACCGACCCGCCGATCACCAAGGAAGGCGCCGAGCGGCTGCTCCTGAAGCAGATCGAGCGGGTGTACCTGCCGGCGGTGCTGCGGC
>JBEEPT010000002.1:0-5941 GCA_041190985.1 Pseudomonadota bacterium
CTGCTGCTGCCCCCCTGGTACAACTGGCCGGTGGCGGACAGATTGTCGTCCTGGTCACCGCCATCGAGATAGACCTTCTGGCCGGTGGCGTTGAGGGTGTCGTTGCCCGTGCCGCCCAGCAGGGTGTGCTGGCCCGATAGCGAGCGCGAGGTCAGGTTGTCGCTGCCCGCGCCGCCGTCGAGCAGGTTGGAGCCCTGGTCGTCGGTGAGGGTGTCGTTGCCGTTGCCGCCGTACAGGCTGTCGTTGCCGAAGTTGCCCTCGATGCGGTCGTCGCCGTCGCCGCCCAGCAGCGAGTCGCTGCCCGCCTGGCCGTCGATCGTGTCGTTGCCCCCCAGGCCTTGAATCGTGTCGTCGGCGCTGCTGCCCAGCAGGTTGTTGCCGTAGGAATCGCCGGTGATGTTGCTCATTTTTGTGAAATCCCTGTCGAGTGAATGCCGATTGGAAGATGCTTAGCCCAGAGACGAACAGTTCAGACTGGTGGTGTCTGTGCACAGTGGGGAGGCAAGCATTTCGTAAGCGACGAGGCTGCTGTCGATGAAGGCGATGTGCTAGATGGACATGCAGCGGTTCGTTGCTTGCTGCTCGGCGGGGCAGCTTGTGAAATAGTTTCGGTGTCAGTGTAATAATTGTATTTACTTTTGCAATAGGAGTAATTTTGCGGGGCGTGTCTGGCTATTGCGTCATGGCATCGGAGGCTCATTCGTGTCAGTCTCGCCGTGTCAGTCACGCACCGCTGCGCGAACGAGTTCCGCAAAGCAAAAAACCCCTGCGCGCGCCAGGCGGCAGGGGTTTTTGGGGTGTGCTGCAGGCCGATCAGGCCTGTGCGCCGCAGCGATCAGCTCTCCAGGGCGGAGAAGGCGCGCTGGGTGATTTCCTCGACGCTGCCGGTGCCGCTGATGGCGCGGTACTTCGGCGCCGCCGCCGGGTCGGCCTTGGCCCAGTTGCCGTAGTAGTCGACCAGCGGGCGGGTCTGCGCGCTGTAGACGTCCAGGCGCTTCTTGACGGTCTCTTCCTTGTCGTCGTCGCGCTGCACCAGCGGCTCGCCGGTCACGTCGTCCTTGCCCTCGACCTTGGGCGGGTTGAACTTGACGTGGTAGGTGCGGCCCGAGGCCGGGTGCGAGCGGCGTCCGCTCATGCGCTCGACGATGGCGTCGAAGGGCACGTCGATCTCGAGCACGTAGTCGAGCTTGACGCCGGCGGCCTTCATCGCGTCGGCCTGGGGAATGGTGCGCGGGAAGCCGTCGAACAGGAAGCCCTGTGCGCAGTCGGGCTGGGCGATGCGGTCCTTGACCAGGTTGATGATCAGCTCGTCGCTGACCAGGCCGCCGGCGTCCATGACCTTTTTGGCTTCCAGGCCCAGCGGAGTGCCGGCCTTGACCGCGGCGCGCAGCATGTCGCCGGTCGAGATCTGGGGAATGCCGTACTTCTGGCAGATGAAGTTGGCCTGGGTGCCTTTGCCGGCGCCGGGGGCGCCCAACAGGATCAATCGCATGGGTTTCCTTCTATTTTCTTTCGTGTTTCAAACCGGTCTCCAGCGCACCCAGGGTACGCTGTTGCCCCTCCTGGGCAATCGGCCAAGGATAGCATGCTCAAGTTGTCGTCAAGCTGACACCCGGGAAGACCCGCGGCCGCCTGGATGCGGGCGGATCAGGGCGGGGGTCAGGCCCGGGCTGCGAACAGCTCGCGCACGCGCTCGAGGTCGGCCTGCGTGTCCACTCCCGGGCCGGGCGCGTGGTCGGTGACGTGGACCGCGATGCGTTCGCCGTGCCAGAGCACGCGCAGCTGCTCGAGCGATTCGCACTGCTCGACCGGCGCCGGCTCGAGCCGGGGGAAGGACTTGAGGAAGCCGACGCGGTAGCCGTAGATGCCGATGTGGCGCAGCGGCGCGGCCTGGGGCGACAGCTCCACGATGCCCTCGCTCCAGGCTTCGCTCATGCCGTCGCGCCACCAGGGGATGGGCGCACGGCTGAAGTAGAGCGCGGTCTGGCGCTTGTCCAGCACCACCTTGACCACGTTGGGGTTGGCGAAGTCGACCGCATGCTCGATCGCGTGCGCGGCGGTGCTCATGACGCAGTCGGGGCGGCGCTGCAGTTCGGCCGCGACCGCCTCGATCAGGGTCGGCTCCATCAGCGGTTCGTCGCCCTGCACGTTGACGACGATCGCCTCGTCGGGCAGCTTGAGCAGCTCGCAGGCCTCGGCCAGGCGGTCGCTGCCGCTGAGGTGGTCAATGCGGGTGAACACCGCCTCGACCCCGGCATCGCGGCAGGCCTCGAGCACGCTGTGGTCGTCGGTGGCGACCACGCAGGAGGCGGCGTGGCTCAGGCGCACGCGCTCGGCCACGCGCACGATCATGGGCTTGCCTGCGATGTCGGCCAGCGGCTTGTTGCGCAGCCGGCTCGAGGCCAGCCGGGCCGGGATCAGGACGTGGAAGGGCAGGGCGCCCGCGTTCGCACTGCTCATGCGCCTTGCGCGCCGTCGTGGCGGGCGGCCTCTTCCTCGCTGATCTCGCGTGCCTCGTTCTCGAGCAGGATGGGGATGCCGTCGCGGACCGGGTAGGCCAGGCGGGCGCTGCGCGAGATCAGTTCCTGCGTCTCGCGTTGGTAGATCAGGGGGCCCTTGGTGACGGGGCAGACCAGCAATTCAAGGAGTTTGGCGTCCATCCCGGGATGATAGTCGCTCCAGCGCGCGGTCGAGCTCGTCCCAGAAGGCCGGCTCGGGCGTCTGCTGCAGCGGCACGGCCCAGACCTCGAGCCCGGGTCGGGTCGCCAGCAGGGGAAACAGCTTGATGGCGTCCTTCTCGGTGCAGAGCCAGCGCACGCCGGGTGCCAGTGCGGCGAGCAGTTCCTCGCCGGCGGCATGGTCGGGCAGCGCGAGCTCCCGCTCCAGCCTCAGGCCGCGCGCGCGCAGCATCTCGAAGAAGCGCTGGGGCTGCGCGATGCCGGCCAGCGCGCCCAGTGCCTTGCCGTCCGCGGCGCCGAGCCCGGCCAGCGCGTGCCGCCGGCCCTGGGCATCGACGGCCTCGTCGGCCAGTTCGCGATGTGCCGCATGCACCGCGGCGCCGGGCCGGGCCGGCGGCAGTGGCGCGACCTGCGCGTCGGCGCGTCCGGTGCGCAGCACCAGCAGCTCACCCCGGCCCCAGGGCCGCGCCGGCCAGGGTTCGCGCAACAGGCCCGCCGGCAGCAGCCAGCCGTTGCCGGTGCCGCGCTCGTCGAACACCACCACGGTCAGGTCGCGCGCCAGCGCCCAGTGCTGCATGCCGTCGTCGCTGACGACGATGTCGATCTCCGGGTGTCGCTCCAGCAGCAGCCGTCCGGCTGCGAGACGGCTGCGTCCGACCACGAGCGGGGCGCCGGTGGCGCGCGCGATCAGCAGCGGCTCGTCGCCGGCTTCGCGTCCCGTGTTGCCGGCATCGATCTCGAGGCAGGCGTCGCCCTCGCGGCCGTAGCCGCGCGAGATCACGCCCGGGCTCCAGCCGCGCGCGCGCAGGTGCTGCACCAGCGCGATCACGGTCGGGGTCTTGCCCGCCCCGCCGACGACGACATTGCCCACCACCAGCACCGGCACGGGCAGGCGCTCGCTGCGCTTGAGGCCGAGCCGGTAGGCCAGCCGGCGCAGGCCCAGCGCGGCGGCGTGGACGCGCGATAGCGGCCAGAGCGCGGCGGCCAGCGGGCCGCGGCGCTGCCAGGCCTGCAGCAGGGTGGCCGACATCGCCTCAGCGCCCCGCGTTCTTCTGGGTGGCGAAGGTGATCTGGTTCAGGCCGCAGCGGCGCGCCGCATCCATCACGTTGATCACCGCCTGGTGGCTGGCGGCAGCGTCGGCGCTGATCACGACGATCACCTCGCCATTCCCGCTCCGGCCCTGCGCCGCCTGGCGCAGCGCGGCGACCAGGCCGTCCACGCCCGGGGCGTCCAGCGGCTGACGATCGAGTGCATAGCGGTTGTCTGCGCCGACGGCGACCACCAGCTCGCGCGGGCGCTTGACGGCGGTCTCGGCATCCGCCACCGGCAGCACGACCTGCAGCTCGGTGAAGCGGCTGTAGCTGGTGGTCAGCATCAGGAAGATCAGCACCACCAGCAGCACGTCGATGAAGGGGATCAGGTTGATCTCGGGCTCGTGGCTTTCTGTCCCGAAGCGCGGCTTGCGAAAATTCATGGGCCTTGGGTCAAATCGTTGTGGTCCGGACCGGTCCGTGCATCGGCGTTTCCGGTCCCCGCACCGACACGGCCAGCAGGCGGCTGGTCTGCCGCCCCGATTAGACCACGTAGTCGATCAGCGCCCTGGCCCGGGCGGGCTTCAGAGCGCTACCGGCTGGCCGCTGCGCAGCGACTGCGTGATCGCCTGGCCGATGCGGGTCGCCTCGGTCGCGTCGGCCAGCGTCAGCGGTGGCGCGATCTCGCCGCGGCAGGCGGCCACGAAGGCTTGCATCTCGAGCCGGAAGGCGTCGGCGAAGCGGGCGAAGAAGTCGGGCAGGGCGGCGTGGTGCACGCCAGCGGCGCTGCGGAACTCGGTGCGGTCGGCGTGCGCGCCGAAGCCGATCTGCACCGTGCCGGCGGTGCCTATCACCTCGGTCGTGGTCTCGTGGCCGTGCGCCAGGGTGCGGCTGGCGTAGAGCATCGCGCGCGCGCCGCCCTCGAACTCGACGATCGCCAGCCCGTTGTCGACGTCGCCGCATTCGGCCAGGCCGGGATGCAGCGCGATCGTGCCGCTGGCAAAGACACGCTGCGCACGCGGGTTGCCCAGCATCCAGCGCGCCAGGTCGATGTCGTGCACGCTGCAGTCCATGAAGATGCCGCCCGAGGTCGGCGCGAAGCGCACGAAGAAGCCTTCCGGGTCGTTCTGGTCACAGGTCTGCGAGCGCACCAGGAAGGGACGGCCCAGCGTGCCGGCGTCGATCGCGGCCTTGGCGCGCGCGTAGCTCGGATCGAAGCGGCGCACGAAGCCGACCATGGCGACCAGGTCCGGGTGCTCGCGCGCGACGGCTTCCACCGCCTCGCAGGTGGCGACGTCAAGCGACAGCGGCTTCTCGACGAAGACATGCTTGCCGGCACGCAGCGCGGCGCTGGTCTGGTCGGCGTGCAGCGTGGTCGGCGTGACCAGCACGACGGCGTCGACCTCGGGGTCGCGCAGCAGCGCCTCGTAGTCGGCATGGCAGCGCGTGATGCCGAGCTCGCTGCGGGCCCAGTCGAGTTCTGCCTCGACCGGGCTGCAGGCGGCCACCAGGCTGGCACCGGGCGTGTTGCGCGCGAGTTGCTCGGCGTGGCGCTTGCCGAGACGGCCCAGGCCGGCGATGCCGACGCGCAGGATGGCCTTGCTCATGTCCTTGTCTCCTGTTGTCTTCGCTTGGTCGCTCGGGGCCGATGCCGGCTCAGAACAGCACCGGCTGGCCGGACTGCGCGCTTTCGGTGGCGGCGTCGGCCAGCTTCTGTGCCAGCACGCCGTCCTGCACCGTGGTCTTGAAGGGCTTGCCGTTTTGCAGGCAGTCGAAGAAGTGCTCGATCTCCAGGCGGTAGGCGGCGGCGTAGCGCTGCAGGAAAAAGGCCTCGGGCTTGTCGGCGCGTACGCCGTTGGCATCCCACTGCACGACGCCGGTCGGCGTCTGGTTGCCGCACTGCAGCAGGCCTGCCGAGCCCAGCACCTCGAAGCGCTGGTCGTAGCCGTAGGCGGCGCGGCGGCTGGTGTTGATCTGGCACAGGCGGCCCTTGCGGGTGCGGATGGAGACGGCGGTGCTGTCCCAGTCGCCGGCCGCGCCCACGGCCGGATCGGTCAGGACCGAGGCGGTGGCGCTGAGCCAGGCAGCCTCGTCGCCGTCGGCGCACAGAATCCAGCGGAACACGTCGAGGTCGTGGATCAGCATGTCGCGGAAGATGCCGCCCGAGGCCTTGATGTACTCGACCGGCGGCGCGCCCGGGTCGCGGCTGGTGATGACCAGCATCTCGGGGT
>JBEEPT010000003.1:0-8315 GCA_041190985.1 Pseudomonadota bacterium
GGAACTGACTCGACACCCAGAATCCAAGACATGTTCTCTGCGCTCTTCTGGCCTGAACACGGCCTGAAGGGTGCTCCATCAGGAGCGCGCCGTGAGCCTGCAACAGATCGTCAATGTCCGCCGGTGGCACTTGCTGCACCGGGAGCGGCACCCGCTGGAGTTCCACCTGTGGGACTTGATGCTGACCTTGTGGGTGATGGGCTGGGTCGCAATGCCGGTCAGTCTGGTGCTCGGCTTTCCCGCCGGAACAGCACTTGCGCTCTTCGGTGTGGTGGCACCGGGCAGCTACGTGGCCCTGCGCCGCCATCTGCACCGCCGGCAGCGCCTGCGATGCGACTGGCTTGCCGCCAGCCAGGGCTGAACACCCGGCCGCTCAGCCGATCAGCCGCTCGGTTCTCAGGAGCTCGCGCTCAGCAGCTCAAGCCCTGGTTCAGGCCTTGGGCAGCGTGACGCCGCGCTGGCCCTGGTACTTGCCGCCGCGGTCCTTGTAGCTGGTCTCGCAGACCTCGTCGCTCTCGAAGAACAGCACCTGCGCGCAGCCTTCGCCGGCGTAGATCTTGGCCGGCAGCGGCGTGGTGTTGCTGAATTCGAGCGTCACGTAGCCTTCCCACTCGGGCTCGAAGGGGGTGACGTTGACGATGATGCCGCAGCGCGCGTAGGTGCTCTTGCCCAGGCAGATGGTCAGCACATTGCGCGGGATGCGGAAGTACTCGACCGTGCGCGCCAGCGCGAAGCTGTTGGGCGGGATGATGCAGTAGTCACCGTGGAAATCGACGAAGCTCTTCTCGTCGAAGTTCTTCGGGTCCACCACCGTGCTGTGGATATTGGTGAAGACCTTGAATTCGGGCGCGCAGCGGATGTCGTAGCCGTAGCTGCTGGTGCCGTAGCTGATGACCTTCTTGCCGTCGACCTGGCGCACCTGGCCCGGCTCGAAGGGCTCGATCATGCCGTGCTGCTCGGCCATGCGCCGTATCCATTTGTCGCTCTTGATGCTCATGCGCTGTTTACTCCATTTGGCCCCGATTGTAGGCGGGCGCCCCTGGAGCGGACCCTGCGGCCGCCCGGCTCACTCGTGCCGCAGCGCCTCGATCGGGTCGAGCCGCGCCGCGCGCCGGGCCGGGAAGTAGCCGAACAGCACGCCGATGCCGGCCGAGAACAGGAAGGCCAGCAGGTTGATCCCGGCGTTGAAGACGAAGGGCACGCCCATGACGCGCGCCAGCCCGAGACTGGCCAGGCCGGCCAGCGCCATCCCGATCATGCCGCCCAGGCAGGCCAGCACCACGGCCTCGATCAGGAACTGCAGCAGCACCTCGCGCTCGAGCGCGCCGATCGCCAGGCGCAGGCCGATCTCGCGCGTGCGCTCGGTCACGCTGACCAGCATGATGTTCATGATGCCGATGCCGCCGACCAGCAGGCTGACCGCCGCGACCGCGCCCAGCAGCGTGGTCATGACCTGGGTCGTGCCCGACAGCGTGTCGGCCAGCTGCTTGGTGTCGAGCACATTGAAGTTGTTGTCCTCGCCCTCGGCGAGCTTGCGCCGCTCGCGCAGCAGCTGGGTGATGCCGGCGCTCACGCGCGTCGCGTCGCTGCCTTCCTGCATCGAGACCAGCAGGGTCTGGACCCGGGTGTTGCCGGTCACGCGCCGCTGCAGCGTGCGCAGCGGCAGCAGCACCAGGTCGTCCTGGTCGTTGCCGAAGGCGCCCTGCCCCTTGGACGCCAACAGGCCCACGATGCGGCAGGACATCTGCTTGACGCGCAGCCCCTCGCCGACCACGGCCCCGCCGCCGAAGAGCTCGCGCCGGATCGTCTCTCCCACCAGGCAGACCGCGGCGCCGGCACGCAGTTCCTCGTCGCTGAAGACCCGGCCGTCGGCGACCTGCCAGTTGCCGGCATCGAGCCAGGCGTTGCTGCTGCCCAGCACGCTGCTGGTCCAGTTGCGGCCGTTGGCGACCACGGTGGCGCTGGTGCGCGCCTCGGCCGCGACCGTGCGTATGCCGCCGAGCTGGGTCGCGATGGCCTCGGCATCCGACTCCCGGAACGCCGGCGCGCCCGCCCCGCCCCCCATCGGGCCCATCATGCGCTGCCCCGGTCGAACCTGCAGCAGGTTGCTGCCCAGGCCGGCGATCTGGTTCTGGATCGCCCGGGTCGCGCCCTGGCCCAGCGTGACCATGGTGATCACGGCCGCCACCCCGATCACGATCCCGAGCACGGTCAGGAAGCTGCGCAGCAGGTTGCGCCGGATCGAGCGCCAGGCCAGCACCAGGGTGGTGTAGAACATTCAGGCCGCCTCCGCCGGCAGCCCGGCGCGCTGCGGATTGGGCCGGTCGCTCTCCACCCGGCCGTCGACGAAGCGCACGATGCGTCCGGCGTAGGCCGCGATGTCCGCCTCGTGCGTCACCATCAGCACGGTGATGCCGCGCTCGCGGTTGAGCTGCTGGATCAGCGCCATGATCTCGTGGCTGCGCTGGCTGTCGAGGTTGCCGGTCGGCTCGTCGGCCAACAGCACCTGGGGATCGGCGACGATGGCGCGCGCGATCGCGACGCGCTGCTGCTGGCCGCCCGAGAGCTCGGCCGGCGTGTGGCGCGCCCAGTCCTCGAGCCCCACGGCGGCCAGCGCGGCGCGCGCAGCGGCGTGGCGGCGCGCGCGCGGCTCGCCGCGGTAGACCAGGGGCAGCTCGACGTTCTCGAGCGCGGTCGTGCGCGCCAGCAGGTTGAAGCCCTGGAACACGAAGCCGAAATAGCGCCGGCGCAGCCGCGCGCGCTCGTCGCGCGTGAGCGACTGCAGCTCGACGCCACGGAACTCGTAGCGCCCGCTGCTGGGCGTGTCCAGGCAGCCGAGCAGATTCATCACGGTGGACTTGCCCGAGCCGCTCGGTCCCATGATGGCGACGAACTCCCCGGCCGCGATGTCGAGGTCCACGCCCTTGAGCGCCTGGAACGCGGTCGCACCCTGGCCATAGGTGCGCGTGATGCCGCGCAGCCGGATCAGCAACGGCAGATCCGCCGCGCTCACGGCTTGGCCCCGCGGCTGCGCTGGTCGATGACGACCCGATCACCCTCCCGGAGCTCGGCCGCCTCGACCTCGGTCATGCGGCCGTCGCTGATGCCCGCGCTCACCGCCACCGGCACCGGCTGGCCGTCGCGCAGCAGCCAGATCTGCTTGAGACCGCCGCCCCGCGCGTCGGCACGCGCGGTCTTGCGCGCGCCCGGCGGCGGCCGCGGCACCAGCCGGGACAGGATGCCGCCCTGCTGGCTGACGGCCCCCTCGAGCGGCGTGAAGCGCAGCGCGGTATTGGGCACCAGCAGCACGCCGCGGCGCTCGGTCGCGACGATGTTGGCCACCGCCGTCATGCCGGGGCGCAGGCTCAGGTCATCGTTGTTCACCTCCAGGTAGGTGGTATAGGTGATCACGTTGTCGGTCTTGGTCGGCCCGAACGCCACGCGCGTGACCTCGGCCGGGTATTGCCGCGCCGGATAGGCGCTGACGGTGAAGCGCGCCTGCTGGCCGACCCGGACCGCGCCGACGTCGGCCTCGTCGACGCTGACCTCGACACGCATGTGGTGCAGGTCCTCGGCGATCGTCAGCAGCGTGACCGCCTGCAGCGAGGCCGCCACCGCATTGCCCGGCTCGACCGTGCGCGCCAGCACCACGCCGTCGATCGGCGCGCGTATCGAGGCCTTGTAGAGGTTGGTCTCGTCGGTGGACAGCGCCGCCCTGGCCTGCTCGATCGCGGCGCGCGCGCTGTCCTCGGCGGCAAGCGCGCGCCCGACCGCGGCGCGCGCGCTGTCGAGCTCGGCCGCCGACGGCACCTTGCCGCCGGACAGGCGCGCCACCTCCTCGAGCCGCGCCAGGCTGGCCTGCGACTCCTTGAGCGTGGCGGTGGCCTCGGCCAGCTGCGCCCGGGCCGCGACCAGCGCCGCGCGCGACTTGAGCACCTGGTCCCTGAGCTTGGCGGTGTCGAGCTCGAGCAGCACCTGGCCCTCGCGCACCTGGTCGTTGACGTCCACCAGCACGCGCCGCACCGTGCCCGACAGCTCGCTGCCGATGTTGACCGAGCGCGTCGGCTGCAGCGTGCCATTGGCGGCCACGGTCAGCGTGATGTCGCTGCGGCGCACCGGCTCGGTCACGTAGACCGGCGCCGCGTTGCGCCCCTGGCGCGCCTGCAGCCAGTACCAGCCAGCCGACAGCGCCAGCACCAGCAGCGCCAGCAGCCACCAGAGCGGACGGCCCCACCAGCGTGGCGGCTGATCGGCGCCCAGCAGGTCGCGGACGACATCGGTAGCGGCAGTCTTGCTCATTTCGGCATCAGTTGACGGTGACGGGCTGCGGCACCCAGCCGCCGCCCAGGGCCTTGTAGAGGCGCACATGGTCGGCGACCAGGGTCGCGCGCGTGGTCTCCAGGTCATTCTGCGCCGACAGCAGGGTGCGCTGCGTGTCCAGCACGGTGCGGAAGTCGATCAGGCCGCTGGCGTAGCGGTGGCGCGCCAGCAGCTCGGCGTTGCCCGCGGCCTCGGCCGCCGCCTGCAGGCTGCTCAGGCGCTCGCGGTCGCCGGCCAGCGCCGAAAGCGCATCCTCCACGTCCTGCAGCGCCGCCAGCAGGGCCGCCTCGTATTGCGCCCGGGCCTGCTCCAGCAGCGCCTGCTGGGCGCGCAGCTGCGCCTGCAAGGCACCGCCATCGAACAGCGTCGCCGTGAAACCGGCCAGCAGGCTGCGGCTCAGCGCGGCAGCGTCGAGCAGCTCGGCCGGCCGCGCCGCCGCCAGGCCCAGCGAGCCGGCCAGCGTGAAGGCAGGCAGGCGCGCCGCATCCGCCTGCCGCACCCGCGCCAGCGCCGCCAGCACGCGCTGCTCGGCCACGCGCAGGTCGGGCCGCTGGCGCAGTGTGTCGGCCGGAAAGGACAGCGCCAGCGTGCGCGGCGCCTGCGGCAGCGGCCGGTGCTCCGTCGCCAGGACCGACAGATCCGCCGGCGTGCGCGCGCCCAGCACGGCGAGCGCATGGGCGCTCTTGTCCAGGCTGGCCTGCAGCGCCGGAATCTGCGCGCGCGTCTGCTCGGCCGCGGCCCGTGCCTGCTCGAGGTCGAGCGACGACGCCAGACCCGCCTGCACGCGCCAGGCCGTGATCTGCAAGGTTTCCTGCTGCGCCGCGAGGTTGCTGCGCGCGATCGCGAGCCGCGCCTGCAGGCCGCGCAGGTCGACATAGGCCAGCGCCACCTCGGCCGCCAGGCTCACGCCCACCTGCGCCAGGCTGGCCGCGGCCGCCTGCAGATCGGCTTCGCTGGCGGCAGCCGCGCTGCCCAGACGCCCGAACACGTCGGGCTCCCAGGAGGCGTCGAGCCCGGCCTTCCAGCTGCCGGCGCCGGGCGTGTCGCCCGCGTGGCTGCGCTGCACCGAGCCGCTCGCGCCCAGAGAGGGCGACAAGCCGGCGCGCGCGACGTCGCGCAGGGCGCGCGCCTGCAGCAACGCGGCCTGCGCCGCGCGCACGCCGGCATTGGCCTGCAGCGCGCGCTCGATGAGCCCGCTCAGCACCGGATCGTCGAAGTCCTGCCACCACTGCGCCAGCTCCGCCGGATCGGGCCGGACCGCGTCTGCGGCCAGGGCCTGCGACCACTGCTGCGGGACGGCAGGCGCAGGCCGCTCCCCCATGACAGGGACGCTGGCGCCCGGCGTGCCACAGCCGGCCAGGACGGCCGCGGCCGCCAGCGCCGCCATGGCCGCCACCACATGGCCGGCGCCGGGCAAGCGGCATGCCGACGAGCTCGGACTGGCGCGCCTCATGCCGCCGGGCGGCCCGGATAGCGCTGCACGATCTCGTAGCGGTCGGCCGGGTTGCCGCTCGACCTGACCAGGCAATAGCCATCCACGCTCCAGCCGATCGCCGGGGCCGGCTGCGGCGCGCGCGCGCTCAGCGCATGCCGGGCGAGCGTGACATGGGGCCGGAAACTGCGCATCTCCAGCGGCAGCCGCAGGCGCTGCACCGCCTGGCCCAGGCGCCGATACAGCTCCAGCAGGGGCTGCGGCACGTCTTCGCAGCCGAGCACCGCCAGCCCGTGCGGCCAGAGTCCGGGGGTGTCGAGCGCCCAGTCGAAGTTGTCGCATTCCACCGCGAATCCCTCGCGCAGCTCCGGCAGCCGCTCGTCTGGCACGGCACCGAGGAAATGCAGCGTCACGTGCAGGTCCTGCGCCGCACAGAGCCTGGCGCCGTCACCCCAGCGCCAGCGCTGCATGTGTTCGCGCAGAGCGGCCCGCACGGCATCGTCCGGCCACAGTGCCAGGAACATGCGATGCGTCGAATTGCCCATGAGCTTCCTCCCCCGGCAGCCGTTTCAGTTCGCCCGCAGCAGCACCGACTGCTGCCGCTCCAGTTCCTTGTGCTTCATCGCGAGGTAGTCCTCGCGCGTCAGCTCGTGCAGCTGGCGCGGATAGCGCTCGACCGCGTCGATCCAGGCGCCCAGGCGCCGCTCGGCCTGCTGCGCGGCAGGCAGGGCGGCCGCGTCGAGGTAAGACTCGATCGCGAGGAAATAGCGCATGGCGTTGCGCTCGACCACGCCGCGCACCCCGCCGATGTAGACCGGCGCGCCCTCGTCGTCACGCCCGACGACCGTGAAGCCGACCTTGTCGCGCGCCAGCGTCGCGAGATAGCCCTGCAGCGCGAGTCGCGCCGTCAGGCCGTAGCGGTAGGCATAGGACAGGTGCAGGAAGGTGGTCTGGGCGTCGAGCGGCGTGGCCTCGATCTCGATGCGGTAGTCGCGCGTCCCCAGCGGGCCGGCCTCGGCCAGCAGCTGCACCGCCTGGTAGTCGGCGCTGTCCGCCGCGAGGCGCCAGGCGAAGGCCAGCGGATAGGCCTCCTCCAGCGGCTGGTCGAACTTGCGCCCCAGCACCACGTCCAGCCTGCTGTCGGCGCCCGCACCGCGCGGGCGGCAGTACTTGACGTTGAGGTGCAGGATCAGGATGTCGCACCAGTGCGCCGTATCCTGCAGCGCGTGCGCGACGGCATCGAAGGGGTGTGCGAGGACCGCATGGATTTCGCCCCTGAGCCGGCCGCCGTCCTGGGCCGACTCCAGCACCAGGGGGCGGCGGAAGGCGTTGTCGGCCAGCCTGGCCTGCAAGGCCTCGTGCCGCGAGCGCAACGCGGCGGCATCCTGGGCCGGCGCGGCGACGGCGAAGCCCAGCGCGGCCAGCAACAGCAGCACCCTCGTCACGACGGGCAGGGACTTCGATAGTCGCATCGGCACGCTGGACCCTAGTCAATGAAAGCACTGCCATCGAGTCTAAGACAACATGGCCGGGTCAAGGAAGGAGAATTCCCCCCAGGAAAGAGCAAAATAAACCATCCAGCACTGAAATCGAATGATTCGACCTATGCCGCTCGCCCCCGCCACGCTCCAGGCCGTCCAGCAGGCCGGCCAGACCCTCCACGCCGCCCGCCAGGCGGTGCAGGCCGAGATCCAGCGCCACACCGAGCGCCTGGTCGCCACCATGGCCAGCCAGCCCTTCGGTGCCGAGGCCGACCGCTCGTACGCGCAACTGCGCCAGGTCGCCCGGCTCGGGCACGAGCTGCAGTCGCTCGAGGAACAGCTGGCCGCGCTCTACCAGTCGGCCGCGCAGATGCCGGCGGAGGAGATCGCGTTCGTCGAGGCCCTGCCCGACCAGGGCGGCAACGGCCGCCCTGCGCCGCCCGCCGACGTGGTCGACGCGCAGGAGCTTGAGCCCCGGCGCGCGCGCCGCCAGGCCCGTGCCACCGCACCGAAGCAGGCACCGGCCAAACCCGCGCGCCGCGACGTCCCCGCGGGCCTGGCCTGCAACGACCTCAAGGTGCTCGACTTCCTCAAGACCGTGCTCGACCGCCGGCGCTGGACCAGCCTGCCCCAGTCCGAGATCGCCCGCCAGGCCGCCATCCCGCCGGGATCCGTCGGCGCGACCCTGCGCCGGCTGATCGCCAGTGGCGCGCTGCGGCGCGGCGAGCCCGGCCAGTACCGACTCGGCTGACGCCGGTCCCGGCCCACCGCCGGCCACGGCGCGGGCCGATAAGATCGGGGCAGCCGATGAAACCCGCCAGCCTGCCCCTTCCACTGCCCCTGCTCGCCGCCCTCGCCAAGTGGCTGCCCTTGTCCTGCGCGGTCGCGCTGCTGGCCGGCTCGGCCTCGGCGCTGTTCCTGTTCGCGCTCGACTGGGCCAGCGCCACCCGCGCAACTCACCCCTGGCTGCTCTGGGGCCTGCCGCTGGCCGGCTTCGCCGTCGGCTGGATCTACCTCAAGCTGGGCCAGCAGGTGGAGGCCGGCAACAACCTGCTGATCGACGAGATCCACGACCCCAGGCA
>JBEEPT010000004.1:0-3568 GCA_041190985.1 Pseudomonadota bacterium
GGAATGGACGGTGCCAGTCGTGCAGCGGAGCGTTTGAACCGGCCTCGCTGTTCGTCCACCTGACCCCTGCTGTGGTCCCTGGCGAACATCGAAAGCCGATGCTTCTCTGCCAGAACTGCCACAGACGATTCCACACGGATGAACTCAGCGGTCATGACTCAGATTCCACACACTAATCCGTTGAGCCGATGAACTTCAACGACGGGGCCTTCATCAGGTCCCTCCAGCGCAGCCGGGCCTTGAAAAGCTCCTTGGGGTTGCTCAGCGGGTGCATGACGACAAGGACCTGGAGCGGGACGGACTCGTCCCGTTCCAGAATCCAGCGCTTTGCCTCTGGCAACGCCAGGACCTCTTCAAGCTGCTGCGCGAAAAGCGCATGCTCGAAGTCCGTGGCCACGGCGCTCTACCCCTGGATGAATTGCTCAAGCAGCTTCAGTTCGAGCTCGTGCTTCCCCTGCGCCAGGTGACCCAAGGTCTCGGCCGGGTTGCTCTGGATGACGCCGTGTGCGGAGAACGCATATTCCTTGCGCCCACCCTCAACCTCGCCCTCCGCCAAGCCGAAGAAGTGAAGCACCTTCGGCTTGAGGATTGCCAGGGTTTCGGTCAGCGGCGCGCGCGGCTCCACATAGGGCCGCGGCGACGCCAAGTAGCGGACACGCAGAGCGAGCGTGCCATGGGGACGAGCGAGTTCCTCGCTCGAGGTTTCGACGATGTTCATTTGAACCTCTCTAGATCAAGAAGACACTCAGCCGGCTGCCTGACCGGCGCGGACGTTCCTTGACATCGCAGAGGTCGCTAAAGACAATCGCCCCGCCTAGCAAGCAAGGATGAACTGTTCTGCAGCGAGTCCTCAGCGGTCGAGTACTCCGGTATTCGGCCGCTTCCTACTTCTGGCTCTGCGGAATAACGTGTTGAAAGGACAACCGTGAACGACAACCAGAAAACGGAAAAACGTGTGGAAAAGCGGCAGGCGAAGAGCCGCCACGGCCAGTTCATGCGCCTGGACTGGGAAGACGATTCGGACGTGGAGTACGTCTACGGCCACGTCACCCTTGACCAGGCCAAGGCGGCGTTTGAGAGCTATGGCGGCTCTGGTTGTGGTGAGGCTGTGAACGGCATCAAGCATCGCTGGGCGCGCAAATGTCCGACCGGGAAGTATTCGGAGTACCAGTGGATGCTGCACACCTACGACGTGCCGTCTCGCGGCGCGTTCGCGGTGACTGAGCTTGATGTCTCCACTGCCAGGACCGCGTGATGCCCTGCTACATCGAGCACACCAAGGACGGCGGCACGATGTTCCTGTGTGGCGACCTCGGTCCGCACTGCGCAGCCGACAAGTGCGCGGCCGTGAGCGGCTGGCTGTGCGACTACCCGGTGGGCGAGGGCAAGACCTGCGACCTGCCACTGTGCGGCAGCCATGCCTACGAGGTGGCACCGAACATTCACTACTGCCCCGGCCACTTGACGCTCTGGAGCGCATTCCGCGACTCCGGCGGTGTGAAGCGCGAGCTTGAGAACGTGGTCCCGTTTCCACACGGCACCACTTCCAAGTCATGACCCGATTTCCACACGTTAATCCGTTGAGCCGATTGACCTTCCACAGGCATGACACCAGTCATTGCAAGTCGGCGCGAAATCTTAGCGCCGCGCTATTGACAGTCACTTAGCGGCGCGCTAATCTTCGGCCCAACGCACTCCCACCGGGATGCGCAGGAGCCGCAGATGCACCGCTTTACCGCCTACGTCACCGGAAGTGACGGCACCCTTCACCGGCTGGACCTGACGGCCGCCGACCTGCAGGCCGCGCGTGACGCCGCGCGCCAGATCGGCCAGCAGCTGTTCGGCCGGGGCTTCACCTACAGCGTGAGGGCAGCATGAGCGCGCAGCACACGCCCGGGCCGTGGGGCTGGGGGAAGCACGCGCTATGGGGAGCGGAAACAGGGGCCACACATCAGGGGAAAACGTGTCTTGAATGCGGGCACGCCCCCTACGAATGTGGCCCCCCTGTGCTTGGCGTTGCATGCGAAGGACTAAACGATGATGGAGAAGATTGGACTCCATCAGACGCCGACGCCCGCCTGATCGCCGCCGCGCCTGATCTGCTGGAAGCGCTGCGCGAAGCGGACAGGCTGTATTCAACCTATGGGCTGCAAGCAAATGCCGCTGCATGCGGACCTTGGATCAACGCAGCCCGTGCCGCCATCGCCAAGGCCACCGGGGGCGCGGCATGAGCATGCTACCAAGACCGCCTACGACACGGCGCGCACCCGCCTGCGCCGCGGACTGGACAAACTGATGCCGGGAAGGAGACGCAAATGAAGAAGAACAACAGGGCGATGCTGGACGCCATTCAGGCTCTCGCGGCCCGAGACTTGGACGAGTCCAGCGACGAACAGATCCGCGCCGAGTTCGTCGAGGACAAGCGCGACCCCTCGGAGGTGGCGCGCAACGTTGCCAACAGCTTGGACATGGTCGTCGCGCGCTTCATGCGCGATCACGTGGCCACCGGGGGCGCGGCATGAGCATGCTGTCCCAAGCCACCGCCCGCGCGCTGGTCGACCGCCTCACCCCCGCGGCGCCGGTGCTGCCCACAAAGCTGTGGACCGGCGAAGGCCAGCGCACGCGCACCGGCCATCGCATCCCCAGCGTTGTCTCCTACTGGCACGGCAGCGAGCTGCGCTGCCACTCGGCCGACCGTGCCGGCTTCGCCCGCGACGACTACATGAGCTTGGACGCGCCGGCGCGCATCTGCACCGGCGGCGTCGCCTACAGCCACACCACCGAGGGCCAGCCGTGGGCCTTCGCTTCCGAGGAGCGGCCGTGACCTACCGCCATCGCCGCAAGCGGCCGCTGCGACACGGCCCGGTCGTCGACTTGGTGGCTGTCGGCTTCGGCCTCGCATCGCTCGCCATCCTGGCTTTCCTGCTGCTCACCGCTTGCGGTGGTGGCGGCGATCCCGACACCGACCGCGACATCGGCCCGCCCGACTGCCGCGCACGCCCGGAGCTGTGCCAATGAGCACCACCGACCGCCACACCGCCCTGGCCTGGGCAGACAGCATCGAGGCCGAGCGCCTGGCCTGCCAGCGCGGCGCCACCTGGGCGCAAGTCGACGCGGCCATCCGCGCCCACCTCACCCACGACGCCGGCTGCCTGGCCGACATCGGCACTGAGAGCCTGTGCGAGCAGGCCCTGCTGCCCACCCGCCCCGCCGAGCTGGACGCGCCGGTGCAGACGCCTGCACGCGACGACGACCCGCAGCTCGAGCTGGCCGCGCCCGCGTGGCTGGCGCTGGCCGCCGCGGCCGTGGTGGCCGTGGTGGCTGCCGCCAGCGCCCTGCTGCCGTGGGGCTTTGCCCTGCCCCTTCCCTGACCTGGAGCCCACCCATGCCCGCACCCATCAGCAGCATCCCCATGCCCGAGCGCCCGGCCTCGGCGCGTGCCCTGCAGCCCAGCGAGAGCACCCGCCAGCGCTGGGCGCGCATGGCCCGCATCGCCGACAACGCCCGCGACGAGGGCCACGCCGAAGGCCTGCGCCAGGGCTACCGCAGCGGCTGGCGCTGGGGCCTG
>JBEEPT010000005.1:0-3412 GCA_041190985.1 Pseudomonadota bacterium
CTGCCGAGCCCGGGGTCGCCCGAGGCCGGGCCGGCGCTCTGCGCCAGCGCCAGCAGTCCCTCGATGCGCCGGCAATAGGTCTCGAACATCTCCTGGCGCGAGCATTGCAGCAGCAGCACGCGCCGGCGCAGCCGCTCGAGCTCGCCGGCGCTGCCTGGCTCGTGCGCCTGCTCCCCGTGCGGTGCGAGTCGCATGGCAGCGTCGCCGGCGGAGTGCGGATCGAGCTGCAGATGCAGGCGCAGCGCCGTCTCGGCCTCGCGGCTGAGCTGGAACTGCTCCTGCAGCGCCGCCGTGTGGCTCTCGCCCAGCGTGCTCAGCACCAGCTGGCCCAGGCCGCGCTCGCGCTGCAGCTCGTCGATCAGATCGGTGCAGCGCTGCACCAGTTCGATGCAGAACAGCTGTCGCTCCTGCAGGCAGCGTGCCCCTGTTGCAGGGTTGGCGCCCGATCGCTTCCGTGTTCCATATCCACCCTGTTGTGTCTGACATAAGGATGCAGATTGCCAAGCAACTTCCGAGCCATCCGCGCGCTTACACTCGCCGCATGCTGATCCTAGGAATCGAATCCTCCTGCGACGAGACCGGCGTGGCGCTGGTCGATGCCAGCGGCGGCGGCACGCCGCGGCTGCTCGGCCACGCCCTGCACAGCCAGGTCGAGATGCACCAGGCCTACGGCGGCGTGGTGCCCGAGCTCGCCAGCCGCGACCACATCCGCCGCGTGCTGCCGCTGACCGAGGCTGCGCTGCAGCAGGCCGGCCTGGGCCTGGACGCGGTCGACCTCGTCGCCTACACCCGCGGTCCCGGCCTGGCCGGCGCGCTGCTGGTCGGCGCCGGCGTCGCCTGCGCGATCGCTGCCGCGCTGGACCGTCCCACGCTGGGGGTGCACCACCTCGAGGGCCATCTGCTGTCGCCCTTCCTGAGCGCCGACCCGCCCGAGTTCCCCTTCATCGCGCTGCTGGTCTCGGGCGGCCACACCCAGCTCATGCGCGTCGACGGCGTCGGGCGCTACGAACTGCTCGGCGAGACCATAGACGACGCCGCCGGCGAGGCCTTCGACAAGTCGGCCAAGCTGCTCGGCCTGGGCTATCCGGGCGGCCCCGCGCTGTCGCGCCTGGCGCAGCAGGGCGACCCGGCTGCCTTCAAGCTGCCGCGCCCGCTGCTGCACAGCGGCGACCTGGACTTCTCGTTCGCCGGCCTCAAGACCGCGGTGCTGACGCAGGCCAAAAAGCTCGGCGACGGGCTGGCGGCGGCCAAGGCCGACCTGGCGGCCTCGACCCAGGCCGCCATCGTCGAGGTGCTGATCAAGAAGTCGCTGAGCGCGCTCAAGGCCAGCGGCCTGCGCCGCCTGGTCGTGGCTGGCGGCGTGGGGGCCAATGCCCTGCTGCGCGCGCAGCTCGACGAGGCCTGCGCCAGGCGCGGCGTGCGCGTGCATTACCCCGAGCTGCACCTGTGCACCGACAACGGCGCGATGATCGCGCTCGCGGCCGGCATGCGGGTGCAGGCCGGGCTGGCCGATGCGGGCGGCTACGCCTTCGACGTCAGGCCGCGCTGGCCGCTGGCCGAACTCTCCGCCCAGGCCTGAGCCCGGGCATGCGAGCGGGCCGGCCCAGGCGCGGCCCGACAGCGGCGGCTTGTCCGCCAGGCGCCGGCCGTGCGGCAGGCGTCCTTCCACTGGAGTCAATATGCACCACAAGCTTGTTTGCGCCGGACGGCGTCGTTCCCTCATCGCCCTGGCTGCCAGCCTGGCTGCAGCCGCGCTGCCCGCGTTCGCGGCCGCTCCGGCCCAGCCACCCCTGCGCATCGGCCTGATCGAGGGCCTCTCCGGCCCGATCGCCAACACCGGCGAGGCCGTCTACCGCAACCTGCTGATGGCGGCCGAGCGCGTCAATGCCCGCGGCGGCATTCCGCTGCCGGGCGGCGCGCGCGCGCTGGCGATCGAGCGCTACGACAGCAAGGGCCAGGTCGAGGAGGCACTGGCCGCGCTGCGCGCGGCGATCGACGCCGGCATCCGCATCGTCGCGCAGGGCAATTCCTCGGGCGTCGCCGGCGCGCTGATCGACGCGATCCAGAAGCACAACGAGCGCAACCCGGCGCAGCAGGTGCTGTTCCTCAACTACGCCGCGGTCGACCCGGCGCTGACCAACGAGCGCTGCAGCTTCTGGCATTTCCGCTTCGACGCCCATGCCGACATGCGCATGGCGGCGCTGATGGACGTGCTCAGGTCCGACCGTTCGGTCGGCAGCGTCTACCTGATCGGACAGGACTACAGCTTCGGCCAGTCGGTGCTGCGCGAGGCCAGGCGCTCGCTCGGCATCAGGCGAGCCGACATCCGGATCGTCGGCGAGGAACTGCACCCGATGGCGCGCATCAAGGACTTCCTGCCCTACGCGACCAAGATCAAGGCCAGCGGCGCGCAGGCCGTGATCACGGGCAACTGGGGCAACGACCTGACGCTGCTGGTCAAGGCCGCGCGCGACGTCGGCTACGAGGGCAAGTTCTACACCTTCTACGGCAATGCACTGGGCGCCCCGGCCGCGATCGGCGAGGCCGGCGTGGGCAAGGTGCTCGCGGTGGCGGAATGGTTCCCGAACGCGCCCGGCAAGGACAGCCGCGCCTTCTACGAAGCCTTCCACCAGCGCTTTCCCAGGCCGGAGGACGACTACGTCCACCTGCGCATGCAGCTCATGGTCGAGGCCCTGGCGCAGGCGGTCGAGCGCGCCGGCGCCCGGGCCGGGCAGGGCGGTGTCGCGCTGCCGGGCGCGCTGGCGATCGCGCGCGAGCTCGAGCACGCCGACGTCCGGCTCGCCGGCCAGCGCCTGGAGATGCGCGCCGGCGACCACCAGGCCCAGCAGCCGCTGATGGTCGCGGTGATGGACCGCAAGGGGGCCAAGGGCGTGACCTTCGACGTCGAGGGTTCGGGCTACGGCTTCCGGGTCGTGCACCAACTCGGCGCCGAGGCGGCGTCGCAGGCGCACAGCTGCCGCATGGCGCGGCCCTGAGACGGCCTCCAATGCACTGGACCAGCGCCGTGCCCGCGCTATAATCACCGACTGCCTGCCGATCCCGGTGGGCAAAATCACGCCCGTTGCGGCCGTCCTGCCAGGGAGCAGGCTGCGGCGGGATGCAAGTCAATCAAGGACATCCAAATGATCTCTTCCGATAACAAGGCGCAAGTCATTGCCGCCAACGCCCGCAGCGCCAACGACACCGGCAGCCCCGAGGTGCAGGTCGCCATCATGACCGCCCGCATCAACGAGCTGACCCCCCACTTCAAGACCCACGCCAAGGACCACCACGGCCGTCGCGGTCTGCTCAAGCTGGTGAGCCGTCGTCGCAAGCTGCTGGACTACCTGAAGTCCAAGGATTCCGACCGTTACGTCGCCCTGATCCAGAAGCTGGGTCTGCGCAAGTAATC
>JBEEPT010000006.1:0-3099 GCA_041190985.1 Pseudomonadota bacterium
AGTTCGCCGTCGCGATGGTGGCGCTGATGACCGGGTCGATGCGGCCGATGCTCTTACCCTTCGCGAACATCAGGTTGTCCTTCCCGTCGCGGTTGGCGACCACGTTGCCGATCGCCCAGGCCGTGACCGGGCAGCCGCCGGCGTCGATTTCCCCGGCCAGGATGTCGGCCTGCACGCGCAGGCAGGCGCTCGACATGCCGGCGTAGGTCTGCGGCACGTCGAGCACGGACGCTTCGTCGAACCCGTGCAGCGTGGTCAGGTCGGTCACGAGCTGGTCGGCGTGCCACGGGTCGAACCCGATGGCGCGGATGTCGTAGTACTCGCGGGCCTCGAGCAGCGCGTCGATGACCACGCGCGAGTCGAGCCGGACGCCTGGCACGGTCTGCAGCCAGCCCTGCTCGACCCAGCGTTCGTACGGCACTTTGTCCCGCAGGGCGCGGTCGCGGAGCGTCTCCGCGGGCGTCCACATGCGCTGCACCCAGCGCCACTTCGGCCGGCCAGGCGCCGGCGGGAAGACGAACGACGCCACCATTAGGTCGATCTTCGACGCCAGGTCCACGCCCACCCAGCACGGCTCGTGCTCGAGTTCCGGGATGCGCAGCGACGGCGCGGTCTTCGTCTGGCCCTTGCGCCAGCCGTCCACCGACAGGCACGGCGACGCCGACGTCACCCACACGTTCAGGTGCTTGGTGAGGAAGTTGTTGCGCGCCTCGGGGCTCTGGCGGGCTTCCGTGGCCTTGCGGCGCAGGTCGTCGATGTTGACCGACACGCCGTAGTTGGGATTGGCCTTCGCCCAGGTGGTCTCGTCGTCCCACGCATCGCCCTCGTCGATCGTGTAGTTGACGCCCCAGAACTGCTCGTCGACCACCGTGCCGTCGAGGATCTTCTGCAGGTACTCCAGTTTTTCGTAGCAGATGCCGTGCACGTCGACGCCGGCGGTCGTGATGGCCACCAGCAGTGGCTGCGACCGGGCGCCAGTGGCGGTCTCGAGCACGTCCCACACCGCGCGCGTCTTGTGGGCGTGCAGCTCGTCGACCAGCGCGAAGTAGACGTTGAGCCCGTCGAGGGTGTGAGCATCGGCCGACAGCGGCGCAATCTTCGACGCCATGGCCGGCACAGTGATGCTGCGCGTGGTGAGCGCCCCAACCTTTACGCCGAAGTGCTCACGGAACGCGTGCGTCCGCTTCGCCATCTCCCAGGCGATCTCGGCGCTGACCTTTGCCTGGTCGCGCGTGGTGGCCGCGCTGTAGACCTCCGCGCCGCCTTCCTGATCCAGCGTCACGGCGCCAAGCATCATGACGGCGCCACCGGTGCTCTTGGAGTTCTTGCGAGGCACAAGGATCAGCGCGACTCTGAACCGGCGCAGACCGGTGTCGCGATGCTTCCAGCCGTAGATGTTGGCGAACATCCACGCCTGCCACGGCTCGAGGGTGATCGTGTTCCACAGGTTGCGGCCCTCGTCGTCCTGGCCGACCACCTTGGCGAGCGGGCCCTTGATGTGCGGGAAGAGCTCTGCAAACCAGCAGCGGCGCGTGAGTTCGGCCTCGTCGAAGCGATACGGGAAGGCCGGATCGTTCGCGGCGGCGCGCGCGTGGTCGCGCTGGCTACGCTCGCAGGCGAGCCGGACCCACTTGCCGGCGGGGATGCGCCCGGCCAGCACGTCGGCTTCGTAGCCGCGCGCCAGGGCGACGTAGTCCTTCACGCGCCGAGCTCCAACGGCAGCGCACGCTGCGCGAGACGCTTCGCCGCGATCTCGCAATACTTTTCCTCGCGCTCGATACCCACCGCGATCTTTCCGAGACGCTTGGCCGCCACGAGCGTAGTACCGCTACCCATGAACGGGTCGAGGACCGACGCTGACTTTGGTGAAAGTGCTAGGCACCACAGTATTAGAGGCTCTGGCTTCTGCGTCGGGTGCCCGGTGTCGTGAACCGAGACGGGCCCACGCCACTCCATTGCGGGCCGATCAAATGTCGTCCAGGCTAACTCCACAGCGGCCATCGTCTTTACAGCGTTCAACTTGCTCCACGAAATCCAACAGCGCGAGGCCGGAAGACCGAAATAATTACCCCCCCCACACGATGGCGTTCTCCACTCGCGAGACCATCGACAGCAGCAACTCCGTCTCTGGAGCCACGTCCCAGCGCCACATATCTCCGTACCGCTCTTCGCGGCCCCACGTGCCTCCCTGCATCTTTTTGCCGAGCCCGTACGGCGGATCGGTGAGCATGAGGTCGAAACGCCCAAGCGTCGGCAGCACCTCGCGGCAGTCGCCGTGATAGATCGTGATGCCGTCCTCGTCGTAGTAGGGCGTCACGCCTTCGCGCCTCCGGCCATCAGGGCGAACGGATTCGCCGTGGTCTTCGGCCTGGCCGCCGATGCCTCCGGCTTGCCGGCGCCGGTCAGCCGGAACCGCGCCAGGGTGGCGTCGACACGCTGCGCCAGCTTGGCGTAGTGCCGCAGGTTGTCGCCCGAGCCGGGATGCGCTGGTCCGATTTTCTCGATGTCGGCAGCGATCACGGCCTTCAACGCCATCTGCTCGACCAGCTCGCGGAAGCCGGCGCGCGTCGCCTCGACGAGCGTCTGCTGCGCGATGGCGTGCGGGGCGAGCTGGCGCCAAAGCGCCGCCTGTGCCTTCGTCAGATCGTCTGGCGGCTCGAGCAGGCCAGCGGCCGCGGCCGGCGTCAGTGGCGGCGCGCCGGTGAACGGACTCCCGTCCATGCCGACGACCCTGCCTTGCCGCTCGTTCCAGCTCTTCGGCTTGCGCCCAGCCCCGATACGTGGTCCCCCGCGCGGCATGACATCAGCCCCGGTTGAACAGTCCGAACCCCAGCAGCGATCGGCGCGACACCACGCGCTGACTTTTCGCCGCGGCGGCAACCAGACTTCCCACGCACGCACCAATCGAACCGACTGGCTTGGGCTGGGCGGAGAGTGCGGCGATCTGCGCGGTCAGCCGCCGCATCTCGTCGACCATCAGCGGGTCTACCGCGACGTCAACGACGAACGTGCCACCAACAGAAGCCATGTTTGAATTAACCCTAGCGGAATCAATGGTTTGTTTGAAAACTTCTGATTCGCGATTTCTGTCTAAAGAGC
>JBEEPT010000007.1:0-3047 GCA_041190985.1 Pseudomonadota bacterium
GTGGCCGGGGTCGCCAACGCGGCGAACGACATGCAGCGCGCGGACCTGATCCAGCAGGAGAGGATGCGCCGCGAGCAGGACCGCATCGCGCAGGAGGAGGCGCAGTCGGCCGTCACGACGACGATGGCGCAGGGCCGCCAGCGCATGACGGAGTACCTCGTCACAGCGCGCGACAGCGGCGAACCTCTGGCCGGGCTGACGGTGCGCGCGCTCAAGGACTTGGACGCCTGGGCAGAGCAGGCCGTCGCCGCGGCGCCCGAGCGCGCCAGGCCGCACCTGACGCAACGGCTGGCCGACCTCAAGACGCACGTCCACGAGCGCGCGTTCGAGTACGAGGCCAACGCCCGCAGGCTGGCTGTCGTCGATGCCTTCCAAGCCTCGCGCGAATCCGCGCAGCGCGTGGCGATGGCTGATCCGACGCAGTTCGGCCCCATCCTGGCCGAGCAGATCGCGGCAGCCAACGCGCTCAACCTCAACCCGGCCGAGCGCCAGGCCGAGATCGAGAAGACGCGCCAGGGCATCGCCTACGCCGCGGCCGTGGGCATCGTGGACCGCGCGCCGGACGCCTTCCTGCAGATGACGGGCATGGCCGGCGGCAAGACGCGCGACGGCAAGACGCTGCCCAGCGATCCGAAGAAGGCCGCGGAGGCGGTGCAGAACAACCCGCTGCTGTCCAACCTCAAGCCCGATGCGCTGCAGCAGTTGACCGAGCGCGCGACGATGCTGGTGCAGACGCGGGAGGCGCAGGCGGCGGCCGAGCAGGAGCGCGCACGGGCGCACGCCGAGGCCGCGGCGGCAAAGGCCGAGCGGGACGCCGGCCGGGCCTACACCATCATGCGAGACATGGTGCTCGACGGCCGGCGCATCGACCCTGCCAACCCGGAGAACAAGGCGCTGATGGCGCAGATGCAGCGCGTGCCGGCGTATGCCAATGCGTTCGCCACGATGACGCAGGACGCGGCCAAGAGCGCCGCTGCCGCGACACTGCCGCTGGACGCGCAGCGCGCGCAGTTGAATGCGCTCTACGGCCAGCGCAACGCGGGCGGTGCGTCTCCCGGCCTGCAAGACGAGATTGCCCGGCGCGAGAAGGTGCTGACCTCGGCCGAGCGCGACTACAAGGAAGACCCGCTCACCGCCGCCACCTCGCGCGGGGTGCTGACCGGCCTGGCGCCACTGGACATGAGCACGCCTCAGGCGATGGTGCCCGGCCTCAAGGCGCGCGTGCAGCAGTCCGACCTCGTGGCGCAGCAAGTGGGTGGCTACGTCTCGCCGTTCACCTCTGCCGAGGCGCGGCAGTTCGGCGACTCGCTTGCCAAGATGCCCACGGCGCAGAAGGAGGCGACGCTCGGGATGCTCGCCCAGACCATCGGCCTCGAACGCATGGCGCCGACGATGGCGCAGGTCGCCAAGGACAACGTGCGGCTGGCGGTGGCCGGAGGCATGTACGGCGCGATGACCACTGCGGGCCGCTCGACGGCGCGCAACATCCTCGAAGGCGACGCGCTGCTGCAGGCCAAGCAGTTCAAGATGCCGACCGACGCGAAGATGCTCGAGGCGTTCCAGAAGCAAGTCGGCGAAGCGATCCCGACCATCGAGGGCAAGCGCGCAGCGATGGAGGCGGCGACGGCCATCTATGCCAAGCTGCGCTCCGAGCGCGGGCACGCTGCCGACACGACGGTGGACTCGACGGCATGGTCCGAGGCCGTGTCTCAGGTGACGGGCGGGACGGTGGATCACAACGGGCGCAAGGTGCTGCCGGCCCGCTACGGCGCCCCGGCGTCCGAGACGCGCGGGCTGCTGCGCGGGGTGAACGCCGATCAGGTCAAGCTCTGGGGCGGCGTGGCCGGCATGAGCGATCAGGAGGCCGCGGACTACATCCGCGAAGCCGCGCTCGAATCCGTCTCGGTCGGCCGCTATCGCGTGCTGGCCGGCGCGAGCATCCTGCAACGCAAGGACGGCTCCCCGTTCGAACTGGTGTTCCGCTGATGGATTGGGCCGCGTTCACGGCCGGCGCCACCGACGCGCGGACGCGCGACCAACTCGCGCAGCCCAAGACCTACGCGCCCGCCGACCGTGGCGCCTTCGCCAGTTTCGGAACCGGCGCAGGCAACTACTTCATGCGCAGCCTCGCAGAGACGGCGCGCAATATCTCGATGGCCGGCGCGGTGCTGCCCATCATCGCGGACAAGATCGTCGGCGCGGACAACATGAGCGGCGAGAGCATGGCCGACGCCTACTTCCGCGCGCACGACGCGACGTTCCAGGGCGCGGTGGACTACTGGACGCCCAAGCCCGGCACGGTCGGCAAGGCGGGCGAGATCACCGGGCAACTTGCTGCGGGCCTGCTCAAGTTCGTGGTGAACCCGGCCTGGGCCGTGGCCGACGCGCAGATGGGCACGGCGACCGACCTCACGCGCGCGGGCGTGGACACTGGCGCGGCGCTCGTGGCCGGCGACCTTGCCGGGCTCTCGACGGTGGCCGGCGTGGCGCTGCCGTTCGTCGGCTCGACCGTGGTGCGCAAGATGGCCTCGGGCGTGGCCGGAAACCTCGTGCCCAACGTAGCGCAGGCCGCGGCAACGCAGGCGCTGCTCAAGGCCGCGGGGGCGCCGGATCAGGCGGCGCAGTTCGATCCGCTGGACCCGACTGCGCGCGGGCTGGACGTGCTGATGGGCATGGCCTTCGGAGGCGCGGCGCACTACCTGACCCGCACCGGGCAGCGCAAGTTCGAGTTCACCGACGAGCAGAAGAACGCGCTGCTGACGGTGAACCAGGCGCGGCATATGGAGCGCAGCGCCGGGGAGGTGCCTGATGTTGCACTGACAGCGCACACGCAGGAACTGCGCGCAGCGGTGGACATCATCCTGCGCGGTGATTCGGTTGCAACCGCTGGACACGAACCGCCGCCAACCATCCGCGCCGAAACCGCCGAGATTCAGACGGAGCTCGTGCGGCTTGCGGCAGAGGAGGCGCCGAAGCCTCCTATCGAGCGGCCCGACATGCAGCCCGGCAAACCGCCCGCCGTGGCGCCAGATGGCCCCACAGGCGCG
>JBEEPT010000008.1:0-10193 GCA_041190985.1 Pseudomonadota bacterium
TCTCGGTCGGGCAGTTGAAGGTGAAGGCCGCCGGCATGAAGATCACGACCGACCACTTGCCGTGCAGGCTCTGCTCGGTGACTTCGATGAACTTGCCGTTATGGAAGGCCTGGGTCTTGAAGGCGGGAACGGGGGTGTTGATGAGGGACATGGGGTCTTTCCTTGGCGGTCGGCTTGGGGTTGCAGGGCTTTGTCGTTCGGACAGGCTCAATATTAGTTCATGGCTATTGGTTTTTGAATTTGATAGCTTCTATCCAATCGATAGGAAAATCCGCACCGCTCAGCCTCTGCCGGCAGACCAGTCCGGTTGACCTGAACTGCTGCCGCAAAGCAAGCTGCGCCGGCGGATTGGCAGTCAAGGAAGCCAGGGTTTTCCCTCCCCAATGTAGGTATCCGGTTATGACCCCAAAGCACATCCAAGGCAATATGATGAATATTCGTACCGAGGACAGAACCCCTGTACGTAACTGAGTCTGCGCCCGCTGGGGCCCGGACAAAAAAACCACTAAGGAGATCCCGTGAAGCACACTAAGATTTGGCTGGCACTGCTGGCTGCTGCAGGCGTGATGGCCGGCGCCCACGCCCAGGCCGGCAAGGACAACCTGTCTGCATTGAAGCAGATGAAGACCTCGGGCACCGACCTGAACATCCCGCCGGTGCCGCAGGAAGGCCGCAACGCCGACGCCATCCGCGCCAACCTCAAGAACGTCAAGCTGCCGCAGGGCTTCAAGATCGAGCTCTACGCCATCGTTCCGGACGCCCGCCACATGGCCGTCGCTCCGGCCACCAACATGCTGTTCGTCGGCACCCGCAAGACCCGCGTCTGGGCCGTCACCGACCGCAACGGCGACGGCGTGGCCGACGAGGTCAAGCCCTTCGCCCCGGCGCTGAACTTCAAGGTGCCCAACGGCGTCTGCTTCAGCAAGGACGGCTTCCTGTACGTCGCCGAGCACAACCGCGTGCTGACCTTCCCCGCAGCCGAGTTCTTCTACGAGAGCCCGGACGTCGCGGTCGGCGAGGTCGTGCCCCAGGGCAAGCTGATCCCCGAGGACGAGGAGTCCTTCAACCACGGCGCGCGCACCTGCCGCATCGCCGACGACGGCAAGCTCTACATCACCCTGGGCCAGCCGTACAACGTCCAGCCGGCCGGCAAGGTCGAGCTGTACAACGAACTGGGCATCGGCGGCATCATCCGCATGGACCGCAACGACGGCTCCAAGCGCGAGGTGGTCGCCCGCGGCGTGCGCAACTCGGTCGGCATGGACATCAACCCCAAGGACAAGACCGTCTGGTTCACCGACAACCAGGTTGACGGCATGGGCGACGACATGCCCCCCGGCGAGCTCAACCGCGTCACCGCGCTCGGCCAGCACTTCGGCTTCCCGTACTGGAACGGTCACGTCAAGGTGGCAGGCACCGGCGCCGCGCCCGACCTGAAGGACATGAAGGAACCCGCCAAGGCCGTGTTCCCGCAGGTCGAACTGCCACCGCACCAGGCCCAGCTCGGCATGAACTTCTACAGCGGCAAGATGTTCCCGGCCAAGTACCAGGGCGGCATCTTCATGGCCTCGCACGGTTCCTGGAACCGCACCAAGGCCAGCGGCGCCCAGATCCAGTTCGTTCCCCTGAACGCGGACGGCACCGCCGGCAAGATGGAAGTCTTCGCCGAAGGCTGGCTCGACAACGACACCGGCATGTACCGTGGCCGCCCGGTCGACGTCGCCCCGATGAAGGACGGCTCGCTGCTGATCTCCGACGACTACGCCGGCGCCATCTACCGCGTCACCTACTCGGCCAACTGATGTCCGGGCAGCCCGGGGGCATCGATCCCGGGCTGATGCGACACCTCGACAGTGGGGCCCGCATGGGCCCCACTGTCACTTCATACCCAGATTCCCTTCTCCCCACCATGCGCAAACTTGCATTCGGTGCGCTGCTGCTCGCAGCCGCCTGGGCCCATGCGGCCGAAGTAGACGGAAAGACCAAGGCCAATGTGGCCTGCGCAGCCTGCCACGGCCCCATGGGCATGGCGATGCAACCCTCCGTGCCCAACCTCGCCGGCCAGTCGGCGATCTACCTGATCGACCAGCTGAAGAATTTCCGCTCCGGCAAGCGCCAGCATGAAGTCATGTCGGTGATCGCCAAGCCCCTGACCGACGCCGAGATCGACAGCGTGTCCAACTGGTATTCTTCCCTGCAGGTGCGGGTCGAAGCCCCCTGAACCCTTGACGAGCGCCGCCGCGCGCTCGTCCGTGCAATTCCCCCGATGAATCCGATGATGACCGCCTCCCCATTGCGTGGCCTGCCCTCGGCCGCATGCCCCAGTCCCAGAACCTGCCTCGCCCTGGGCGTGGCAGCGCTGATCAGCCTGACCGCGCAGGCACAGCAAGCTCCCGCAACCCGCCCGGCCAGCGAGGCGGCCGGCGCCCTGCAGCCGGTGGTCATCTCCGGTGGCAGCGCCGCCAGCGAGCGCTGGCTCGGCACCGCCACGGTCGACGTCGTCGAGGGCAGCGAACTGCGCGACGGACAGGCGCAGATCAACCTGTCCGAGGGTCTGGCACGGGTGCCCGGCCTGGTGATCCGCAACCGCCAGAACTACGCCCAGGACCAGCAGATCTCGATCCGCGGCTACGGCGCGCGCACCCCCTTCGGCGTGCGCGGCGTGCGCCTGTTCGTCGACGGCATCCCGGCCAGCTCGGCCGACGGCCAGGGCCAGACCGAAGCCTTCGCGCTCGGCATCGCCGACCGCGTCGAGGTCGTGCGCGGCCCCTTCTCCGCGCTCTACGGCGCCAGTTCCGGCGGCGCCATCCTGATGTACACCGAGGAAGGCGCGCGCCCGGCCGAATGGCGCGCCGGCGCCGTGGTCGGACCCGACGGCCTGTGGCGTCTCTCGACCCAGGCCACCGGCCAGACCGGCGACGCCAGCCAGCCGGGCTGGTCCTACGCGGTCAACCTGAGCGCCTTCGGCACCGAGGGCGCGCGTCCGCAGTCCTCCGCCGACCGCCAGACCGCCAACCTCAAGCTCGCGCGCAGCCACGAGGGCGGCCGCACCGTGCTGCTGTTCAACCATGTGACCGGCTTCGCCGAGGACCCGCAAGGTTTGAACGCCGACCAGTTCGCCCAGAACCCGCGTCAGACGACCCCTGGGGCGATCCAGTACAACACGCGCAAGCAGCTGACCCAGGACCAGGTCGGCGTCGCCTTCGACCAGGCGCTGGGCAACGGCCACAAGCTCGAGCTGATGGGCTACTTCGGCCAGCGCTCCACCCTCGGGTTCCAGAGCACCCCGGCATCGACGCAGTCCAGTGCCCTCAGCCCGGGCGGCGTGATCGACCTGAACCGCGACTACTGGGGCCTGAACGCGCGCTGGCGCCTGGACCGCAGCTACGACAGCGGCCGCCTGGCAATGAGCGCGGGCCTGGTCAGCGACCAGCAGCGCGACGACCGCAAGGGCTACCAGAACTTCATCGGCACTGCGCCCAGCATCACGTACGGCGTGCAAGGCGTGCTGCGGCGCGACGAGACCAACCGCGCCAAGACGCTGGACCCCTACGCCCAGGCCGAATGGCAGACCGCCAACTGGGCCGTCAGCGGCGCGGTGCGCCACAGCCGCACCGAGCTGTCCTCGGTCGACCACTACCTGGCCGACGGCAAGGACGGCAGCGGCGCGCGCAACTACGACGCGACGCTGCCGGTGCTCGGCGGCCGTCTGACCCTGCTGCCCGGCCTGCAGGCCTTCGCCAGCGTCGGCCGCGGCTTCGAGACCCCGACCCTCAACGAGGTCGCCTACCTGGCCGGCGGGGTGGCAGGCCTGAACACCCAGCTCAACGCCGCGCGCAGCCACAGCGCCGAGCTCGGCCTGCGCGGCCGGGTCGGCAACGGCTGGTGGAGCTCGACCCTGTTCGACATCCGCACCAGCGACGAGATCGTCGTCGCAGGCAGCACCGACGGGCGCACCGCCTACAAGAACCAGGGCCACACGCGGCGCCAGGGCCTGGAGCTTTCCGGCGAATACGCGCTCGGCCCGGTGGTGCTCAACGGCGCCTACACCTACCTGAACGCCACCTACAGCGAGACGGGCAACCTGATGCCGGGCGTGTCGCACGACCAGCTCTACGCCCAGGCCGCCTGGGCCACGGGCTGGGCCGGCAGCGTGCTGGCGCTGGAAGCGCGCCAGTCCGGCAAGGTCGCGGTCAACGACGCCAATTCCCTGTTCGCGTCCGGCTACACCCTGTTCAACTTCGTCGCCCGCTTCGAGCAGCGCGACGGTCCCTGGACCTGGAGCGAGTTCCTGCGCCTCGACAACCTGACCAACCGGACCTATGCAGGCTCGGTGATCGTCAACGACTCCAACAGCCGCTATTTCGAACCGGGCATGCGCCGCGCGCCCTACCTCGGCGTGCAGCTGTCACGTCGCTTCGACTGATCCGGAGATCCGGACCGGGGGCCGCACGGGGTGCGGGCGGCCCCTTTCCCGCCTGAGCCACCGGCACAGCCGGCCGCGGCTTAGCGGCCGCAATCGCATCCCGGGCCATGTCCGGCCCGCCATGCCGGCGACTCCCATGGTTGGACCTGCGCCACCCCATCCATGAGCCGCCTCACGGCAGAAAGCGCACCTACCTCGTTCCTCCTGATCGCGCGGGCAACAACATGCCTAATGGCTGGCGCCAGGCCTGCGCCGCCGGCTACGATCTGCTGCTGGCCAGCCCCCAATCTTTGCGGGATGACTCGCGGCCAGCGACAGACCAAGAACCAGATCATGAATCACCTCCCCGGCCAGCCTGCCGAAGCGGCGCACGAACAGCCGCTCGCACGGCCCCAGCCCGTGCCTTTCTGGCAGGCCTTCGCCTTCTGGCTCAGGCTGGGCTTCATCAGCTTTGGCGGTCCGGCCGGACAGATCGCGATCATGCACCAGGAACTGGTCGAACGCCGGCGCTGGATCAGCGAGCGGCGCTTCCTGCACGCGCTGAACTACTGCATGGTGCTGCCCGGCCCCGAGGCGCAGCAGCTCGCGACCTACATCGGCTGGCTGCTGCACCGCACCCGCGGCGGCGTCGTGGCCGGCGCGCTGTTCGTGCTGCCCTCGCTGTTCCTGCTGGTCGCCCTGTCCTGGATCTACATCGCCTTCGGCGACCTGCCGGTGGTGGCAGGGCTGTTCTACGGCATCAAGCCGGCCGTGACCGCCATCGTGGTGCAGGCCACCCACCGCATCGGCTCGCGCGCGCTCAGGAATCGCTGGCTGTGGGCAATAGCCGCGGCATCCTTCGTCGCGATCTTCGCGCTCGAACTGCCATTCCCCGCCATCGTCGCGGCGGCCGCCCTGACCGGCTACCTTGGCGGCCGCATCGCGCCCGGACACTTCCAGGCTGGCGGCGGACACGGCAAGGCCGGGGCCTCGCACGGCCCGGCACTGATCGACGACGACACCCCGACGCCGGAGCACGCCAGGTTCCGCTGGAGCCGGCTGGCACGGGTGGTCGGCGTCGGCGCCCTGCTGTGGCTGGTCCCGATCGGGCTGCTGGGCGCGCTCCTCGGCTGGAACCACACCCTGACCCAGATGAGCTGGTTCTTCACCAAGGCCGCGCTGCTGACCTTTGGCGGCGCCTACGCGGTCCTGCCCTATGTGTACCAGGGCGCGGTCGTGCACTACGGCTGGCTCACGCCGCCCCAGATGATGGACGGGCTGGCCCTGGGCGAGACCACGCCCGGACCGCTGATCATGGTGGTGGCCTTTGTCGGCTTCATCGGCGGCTACGTCAAGGCGGTGTTCGGGCCGGACGCGCCGTTCCTGGCTGGCGCGGCGGCGGCCGCGCTGGTGACCTGGTTCACCTTCCTGCCCTCCTTCCTGTTCATACTGGCCGGCGGCCCGCTGGTCGAGTCCACCCACGGCGACCTCAAGTTCACCGCGCCGCTGACGGCCATCACGGCGGCCGTGGTCGGCGTGATCCTGAACCTCGCGCTGTTCTTCGGCTACCACGTGCTGTGGCCGCAGGGCTACCCGGGCCGCTTCGACGCGGTGGCGGCGCTGATCGCGCTCGGCGCGGCGGTGGCGCTGCTGCGCTTCAGGCTCGGCGTCATCCCCGTGATCGCCGCCTGCGCGGGAATCGGGCTGGGCGTCAAGACGCTGATCCTGTGAGGGCGGCTGCCCTCAGCCGGCACGCGCCGCCGACCTGGCGTAGGCCAGCGCGTCGGCGATCGCCTCCTCGAGCGCCGGCGCCGCCGGATAGTTCCAGTAGGTGGCAAACAGCGGCAGGGGCGCCAGCTTCAGTTCGCTTTCCACCACGACGATGTCGTGGCGCCGGGCCAGCTCCACGGCTGCGGCCCGCGCCATGGTGGCCAGGCCGAAGCCGCTTTCCACCAGCTTGACCAGGGCCGAGATCGACGAGATGGTATGCACCCGCTTGTCGGCAATGCCGGCCTGGCGCAGGGACTCGAGCAGCGTGACATGCGGCTGCGAGCCGCGCTGGAAGGTCAGCAGCTCGCTGGCCCGCAGTTGCTCCAGGCGGAGGGGCGAGGCGGCGGCCATCGCCGCCGGCCCGACGAACACCACCTCCATCGGCGGCAGTTCCTCGTTGATCAGGCCCTTGCCGCTGGCCGGCTCGGCCGCGAAGATCAGGTCCAGCCCGCCGCGCCGGACCTGCTCGACCAGGACATGGGTCATTTCTATCGTCAGCTCGAACTCGAGGTGCGGCTTCCTGGCCTTGAGCGACTCGACCAGCGGGATCAGCCAGGTGTGCAGCACGGTTTCGATGCCGCCCAGGCGCAGCGACAGCGGCAGCTGCTCGGGCGCGGCCAGTTCGCGCTTGACTTCGCGCTGCAGGGTCAGCAGGCGCTCGGCGTAGTCCAGGAAGCGGGTGCCGGCGCTGGTCAGGCGGAACACCCGGTCGCGGCGGTCGATCAGGGGCACGCCGAGCTCCTCCTCCAGGCCGGCGATGCGGCTGGAGATGGCGGACTGGGTCAGGCACAGCTTCTCGGCCGCCCGCGTGATGCTCTTGAGGCGGGCGACCCAGACAAAGGCTTCGACAAATCGCAGGTTCACGTGGCTCCCGGTTGGAATGCCGAGCATAGCGAAGGGCGGTCGCAGTGCTGGCCTGCATCATCAAAAAAATCGATGACCTGATAACAAAATTTCTCGTTTGTGGCTCAGGCCATGCCGGCTCGATACTGCGGCCAGGATACAGCCACAGACAGGAGACGAACATGACGAAGACCTTAGCGGATGAGCGCGGCGCGCCGACTGCGCTGCACGCTGACAGCGGCCTGGCCGCCCGCCGGATCATCCGCGCCGGCCACTGGACCGGCCACACCAGCGGCGCCGCGCCGCACCACGTCCAGGGCAACCTGGTGATCCTGCCGGCCGAGCTGGCCAACGACTTCCTGCGCTTCTGCCAGCGCAACCCCAAGCCGTGCCCGCTGCTCGCCGTCTCGGAGCCGGGCGACCCCAGGCTGCCGCGCCTGGGCCAGGACCTCGACATCCGCACCGACGTGCCGGGCTACCGGGTCTGGCGCCACGGCGAACTGGTCGAGGAAGTGAGCGACATCCGCCACCTGTGGCGCGACGACCTGGTCAGCTTCGTGATCGGCTGCTCCTTCTCCTTCGAGCAGCCGCTGCTCGATGCCGGCATCCCGCTGCGCCATATCGAGCAGGGCCGCAACGTGGCGATGTACCGCACCAACATCCCGACCGTGCCGGCCGGCCCCTTCCACGGCCCGATGGTGGTCTCGATGCGGCCGATGTCGCCAGCCCACGCCATCCGCGCCGTGCAGGTCACCGCGCGCGTGCCGCAGGTGCATGGCGCCCCGGTCCACCTCGGCGACCCGGACCTGATCGGCATCGCCGACCTGCAGCGGCCCGACTTCGGCGACGCCGTGGAGGTGCTGCCCGGCGAGATGCCGGTCTACTGGGCCTGCGGCGTCACCCCCCAGGCCGTGGTCATGGAAGCACGCCCGGAGTTCTGCATCACCCACGCCCCCGGCAAGATGCTGATCACCGACCTGCGCGACGGCGAACTGGCCTTTTCCTGAAAGGAGGCTATCCATGTGGCTCACTGAAACCAGTAGCGCTGAACGAAAGACCCTGACCGCCGCATTTGCCGGCTACGGGGTCGATGCCTTCGACTACATGATCTATACCTTCATCATCCCGACGCTGATGGCAGCGTGGAGCATGAGCAAGGCCGAGGCCGGCTACATCGCGACCGGCGCCCTGATCACCTCGGCCATCGGCGGCTGGGCCGCCGGCGTGCTGGCCGACAGGTACGGCCGGGTCCGCGTGCTGCAATGGACGGTGCTGTGGTTCACCGCCTTCACCTTCCTGTCCGGCTTCACCAACTCCTTCGAGCAGCTGTTCTTCACCCGCGCCATGCAGGGCTTCGGCTTTGGCGGCGAGTGGTCGGTGGGCGCCGTGCTGATCGCCGAGATGATCAAGGCCAAGCACCGTGGCAAGGCGGTCGGCCTGGTGCAGAGCAGCTGGGCGGTGGGCTGGGGCATCGCGGCGATCTCGTTCTGGGCCGTCTATGCCTGGCTGCCGGCCGAGCAGGCCTGGCGCACGCTGTTCTGGCTCGGCATCCTGCCGGCGGCGCTGATCTTCTACATCCGGCGCAACATCCATGATCCCGAGGTCTTCCACGCCACCCGCGCCAAGGTCGCGGCCGAGGGCGGCGGCAACTTCCTGGCGATCTTCTCGCCCCGGCTGCTGAAGACCACGGTGCTGGCCAGCCTGCTGTCCACCGGCATGATGGGCGCCTACTACGCGGTGACCACCTGGCTGCCGACCTTCCTCAAGGTCGAGCGCAAACTGTCGGTGCTCGGCACCAGCGGCTACCTGCTGGTGCTGATCTTCGGCTCCTTCATCGGCTACCTGGCCAGCGCCTGGCTGTCCGACCGCCTCGGCCGCCGCCGCTGCTTCATGCTGTTCGCCACCTGCGCCGGCGTGCTCGTCTTCATCTACACCCACATCCCGGTCACCGACGAGCTGATGCTCTTCCTCGGCTTCCCGCTCGGCTTCTTCCTGTCCGGCATCTTCTCCGGCATGGGCGCCTACCTCTCCGAGCTGTACCCGAACGAGCTGCGCGGCTCGGGCCAGGGCTTCTGCTACAACTTCGGACGCGCCGCCGGCGCCTTCTTCCCGGCCCTGGTCGGCCACCTGAGCTCGACCATGCCGTTGGGCGAAGTGATCGGCCTGTTCGCCGCCGGCGGCTACCTGCTGGTCATCCTGACCTGCCTGCCGCTGCCGGAAACCCAGGGGCGCGAGCTGCTGCCGGCCGGCCAGCAAGCCTGAGGCACTTTCCACCCGTAACGCAATACCCGCCCAGCATGACTCCGACCGCATCCCCCGTCCCGCCGCGCCTGCTCAGCCTCGGCGACAGCGCCTGGACCGTCGAATTCGGCCAAACCATAGACCCGGCCGTGCATGGCCGCGTCCTCGGCCTGAGCCACCTGCTCGAGTCGCTGGCCGGCGACGGCCGGCTGCCCGGCGTGATCGAATGGGTGCCGGCCTTCCGCTCGGTCACCGTGCACTTCGACCCCGAGCGCACCGATGCCCTGGCCTTGCGCGCACAGCTCGCCGAGCTGGCCGGGCAGGCCGGCAGCCTGTCGGCGGCGGGCAAGCGCTGGCGCCTGCCGGTCTGCTTCGACGCCGACTGCGCCCCCGACCTGGCCGACGTCGCTGCCGCCAGGGGCCTGACGCCCGAGGCCGTCGTCGAGCGACTGAGCGGCACGGTGTTCTCGGTCTACATGCTCGGCTTCCTGCCCGGCTTCCCCTACCTCGGCGGCCTGCCGCCCGAGCTGGAGATGCCGCGCCTGGCGACGCCGCGCAAGGTGGTGCCGGCGCGCTCGATCGCCATCGCCGGCCGCATGTGCGCCGCCTACCCGTGGCAGAGCCCGGGCGGCTGGCGCCTGCTCGGGCGCACGCCGATCCGCCTGTTCGACCCGGCCAATGCCCGCCGGCCGGCCCTGCTCGCGCCCGGCGACCAGGTGGTCTGGCAGCCGGTGGAGCGCGCGGCCTACGACGCCATCGAGCGTGCCTGCGCCGCCGGCGCCTTCGACCTCGCCAGCCTGCTGGATCCGGCCGACCAGCCCCAGGGAGAACGGCAATGAGCGCCTGCGTCGAAGTCGTCGAGAGCGGCCTGGCGGTGACCGTGCAGGACGCCGGCCGCACCGGCTACCGCCACATCGGCGTGCCGGTCTCGGGC
>JBEEPT010000009.1:0-25340 GCA_041190985.1 Pseudomonadota bacterium
GACGCTGTTGCCGGTCTCGCGCCGCCTGGTGCTGCATCCGGTCCCGGCCGCCAGCCAGCCCGCGCGGCACGGCGCCGCGCCCGCGACCACCGCCGCAGCGCCTGCCCGCGCCACCGCCTGAGGCGGGCTCCGATGGATGAATGGCAAGCAACTCAATGACAACGAAACCCATGAACGACATCAGCCCCGCCATCGCGCACATCGTGATGTGGCGACTCAATGGAGAAACAGAGGCCGAGCGCGAACGCCAAGCCCAGCAGATCGTGCAGGCCTTTGAAGCCAGCCGCAACGGGATTCCCGGTTTGCTGCGTCTGGCCGTGGGGGCAAACATCGTCGAGGCACCTGACGCCTGGGACCTCGCGCTCTACATGGAGTTCGCGTCCCGAGCCGACCTCGACGCCTACCAGGCGCATCCCTCGCATCTGGCCATCAAGCAATTGGTCGGGTCGATGCGGGCCGCGCGCGGCCAAGCCGATTTCGAGTTGCCCGCTCGTGCGCAGGAGCAATCCGGCAATTCATCCAGCAAACCATGAACGAAACGCGTGCCCCTGCCATTCCGGGCCAGGGCACCAAGGAGACAACATGACCTCTACCGAAAAACCGATCAAGAACGTCCTCTTCATCATGGCCGACCAGCTGCGCTGGGACTACCTCGGCTGCTATGGACATCCCAGCATCAGGACGCCCAACATCGACGCGCTGGCCCGGCGCGGCGTGCGCTTCGCGAACGCCTTCGTGCAGGGCCCCGTCTGCGGTGCCTCGCGCATGTCGACCTATACCGGTCGCTACGTGACCAGTCACGGTTCGGCCTGGAACTTCGTGCCTCTGGCCGTCTCGCAGAAGACCCTGGGTGACCACCTGCAACCGCATGGCGTGCGCTGCGCCGTGGTCGGCAAGACCCATGTCGAGGCCGACAAGGAAGGCGCAGCCCGGCTCGGGATGGACATCACGCAGGACCCTGGTCGCCTCGTGATGCATGGCGGCTTCGAGCCCTACGAGCGTGATGACGGCATCTGGCCGCCCGGCTTCAAGGTCCAGGGCAACCGCTACTGCGACTACCTGCGCGAGCAGGGCTATGGCGGCGACAACCCCTGGCATGACTGGGCCAATTCCTCGCTGGGGGACGATGGCGAACTGCATTCCGGCTGGCAGCTGCGCTGGGCCCGCGAGCCCGCCCGCATCGCCGAGGAGCACAGCGAAACCCCCTACATGACCAACCGCGCGATGGATTTCATCCGCGAGCAGGGCGACAAGCCCTGGGTCTTGCACCTGTCCTACATCAAGCCGCATTGGCCCTATGTGGTGCCAGCCCCCTATCACGACATGTACGGCCCCGAGGACGTGCTGCCGGCCCAGCGCAGCGAGGCCGAGCGTGCCGACCCGCACCCGGTCTACCGCGGCTTCATGAACTACACGCCCAGCACCACCTTCAGCCAGGAAGAGGTCAGGCAGGCCGTGATCCCCACCTATATGGGACTGATCACGCAGGTCGATGACCATATCGGCCGGCTGATGAAGTTCCTGCAGGACACCGGGCGTGACCAGGACACGTTGATCGTCTTCACCAGCGACCATGGCGACTACCTGGGCGACCACTGGATGGGCGAGAAGGAACTGTTCCACGACGCCATCGTCAAGGTGCCGCTGATCGTGGTCGACCCGCGCCGCAGCGCCGATGCCAGCCGTGGCAGTGTGTGCGATGCCATCGTGGAGTCGATCGACCTCGTACCCACCTTCCTCGACGCCCTGGGCCTGCCGCAGCCGACCGAGTGGCTGGAGGGCGCCTCCCTGCAGCCGCTGCTGCATGGCCAGCCCGGGCTCTGGACCAAGGACCAGGCCGTCAGCGAGAACACCTTCGCCTTCCGCGACTGCGTGCGTCTGCCGATTGGCGCGCCGGTCGACCGCTGCAACATGACCATGATCCGGACCCGCGAGTGGAAGTACGTCCATGTCGACGGCCTGCGGCCCATGCTGTTCGATCTCGTCAACGACCCCCAGGAGCTGCACGACCTGGGCGCGTCGCCCGAGCACGCGGCCGTGCGCGAGCAGATGCAGCGACGCCTGCTTGACTGGCTGTTCTGCCGCCGTCGCACCACCGGCATCACCCCGGTCGGCATCGAGACCTGGAACACCCGGGAGCTCAAGGCCGGCATCGACATCGGGGTCTGGTGAACCCCGTCCTCGAACGGCAACACACCCACATCACAACAGGAGACAAACATGAAGCTCAAACCAACTATCGCTGCCCTGCTGGGCGCCTGTGCCGCCATCACTTCAGCCACGGCGCAGACCTGGCCCGAGAAGCCGTTGCGCTTCGTCGTGTCCTTTCCAGCCGGTGCTCCCGGCGACATCGTCGCACGCGTGCTCGCGCCCGAGCTGCAGAAGGAGCTTGGCCAGCCCGTCGTCGTGGAGAACAAGCCAGGAGCCGGCGGCAACATCGGGGCACAGGAAGTGGCGCGAGCGACCGATGCCTACACCTTCCTGGTCGGCCCCGACACCATGTACACGATCAACCCGCACCTCTACAGGAAGATGGCCATCAAGCCGCTGGATGATCTCAAGCCCGTGACCCTGCTGGCCAGCTTCAACCAGATGCTGGTTTGCCACCCCTCCACCCAGATCAAGAACCTGGGCGACTTTGTCCGCAAGGCCGGTGAAAAACGCATGAACTATGCCTCGGGTGGCCCGGGCGTTCCCGGCCACATGGCGATGGAGATGCTGCTCGATGCCGCCAGCATCAAGATGGAGCATGTTCCCTACAAGGGCCCGGCTCCCGCGATGCAGGACGTGCTGGCTGGCCAGGTGCCTTGTGGCTTCCTGGCGGCACCAGCGGTTGGCCCGCAGACCAAGGCAGGAAAGCTCAATGCACTGGCCGTATCCGGCGTCAAGCGTTCGCCCGGGTCACCCGAGGTCGCGCCAGTGGCCGAGCTGGGCTTCAAGGGTTTCGACGCCTCCTTCTTCGAGACGCTGGCGGCACCGCGCAGCACCCCGCCCGCCGTGATCGACAGGCTCCAGAAGGCCGTGGCCAAGGTGATGCAGCAAGCCGAGATCCGCAACAAGCTGCAGGCCGCTGAGCTGGATCCGGTTGCGAGTGCCAGCTCCGAGGCAGAGCAGCGTCTGCGTGCCGACCAACAGAAATGGGGCAAGGTGGCCGCGCAGATCGGCCTTCAGCTTGACTGAAAACTGATCAATTGACTCGAGGCAACACAGGAGAAACAGATGGAAAACCAGGAGCTCGATGCCCTGACACAGTCAGTCACGGACCGTTTCGCCGATACGCCGGATGGCCGGCTCAAGTTCATCATGACCTCGCTGGTCAAGCATTTGCACGCCTTCGCGCGCGAAGTGAACCTCACCGAGGCTGAATGGTTCAAGGGCATCGAGTTCCTGACGGCCACCGGGCAGAAATGCTCCGAGACCCGCCAGGAGTTCATCCTGCTGAGCGATGTCCTCGGCCTGTCGATGCTGACCGTGGCCATGAACAATCAGAAACCCCAGGGCTGTACCGAAGCCACCGTGTTCGGGCCTTTCTATGTCCAGGATGCGCCGCACTACGAAAACGGGGAAGATGTCGCCAACGGCGCCAGTGGTCGACCTTGCCAAGTCAAGGGTACGGTCAGAGGACTGGGGGGCGAGCCGGTGTCCAATGCAGTGATCGAGGTCTGGCAGGCCGACGACGAGGGCCACTACGATGTGCAGAAAGAGGGCCTGGAGCATGCGCAGGCCCGAGGCGTACTGCACGCCAGGGATGACGGCAGCTTCGAGTTCAGGACCATCGTCGCCGAGGCCTATCCCATTCCCACCGACGGTCCCGTAGGGCAGCTGCTGGAGACCACCAGGCGTTCGCCCTGGCGTCCCGCCCATCTGCATTTCATGATCAAGGCTGAAGGCTACGAAACGCTGATCACCCATGTGTTCCGCAGCGGCGATGCCTGCCTGGACGCGGATCCCGTGTTCGGGGTCCGTCAGTCGCTCATCGCTGACTGGGTTCCGCAGGCCGACGGCAGCACCTTGCTGGATTTCGACTTTGTGCTGAACCCCGCTCGCACCGTTTCGTGCGATCCGACACCATGAAAACCCCAGAAACCCTGCGGGTGATCCGAGACGAGCACAACGCCCTCGCGGGCATGCTGCAGTCCCTGAACCTTCTGATCCGTCGCGGACCCGGAGAAGACCCGCAGCGCTATTTCGAAACGCTCGAAGCCATGCTGTTCTACATCGACGAGTTTCCCGAGCGTCTGCATCACACGAAGGAGTCCGACCTGCTGTTTCCACGCGTGGCCAAGCTGGCACCAGAGACAGCCAACGCGATTGTCAGGCTGGAGCATGACCATGCCAAGGGCGAGCCGGCCGTCCGCGAGCTGCAGCATCTGCTGCTGGCCTGGAAATTCCTGGGTGAGTCACGTCGTGCGGCATTTGTCGAGCAGTTCGCTCTTCATCGCAACTTCTACCTGGAGCACATGCTCCTGGAAGAGCAGGAGATACTCCCGGCTGCCGAGCGATGCCTGTCGGCGCAGGACTGGGCCGAGCTCGATGCAGCGTTCGCGGCCAACCGCGACCCGCTCACAGGAAAATATCCTCCCACTCATGTTTACGAGCAATTGTTCAGTCGCATCGTCCATGATGCGCCGGCACCGATAGGCATGGGTGCCTGATTGGAGTGCCCTGATCACAGGAACTCCATCAGCGCTGGGTCGCGCAGGCTTCGACGGCTTTTTCGATCGTCTTACCGGTGGGCGAGCGATTGCATAGCCTGTCGCGCTGTGGGATGCCAAGAAGCCCCTGCGCGTCGACAGCCATGACATAGTTTCCGGCCGACGCCGGCATCAGCTTGGGTTCCTACTAGGACATGCCGCAGCGCTGAGCTGCCGGCCCGAAGCGACTGGCATCACCCCCCATGACCAGACGGCAGCGACTCTTCCTGTCCTGGCCAGCCTGGCCGAGCTGCCCGACGACATCGCCGCCGTGGCGATCTGAGCCCGGCCTGCCTGGCCTGCAGCCGGTTCAGGAGCGGCCCTTGAGCCGCATCACCTGGCGCAGCAGCAGGCCCAGCAGGACCGAGGCCGCCAGCGTCGCCAGCACCCCGGCTTCCCAGAAGCCGGTCACGCTCGGGGCCGTCGCGCGGGCGCCGGCCTCGAAGGCCAGCCAGTAGCCGCCAGTCAGGCCCAGGCCCCAGAAGCTGACCGTGTGCAGCAGCATCGGCAGCAGCGTGACCTTGTAGCCGCGCAGGGCATGGGCGATCAGTACCTGCAGCCCGTCGAAGGCCTGGTAGAAGCAGAGGTAGAACACCAGCCCGAGCGCCACGCCGCGCACCGCCGGGTCGGTGCTGGACCAGGCGACGACCGGCTCGCGCAGCAGCCACAGCGCGCCACCGATCAGCAGCGCCAGCCCGGCCACGAGCGCCAGCGCCACGCGCACCGTCGCGCGAGCCCGGGCCCAGTCGCGCGCGCCCGCGGCCTGCCCGACCAGCACCAGGGTCGAGATCGACAGCGACAGCGGCACCATGTAGATCAGCCCGGTCAGGTTGGCCAGCACACGGTGGCCCGCGACCGTCTCGGTGCCGATGCGCGCCGCGAAGATCGCGATCAGCGTGAAGGAGCTGATGTCGATGAAGGTCGACACGCCCATCGGCAGGCCCAGGCGCGCCAGGGCGCCCAGGAGTCGCCAGTCGGGCGAGCGCCAGCTGGCGAAGACGCGGCAGGTTTTCAGCGCCGGGTCGCGCAGCAGCACGAGCAGGCCGCAGGCCAGCGCCAGCCAGTTCACGACCGCGGTCGACACGCCGCAGCCGGCACCGCCCAGCGCGGGCAGGCCCGCGACGCCGTGGGTCAGCGCCCAGGCCAGCGGCACATGGCAGCAGGTCATCACCGCGCTGATCGCCATCAACGCACGCGGTCGCCTGACGGCGTTCATGAAGGCGTAGAAGGTCTTGTAGAACAGCACGGCCGGCAGCCCGCAGGCGATCGCGCCCAGGTAGTCGGCAGCCTTGTGCGCAGTGGCTGCAGGTACGCCCATCAGTGCCAGCAGCGGCTGCGGATAAGCCAGCACCAGCGTGCCGGGCACGGCCAGCAGCAGCGCGAGCCAGAAGCCCTGCTGCAGCGCCGGGCCGATCCGGTCCTGCTGCCCGGCGCCGACATGGTGCGCCACGGTCGGCGCGACTGCCTGCAGGATGCCGTTGAGCAGCATGATGGCGGATATGTAGAAGCTGCTGCCCACCGCGACGCCGGCCAGGTCGGCGGTGCCGTAGCGGCCCGCGATCACGGTGTCGGCCACCATCATGGCCATGGACAGCAGCTGCGCGACCAGGACCGGCCAGGCCTGCTGCAGCAGGGCGTGGGCGATGGCGGAGGCCCGCGGCGGTTGGACGTGGTAGGTCGGGGCAGGGACGGGCTGGTGTGACATGGCGTTGGCGTGAGCCGGAGGCTGGGGCGCGAGTGTAGCCGCGACTGCCGTCGCGTGCAGAGAGCCCTTGTCACAGGCATGAAATCTGCTTTCATGGCATTCTGCGTCCTGCTGGCAGGGCCGTGAGCGGAGCGCGCGATGCAAGCCCTTGTCCTGTGGCGCGCGCCGCACGGGCATCGGCCCTGGACTTGACACCGGGTTGTCGATGCGGGAAGTTCTGATGGTGAAGCGGTGGCAGCCCGGTCCAGGCCTCAACAGCTGGGCCGGGCCAGCCGATATGCCCAATCCTTCGAGGGAGGTGTTCCATGGTTGCGACCGCAACCGACCAGCGTGCCCAGATCGAGCGCGCGCTCAGAGACCCGCTGGTCCGGGTGCCGGCTTCCCTCCAGCCCGGCTTCTTCGATTTCCAGAACCGGAATCGCCGGCGCTTCCTGTTGCTGGTGAACCTGCTGGGCCAGGGCGCCTACCTGTCCTACGCGCTGGCCGACTGGCTGGTCGTGCCCGACATCGCGGCCCTGTCGTTCAGCGTGCGCTCGCTCTACGTCGGGCTGGTCACCGTCCTGACCCTGGCGCTGTTCCGCTGGTCACGCGACATCCGCTGGCTCGACCTGCTGCTGCCGGTCTCGGTGCTGGGCGCGACGGTGCTCTGGTTCGAGCTGCTGGCGCGGACCGCGAGTCCGAATGTCGCCACCTATCAATACGCCGCCCTGATCTTCATCGTGCTGGCCAACCTGTGCGTGCAGGTCTGCTTTCTGCCATCCCTGCTCGTGTCGCTGCTGATCTCGGCGACGATCGTCAAGGGCGTCGCGCACAACAGTGGCGGCGACGCCAATGCCCTGGCCATCTTCATGCTGGCCTATCTGCCGGTGCTGTTCTTCAGCCTCTTCATCAGCTGGAGTGCCACGCACGACCGGCGTCGCGCCTACCTGCGCCACCTGCTCGACGAGATGAACCGCAGGGAGTTGTCCGCCGCCAACCAGGCGCTGGAGCGAATGGCCCATACCGACGGGCTCACGGGGCTGTGCAACCGGCGCCAGTTCGAGCGGCTGGCGGAGCGGGAGCTGGCACGCGCCAGCCGGCAGTGCGAGAGCCTGTGCCTGCTGCTGTTCGACGTCGATCATTTCAAGCGCATCAACGACAGCCACGGCCACGACATGGGCGACCAGGTCCTGCGGGCGATCAGCCGCACGGCGCAGGGTGCGATGCGGGAGCACGACCTGCTGGCTCGCTTCGGCGGTGAGGAATTCATCGCCCTGCTGCCGAAGACCGACCTCGACCAGGCGCTGGTGGTGGCCGAGCGCCTGCGCAACGCGATCGCCGGCTGCTGGGACGCAGCCGCACTCGATGCGGGCATGGCGTGCACCGTGTCGATCGGCGTGGCGCGCTCCCGTGCGGGCGAGTCCGATCTGCCGGCCATGATCAAGGACGCCGACAAGGCGCTCTACCAGGCGAAGCAGGCGGGCCGCAACCAGGTCTGCCTGGCGTTCGGCGGAGTCGGCGCCATCGCTTGACGGCGGGGCAGGCGGCGCGTCGTTCTTTTAATTGTTTTTGTTATTTGCAACTAAGTTTTTATTCGTTCCGGTTTTCAGGAATTCCTTCGATCATCGACTTCGACGCAACCCGAATCGAAGGAACATCCTCATGCAAGCACGCCGCCGCTGGATCCAGCAAGCACTCGCCGCCGCCGCGCTGGCCGCCGCCGGACTGGGGTCGGCCCAGGCCCAGGGCAAGGTCGAGCTGCTCAACGTCTCCTACGACCCGACCCGCGAGCTCTACGTCGAGTTCAACGCCGCCTTCGCCAGGCACTGGAAGTCCAGGACCGGCCAGGACGTCAGCGTCAAGCAGTCGCACGGCGGCTCCGGCAAGCAGGCCCGCTCCATCATCGACGGCCTGGACGCCGACGTCGCGACGCTGGCGCTGGCCGGCGACACCGACGCGCTGCACGCCAACGGCCGGCTGATCCCGCAGGACTGGCAGAAGCGCCTGCCGCACAACAGCTCGCCCTACAGCTCGACCATCGTGCTGGTGGTGCGCGAGGGCAACCCCAAGGGCATCAAGGACTGGGACGACCTGGTCAAGCCCGGCATCAAGGTCATCACGCCCAACCCCAAGACCTCGGGCGGCGCGCGCTGGAACTATCTGGCCGCCTGGGAGTTCGCCAAGCGCCAGTACGGCAGCGAGGACAAGGCGCGCGAATTCGTCAGGAGGCTGTACGAGAACGTGCCGGTGCTCGACACCGGCGCGCGTGGCTCGACCATCAGCTTCGCCCAGCGCAACCAGGGTGATGTGCTGCTGGCCTGGGAGAACGAGGCCTATCTGCTCGAGAAGGAGTTCTCCGCCAAGTTCGACGTCGTCTACCCGTCCCTGAGCGTGCTGGCCGAGCCCGCCGTGACCATGGTCGACAAGAACGTCGACCGCAAGGGTACGCGCCAGGTGGCCGAGGCCTATCTGAATTACCTCTACAGCGACGAGGGCCAGGAGATCGCCGCCAGGAACTTCTACCGTCCGATCTCGCCCAAGGTGCAGGCCAGGTACGCCAGGCAGTTCCCCAAGCTGAACCTGTTCACCATCGACCAGGCCTTCGGCGGCTGGGGCAAGGCCAGCCGGGCGCATTTCGCCGACGGTGCCAGCTTCGACCAGATCTACAGCAAGAAATGAACTTCCAGCAACTCAGATCCGTGCGCGAGGCGGTGCGCTGCGGCTTCAACCTGACCGAGGTGGCTGCCGCGCTGCATACCTCGCAGCCCGGCGTCAGCCGCCAGGTGCGCGAGCTCGAGGAGGAGCTCGGCGTCGAGCTCTTCGTGCGCTCGGGCAAGCGCCTGCTGGGCCTGACCAGCGCCGGCCAGGCCTTGCTGCCCATCATCGAGCGCGTGCTGCTCGACGCCGACAGCCTCAGGCGCGCCGGCCAGGAGCTGCAGGGGCGGGAGGAGGGCAGGCTGTCGGTCGCGGCCACCCACTCGCAGGCGCGCTACGCGCTGCCGCACGCGGTGCGCGACTTCCGCCAGCGCTGGCCGCGCGTGACGCTGCACCTGCACCAGGGCAGCCCGAAGCAGGTGGCCGAGATGCTGATCTCGGGCGAGGCCGACATCGGCATCGCGACCGAGGCGCTCGCCGGCTACGACCAGCTGGTCACCTTGCCCTGCTACCGCTGGAGCCACAGCGTCGTGCTGCCGCACGGCCACCCGCTGCTGGCGCTCGGCCGCGAGCTCGCGCTGCAGGACCTGGTCCAGTATCCGATCATCACCTACGAGGTTGGCTACACCGGGAGATCGCACATCGACGCGGCCTTCGCCGCCGCCGGGCTGCAGCCCGAGGTGGTGCTGACCGCGATGGACGCCGACGTGATCAAGACCTATGTCGAGCTCGAGATGGGCGTCGGCATCGTGGCCTCGATCGCCATCGACGAGGAGCGCGACCGCCACCTGCGCGCGATCGACGCCGGCCACCTGTTCCAGGTCAACGTCACCCGGCTGGGGATGCGGCGCGACCTCTGGCTGCCGGGCTACGCCTTCGGCTTCATCGAGACCTTCGTGCCGACGCTGACGCGCGACGTCGTGCTCGGCGCCTTCGGCCAGGGCTGAGGCCGGCGCACGCGGGCCGGGCTGCGGGGCCGGGCGGTTGGCTCAGGCGCCGGTCGCCACGGGCCGCCCCGGCGTGCGGCTCCACTCGCTCCAGCTGCCGGCGTAGAGCCGCGCGCCGGGCAGGCCCGCCAGCTCCAGCGCCACCAGGTTGGGCACCGCGCTCACGCCGCTGCCGCAGTAGACCACGGTGGCGGCCGGGTCGCGCCCGCCCAGCAGCGACTCGAATTCGGCGCGCAGCTGCGCCGCCGGCTTGAAGCGGCCGTCGCTCGCGAAATTCTCGGTAAAGGGGCGATTCAGCGCGCCCGGAATATGGCCAGCGGCCGGGTCCAGCGGCTCGACCTCGCCGCGAAAGCGCGGCCCGGCGCGCGAGTCGATCACGCACTGGCCCGGGCGGTCGTGCAGCGCGAACATCTCGTCGCTGCCCACCAGTCCGACCAGCGGTTCGGCCAGCTCGAAGTCGCCCGTCTGTAGGCATGTCGCAGGAGCGCCGGATTCCAGCGCCGCTCCGGCCTGCTCCCAGGCCTGCAGGCCGCCGTCGAGGATCGCGACCGCGTCGTGGCCGGCCCATTTCAGCAGCCACCAGAGCCGGCCGCAGAAGTTGTTGCCGTTGCGGTCGTAGACCACCGCCTGCATGCCTTGCCGCAGGCCGACGCTGCGCAGCCAGTCGCGCAGCCGCTCCCGGCTCGGCAGCGGATGGCGGCCGCCGCTTTGCGCCTCGGCGGCGCCATGCGCGCTCAGGTGCTCGTCGAGGTGGGCCAGCACGGCGCCCGGGATGTGCCGGTCGGCAAACATGGCGCGCGCGGCGCCCGGGTTCATGAGGTCGAAGCTGCAGTCGAAGACCCGGTGGGGAATGCCCCTGGCGGCGAGGTCTTGCAGCTCGGCAACGGTGATGAGGTGGGTGTAGGCCATGTGGGTCCTCGTTTTCGGGGGAAATCCGGACTGTCCTGTCGGCGGGCGCAGGCGAAGCTCTTGCCGGGGTTCATGATGTTGGCGGGGGCTGCGTCTGCTTGGGCGCCTTCATATCAATGCCACGGCATCCTCGGCGCGTTCGAGTTCGCAGAGGTCTTCGGGATCGATCAGCGTCAGGATGCGGAAGCTGCCGTCGCTGCAGTGGCCGATCAGCATGGACGACAGTATCTGCGATACGGCCGTTATCCGGTGCCCGTCCGCTCGAGGTCCAGGCCGTCAAACTCGACACCGAGGTCCTTGACCCGGGCGATCCTTCTCCCGGGCGCCGGCTGCGAGTCGTCGCGCGAGCTGGCCCGCCCGGGAATGCGAATCAGGAATAAGCAACTGAGTTTTTCTTAGTTCCTGTCGCAGGGGGATCGCTTCATCATCAAGGCATTCGCTGGATCGAAGCCACGATCCCCCTGAACCGATACCGATAGGAACCCTCCATGTCAGTGCTACTTGTAGCGGGCAGCCCCTCCGAGCATTCGCGCTCGGCTGCGCTGCTCGAGGCGGTGCAGCAGCGCCTCGAGCAGCAGGCGGGCACCCGCCGCCTCTATATCGACCGCGTGCAGATCCGCGACCTGTCGCCGCAGGCGCTGCTGCTGGCCGACTGGAACCATGCCAGCGTCAAGCGCGCCATCGCCCAGGTCGAGGCGGCCAGCGCGCTGGTCATCGCCACGCCGGTCTACAAGGCCGCCTACAGCGGCGTGCTCAAGGTCTTTCTCGACCTGCTGCCGCAGACCGCGCTCAAGGGCAAGGTGGTGCTGCCGCTGGCCACCGGCGGCAGTCCGCACCACATGCTGGCGCTGGACTACGCGCTGCGTCCGGTGCTGCAGTCGCTCGGCGCCAGGCACATCCTGCCCGGCGTCTACGCCTCCGACAGCCAGATCCCCAAGGACGAGGCCGGCCGCTACCAGATCGGCGACGAGATCCAGGGCCGGCTCGACGACGCCGTCTCCGCCCTGGTCAACGACGGGCTGCGCCTGCCGGCCAGGACCGGCTTCGATCCCGTGCCTTTCGAGTCCGTGCAGTACAGCGTCTGAATCTTTTTTTCATCCACTTTTCAGGAGAACACCCATGTCCATCCAAGCCATCAACGTCCGCAACCAGTTCAAGGGCAAGGTCAAGGAGATCATCCGCGGCGACGTCGTCTCGGAAATCGACGTCGAGACCCCCTGGGGCATCGTGACCTCGGTCATCACCACCCGCTCGGTCGACGCGCTCGAGCTCAAGGTCGGCTCCGAGGTCGTGGCTCTGGTCAAGTCGACCGAGGTGTCGCTGGCCAAGCTGTGACCGATGCGGCGCCTCCGGGCGCCATCAAGAGCGCAAGCCCTCCAGCGGAGGGCTTTCTTGCATCTGGGCCGGGCATTGCGGGAAAAAAAGAACCCCGACCACGCGATGGGCCGGGGCACAAGTCGCTGGAGGAGTCGGCTCGATCAGGCCGCCTGCTCCAGCGGAGCCACATGGCGGCTGGCCGGGCGTTCCAGGCCCAGGTTCTCGCGCAGGGTACGGCCCTCGTATTCGGTGCGGAACAGGCCGCGCTTCTGCAGTTCCGGAATCACCAGCTCGACGAAGTCGTCCAGCGAGGCGGGCAGCACCGGCGGCATCACGTTGAAGCCGTCGGCGGCACCCTGCTCGAACCACTCCTGCATCCGGTCGGCAATCGTCTGCGGCGTGCCGACCACGACCCAGTGGCCGCGCGCGCCGGCCAGGTACTCGTAGAGCTGGCGCACGGTGTAGCGCTCGCGCCGCGCCAGCTCCAGCACCACATGGGCGCGGCTGTTGACGCCCGGGGGCGGCTCGGGGATGTAGGGCGGCGGCGCGTCCAGGTCCCAGCGGCCCAGGTCCTCGCCGGGCCAGAACGGCGCCAGCGTCGCCAAGCCGACCGAGGGGTGGATCAGCGCCTGCAGCTCGGCCCACTTGGCTTGCGCCTCGGCCTCGGTGCGCCCGACCACCGGCGAGATGCCGGGCAGCACCAGCAGCTGCCCGGGGCGGCGGCCGTATTTGGCCAGCCGGCCCTTGACGTCGCGGTAGAAGGCCTGCGCCTCGGCCAGGCTGGTCCAGGCGGTGAAGATGGCCTCTGCGCTGGCGGCGGCGAGCTCCTTGCCGTCCTCGGACGAGCCGGCCTGCACGATCACCGGATGGCCCTGGGGCGGGCGCTCGATGTTGAGCGGCCCCCTGACCTTGAGGAAGCGGCCGACATGGTCGAGCTGGTGCAGCTTGTCGGGGTCGAGGTAGACGCCCGAGGCCTTGTCGCGCCGCAGCGCATCGTCGTCGAAGCTGTCCCACAGGCCCTTGACCACGTCGACGAACTCGTGCGCGCGCTGGTAGCGCGTGGCCGGGTCCGGGTGTGCGTCGAGGCCGAAATTGCCGTGCACGCCCTCGGCGCTGGTCGTGACCACGTTCCAGGCCGCGCGGCCCTTGCTGATGTGGTCGAGCGAGGCGAACTTGCGCGCCAGCAGGTAGGGGTCCTCGTAGGTGGTGGAGGCGGTGGCGACGAAGCCGATGTGCTTGGTCACCGCCGACAGCGCGGCCCAGAGCGTGACCGGCTCGAAGTGCGACAGCCGGCCCTGGCGGCTGAGCGACTCGCGGTCGCCCTGGTGCCAGAGCCCCGGGCTGTCGGCGACGAAGACCTGGTCGAACAGGCCGCGCTCGGCCGTCTGCGCGAGCTCGATGTAGTGGTCGATGTTCACGCCGGCGTCGGCCTGCGCGTCCGGATGGCGCCAGGCGGCGATGTGGTGGCCGGTGGCCATGATGAAGGCGCCGAGGCGCAGCTTGCGTTGCGTCATTGCTGTTTCTCCCGGGTTATGGCGTTCAGAACGCCTGCTCGGCGGTGAAGGTGATGCGGTGCAGCAAGCGCTGCGCCGGGAAGTAGTCGCCGACCGCGTAGTGCTGGGTCGAGCGGTTGTCCCAGACCGCCAGCGTGCCTGCCTGCCAGCGCAGCCGGGCCTGGAATTCGGGCACCTGGGCCAGGTCGAACAGCGGGGTCAGCAGCGCGTCGCTTTGCGCGCGCGGCAGGCCCTTGATGCGGCTCGTGAAGGTCGGGTTGACGTAGAGGATCTTCCGGCCCGTGAGCGGGTGCACGCGCACCACCGGATGCTCGACCGGCGGGTACTTGGCGCGCGCCTCGCGCAGCTGCTCGCCGCTGGCGTCCTTGTGCAGCAGGTATTCGGTCCAGTTGCTGATCTCCCAGCTGTGCACCGCGGTCAGCGTCTCGAGGTAGGCCTGGAAGGCGGGCGGCAGGCTGGCGTAGGCCCGGGTCAGGCTGGCCCAGATCGTGTCGCCGCCGCTGGCCGGTATCACCTGGGCGTAGAGGCTGGTGCCGACCGGCGGATTGTCGCGCCAGGTGATGTCGGCATGCCAGTTGCCGGCCGCCCTGGGACGCTCGGCCGTGCTCTCGACGATCTCGATCTCGGGCTGGTCGGCCAGCCGCGGGAAGAAGGCCTTGACCTCGGCGACGTTGCCGAACAGGCGGCTGAACTCGACCTGCTGCGCCGGCGTGAGCTGCTGGTCGCGGAAAAAGATCACTTCGTGCTCGGCCAGCGCACGGCGCAGTTCGGCCTGCGTCGTCCCGTCGAGCGGCTGGCTCAGGTCCAGGCCGTGGATGGTGGCGCCGATGGTCGGGGTGTAGGGTTCGGCCACGAAGCGGGTGTAGGGGCCGGCGAGGTCGTTGAGCTTGGACATCTGGTTTCTCCTTGAAGGTCCGGTGGTTGTGACGTCTTTCAATTTATGGGTGTTGATGCCGCAAGGCTACGAAGGAAATCGCATATCGATATCGGGTGCGATATCCAGAAATCTAGCAAGGTAATTCGATAAACATCGACGAATTTCGGTATCAGATTTAATTCCTTATTGTTTTTGTTAGCTCCGGATAGAGTGATTGGGTCATTGAAATTCATTCATCCGGAGTAACACAATGAGAAACTGGAAACGCCTGCTGGCTGCTGCACTGTCCCTGAGCCTGCTGCCACTGGCCCCCGTGCAGGCGCAGGCTCCTGAGCCGCTCAAGACCATTCGCATAGGCGTGGCGACCGGCGGCGTCGGCAGCAACCCGATCCGCCATGGCGGCACCACGGCCGCGCTGGCCTATACCGATGGCGTGCTGGAGGAGGAATTCAGGAAGGACGGCGTCAAGGTGGAGTGGGCCTTCTTCAAGGGCGCCGGCCCGGCCGTGAACGAGGCGCTGGTGAACCGGCAGCTCGACTTCGCCTGGCAGGGCGACCTGCCGTCCATCGTGCACCGCGCCAACGGCGTCAAGACCCGCATCCTCCTGGGCAGCGGCGTGCGCACCGGCCTCTACCTCGGCGTGCCGCCGGACTCCGACATCAAGGGCCTGGAGGACCTCCGGGGCAAGCGGGTCGCCCTGTTCAAGGGCACCAACCTGCACCTGGCCGCGGTGCGCGCGCTGGCCGACAAGGGCATCAGGGAGCGCGACGTCAAGTTCGTCAACCTGGACCTGCCGTCGGGGCGTGCCGCGCTGCTCAGCCGCGATGTCGACGCGGTGTTCGACTACGTGGGCCTGTTCGACCTGCGCGACAAGGGACAGGCCAAGGTGGTCTGGTCGGCGGCGCAGGATTCCTACAAGTACACGCGCCAGACCGCGCTGCTCGTGACGGACGACTTCGCGCGCCAGCATCCCAGCGCGGTGCAGCGCGTCGTGTCCGCCATCGTCAAGGTCGCGCACAGGTATTCCGACGAGGGCCGGCGCGCCGAGCTGTTCGAGAAATGGGGCAAGACCGAGTACCCGGACAGGGTCTGGCGCGAGGACTTCATCGGCCAGCCGCTGCGCGTGCGCCAGTCGCCGCTGCTCGACCCCTTCCTGATCGAACGCTACCGCGATTCGGCGCGCGAGGCCGCTGAGCTCAAGCTGATCCGCAGCGCGCCCGAGATCGACAGCTGGTTCGACCGCAGCTTCCTGAACGCCGCGCTCAAGGAACTCCGGCTCGAGCACTACTGGCCCAGCTACAAGGCGGACGGGACGCTCGGCCGTTGAGTTCGCGCTTGATCGATTTCCGCATGAGCAAATGAGGAAAACAAATTAGGCGGTTCATATGCGGAAATCTTCGTTTTTCCTATGAGGCGCAGCCATTAAATTTGGATTCCTCATGAATAGCCGTGCCGTTAGAGAGAAGTGACATGAATCCAGATTCCGGAACCGTCGCTGCCGCATTGCAGCCGCCGCCCCAGTCCCTTGCAGGAACCAGCCGCAGCTGGTCCGGCCTGCACTGGGGCTGGCTGTGGGCCTGGCCCTTTCCGCTGGCCTTGCTGGCGCTGTGGCAGCTGTCGGCCGTGCTCGGCTGGGTGCCCGAGCAGGTGCTGCCGCCGCCGGCCCAGGTGTTCGGCACCTTCGCCGACCTGGCGCGCAGCGGCGAGCTCTGGGACCACCTGGGCATCAGCCTGGTGCGGGTGTTCTCGGGCTTCGGCATCGGGCTGGCTGCCGGGCTCGCGCTGGGCGCGGCGCTGGGCTTGTCGCCGACGCTGCGCGACTACGTCTTTCCGCTGTTCAAGGCCTTCAGCCAGGTGCCGGTGATCGGCTGGCTGCCGCTGCTGATGCTGCTGGTCGGGATCGACGAGGCCCTGAAGTTCCTGCTGATCGCCAAGGCCACCCTGGTGCCGGTGGTGGTCAACACCTGCCAGGGCATTGCCGGCGTGCCCAACCGCTACATCGAGGTCGCGCGCGTCTTCCGCTACAGCCGCTGGCAGATGCTGACCCGGGTCGTGTTCCCGGCTGCCGTCGCGCCGATCTGGAGCGGCGTGCGCTACGGCCTGACCCACGCCTGGCTGGCGCTGGTGGTGGTGGAGCTGCTGGCCTCGTCCGAGGGCATTGGCTTCCTGATCGTCTACGGCCGCCAGCTGTTCCAGCTCGACGTCGTGCTGGCGGCGGTGCTGGCGGTCGGCATCGTGGGCTTCGTGCTCGACCGCGTGCTGGCGCGCACCGAGGCCTGGCTGCTGCGCTGGCGCAAGCCCGCCTTCTGAGAGGAGAGAGACCATGTCCAAACGCCATCACCCCATCCCCAAAAGCCTGCGCGGCTGGGTGCTGCCGCTGCTGATCCTGGCGCTGTGGTCGTGGGCGGTCGGCTCGGGCGCGGTGAGCTCGCCGCTGCTGGTCTCGCCGCTCGCGGTCTGGGAGCGCGGCGTGGCCCAGCTCGCCAGCGGCGAGCTCCGGGCCGCGCTGTCGGCCAGTCTGCAGCGCAATGCCTGGGGCTTCGCCTTCGGCGCCAGCGCCGGCCTGGCCTTCGGCGCGCTGCTGGGCGCCTCGCGCAGGGCCGAGCGCCTGGTCGGCCCGTCCTTCCACACGCTCAAGCAGATCTCGCTGTTCGCCTGGATCCCGATGCTGACGATGTGGTTCGGCCTCGGCGAGGCGGCCAAGATCGCCTTCGTCGCGATGGCGGCCTTCTTCCCCGTGGTGCTCAACACCTGCGAGGGCCTGCGCAGCGTGCCGCGCGAGTGGCTGGAGGTGGCGCGCGTCCACGAATTCGGCCCCTGGCAGCTGCTGCGCCGCGTGATCGCGCCGGCCGCAGCGTCCTCGGTCTTCACCGGCCTGCAGCTTGCGCTGATCTACAGCTGGCTGGCCACGCTGGGCGCGGAATACCTGCTGGCCTCGGGCCAGGGCATCGGCAACACGCTGATCGACGGCCGCGAGCATTTCCAGATGGACCTGGTGCTGTTCGGCGTGGTCGTGATCGGGCTGGTCGGCTTCGCGCTGAACTGGACCCTGGCCGCGCTCGAGCAGCGCCTGCTGTCCTGGCGCGAACGCACGGTGGCGCGCTACTGAACGAACCCTCTTGCGGAGAAACCCCCATGGCAAGCAACACGACCCTGGCCATCCAGGGCCTGAACAAGCAGTACGAGGTCAAGGGCCAGGCCCTGCCCGTGCTGCAGGACATCAACCTCGAGATCGCCAGGGGCGAGTTCCTCAGCATCGTCGGCTCCAGCGGCTGCGGCAAGTCCACGCTGCTGCGCCTGATCGTCGGCCTGGAGGACGAATACCAGGGCGAGATCCTGCTCGACGGCCGGCGCATCGCCGGTACCAGCCTGAACCGCGGCATCGTGTTCCAAGAGCACCGGCTGTTTCCCTGGCTGACGGTCGAGAAGAACGTCGCGTTCGGGCTGCTGAATTCGGGCCTGAGCCAGGCGCAGCAACGCGACACGGTGCGCGAACACATCGCGCTGGTCGGACTGCAGGGCTTCGAGGACGCCTATCCGCACCAGCTCTCGGGTGGCATGTCGCAGCGCGTGGCGATCGCGCGCGCGCTGGCCAACCGGCCCGAGATCCTGGTGCTCGACGAGCCCTTCGGCGCGCTCGACGCGCTCACGCGCAGCCACCTGCAGCAGGAGCTGCGCCGCATCTGGCAACAGGAGGGCATCACCATGATCCTGGTGACGCACGACGTCGAGGAGGCGGTCTACCTGGGCGACCGCGTGGTCGTGATGGAGCCGCGCCCGGGCCGCATCCGCCGCATCGTGCCGGTCGGGCTGGCGCACCCGCGCGATCGCCAGTCGCACGCCTTCAACGCCATCAAGGAAGACGTGCTGGGCGAATTCGGCGGCCACGGCGCCGAGCTGCTGGAGCCCTCGCGCACCCTGGCCGAGCCCGCGTTCGAGTTCAAGCCCTGGCAGTTCGCCATCTGAAGCACCCCATTCACGAAAGAGAGACCTCATGAACCCGCACAACGACAACCGCATCCACATTCCGCGCCGCCAGGTCCTGCTGGGCCTGGGGCTGGCCGGCCTGGGCCTGGCCGCGCCCGCGATCGTGCGCGCGCAATCCGCCAAGGTCATCCGCCTGGGGGCGCCCGACTTCGGCATCGGCGGCAAGTCCTCCGCCGGCGGCGCGCTGTTCACGATCGTGCAGCAGAACAAGTGGCTGGAAGAGGAATTCGCCAAGGACGGCGTCAAGATCGAGTGGCATTTCTTCCGCGGCGCCGGCCCGGCCGTGGCCGAGGCGCTGTCGGCCAGGCAACTCGACATCGTCTCGCTCGGCGACCTGGCTTCGGTGTTGCACAAGTCGCGCGGCCTGCCGACCCGCTTCCTGGTGCCGGGCGGTCGCGACACCAACACTTACCTCGCGACGGCGCCGGGCTCGGCGATCAAGTCCGTGGCCGACCTCAAGGGCAGGAAGGTCGCCGTGCTCAAGGGCACGGCCTACCAGCGCCCCTTCGACAATCTGCTCGCCAGCGCCGGCCTGAGCGAGAAGGATGTCAAGGTCATCAACATGGACTGGCCCAGCTCCAAGGCGGCCGTCGTCGCGGGCCAGATCGACGCGACCTTCGGCGGCTCGGACCTGTTCCTGCTGAAGGACAAGGGCGTCGACATCCCGCTCAGCACCCGGGGCCGCGGGCCCGGCTTCACGATCTCGTCCGGCATCCTGGGCACCGAGGACTTCATCCAGGGCAACCCGCAGTGGACGCAGCGCCTGGTCAGGCAGTTCGTGCGCGCCGCGCACTGGGCCTCGCAGGACTCCAACCGCGAGGCGCTGGTCAAGCTCTACGCCGAGCACAGCGGCAGCCCCGAGATCGTCTACCGCGCCGACCTGGAGGGCGAGAACCTGGCCGCGCGCTACTCGCCGCTGATCGACGAGGACTTCGTCGCCAACTACCAGGGCGTGCTCGACGACGGCTTCAAGCTCGGTCTGCTGCGCCAGGGCTTCGACGTCCAGGGCTGGTTCGAGCCGAAGTTCGTGCAGCAGGCGCTCAAGGACCTCAAGCTCGAGAAGCAGTGGAAGGCGCGCGACGCCCAGGGCAAGGTCAAGGCCTGAGGAAGGGGAGGGCATCCATGAGCCAGCGTCCCAACATCGTCTTCATCCTGGCCGACGACCTCGGCTGGGCTGACCTCAGCGTCTACGGCCAGACCGGCTACCAGACCCCGCACCTCGACGCGCTGGCGGCGCAGGGCGTGCGCTTCACCCAGGCCTATTCGAACTCGGCGGTCTGTTCGGCGACGCGCTTCGCGCTGATCACCGGGCGCTACCAGTACCGGCTGCGCGGCGGCCTGGAGGAGCCGCTGGTGCGCGCGGCGCATCGTCACGGCCTGCCGCCCGGACACCCGACGCTTCCCTCGCTGCTGCGCGACGCCGGCTAAGCGACCGCGCTGATCGGCAAGTGGCACCTCGGAAGCCTGCCGACCTTCGGCCCGCTCAAGAGCGGCTACCAGCGCTTCTTCGGCAACTACGGCGGCGCGATCGACTACTTCACGCACAAGCCCGGCGTCGGCCCCCAGGTGCCGACCGACCTCTACGAGGGCGAGGTGCCGGTCGAGCGCGTGGGCTACTACACCCAGCTGCTGGCCGACGAGGCCTCGAGCTGGATCGGGCAGCGCAGCGCGGACCAGCCCTTCCTGCTGTCGCTGCACTTCACCGCGCCGCACTGGCCCTGGGTCGGTCCCGAGGACGAGGCGGTCTCGCGCAGCCTGAGCGACATCTTCCACTACGACGGTGGCAACCTCGAGGTCTATTCGCGCATGGTGCGCTCGCTCGACTCGGCGGTCGGCCAGGTGCTCCAGACGCTCGACGAGCAGGGCCTGGGCGAGAACACCATCGTCGTCTTCAGCAGCGACAACGGCGGCGAGCGCTTCGCCAAGACCTGGCCCTTCACCGGCCAGAAGACCGAGCTGCTCGAGGGCGGCATCCGCGTGCCGACCCTGCTGCGCTGGCCGGCGCGCCTGCGGCCCCAGGTCTGCGAGCAGGTCACGGCCACGATGGACTGGCTGCCCACGCTGCTGGCCGCCGCCGGCGTCGCGCACCATCCGGACTACCCGCCCGACGGCGAGAACATCCTGCCGGTGCTCGAAGGCCGCGCGCCGGTGCATCCGCGCAAGCTGTTCTGGCGTTACAAGGCGCAGGCCCAGCGCGCGGTGCGCGACGGCGACTGGAAGTACCTCAAGATCAACGACAACGAGTTCCTGTTCGACGTCGCGCTCGACACGCTCGAGCGTGCCAACCTCAAGGACAGGCACCCGGAGGTGTTCGCCCGCCTGCGCGACGAGTGGCAGGAGTGGAGCGAGGCTTTCCACCCGATCACGGACGAGGTCATGACCCATGGCGTGACGCCCGACGTGCAGGCCGACCGCTATGCGCCCGAGCGCGCGACGCGCGAGCGCCATTGAGGCGGCGGGGAGGTCCGCTGGTTTATGCGATCAGGGCATTAGCAACTGCGGGAACATTCCTTGGATTTCGTAGGGCAGGGGCCCAGAATCGATGCCAGTGACCTAATACAGGACTGACATGGCAGAGCTTCCCACCATCCTCATCGTGCCAGGCTGGCGCGACTCCGGCCCCGGCCACTGGCAGACGCTGTGGACCGGGCAACTGCCCCGGGTGCACCGGGTCGTGCAGGACAACTGGGTCTCGCCGACGCGCAGCGCCTGGGTTGGGCGCCTTGCCGAGACCCTGTCGGAGATCGACGGGCCGGTGGTGGTCGCGGCGCACAGCCTGGGCTGCATCGCGACCGTGCACCTGCCGCCCGAGGCGGCGTCGCGCATCGTGGGTGCGCTGCTGGTCGCGCCGGCCGACCCCGAGCGGCGCAGCGTGCTGTCCGACTTCGCCCCGGTGCCCTGTCAGTCGCTGCCCTACCGCAGCATCGTGGTGGCCGCCAGCAACGACCCCTTCTGCCCGGTGCGGCTGTCGGGCGCCTATGCGCGCGCCTGGGGCAGCGAGTTCGTGCGCCTGCAGGATGCCGGCCACATCAACGTCGAGAGCGGCCACGGCGACTGGCCGCTGGGCCTGGCGCTGCTGCAGTCCCTCGCGGGCCTGCCATCGGCCTGGGACGCAGTGGGCAGCAGCTCCGCTCCTTATGCGATTTTCGAATAAAAAAACAAGAATATATTAGTTTGTTGATCGGCTCCAAGGGTCCAGAATCCGGTGTTCCTGCCAGCACCGGAGCAAGATCCATGAAAACCCCCCTGCGTACCGCGCTCGCCGCCGTCGCCCTGGCCGCCAGTTCGCTGGCCTCGGCCCAGACCACGCTGCTCAACGTGTCCTACGACGTCTCGCGCGAGTTCTACAAGGATGTCAACGCCGCCTTCGTCGCCAGCTACAAGAAGAGCACCGGCAAGGACATCAAGGTCGACCAGTCGCACGCCGGCTCCAGCGCCCAGGCGCGCGCGGTGGCCGATGGCCTCGACGCCGACGTGGTGACCATGAACACCACCACCGACATCGACTTCCTGGCCGACAAGGGCGTGGTCGCCAAGGACTGGCGCAAGCGCTTCCCGCACGACGCAGCGCCGACCAGCTCGACCATGCTGTTCCTGGTGCGCAACGGCAACCCCAAGGGCATCAAGGACTGGGACGACCTGGTCAAGCCCGGCATCCAGGTGGTGCTGGTCAACCCCAAGACCGGCGGCAACGGCCGCATGGCCTACCTCGCGGCCTGGGGCTATGTGCGCAGCAAGGGCGGGACGGACGCGCAGGCGGCCGACTTCGTCGGCAAGCTCTACAAGAACGTGCCGGTGCTGGCGCGCGGCGGCCGTGACGCGACCGGCATCTTCCTGCAGCGCAACATCGGCGACGTGCTGGTGACCTTCGAGTCCGAAGTGGTCTCGGTCGACCGCGAGTTCGGTACCGGCAAGGTCGATGCCATCCACCCCTCGGCCAGCATCGTGGCCGAGAACCCGGTCGCCATCGTCGAGCGCACGGTCAAGAAGAAGGGCACGGCCGAGCAGGCCAAGGCCTACCTTGACTTCCTCTACGGCGACGAGGCGCAGGAGATCGCCGCCAGGCACGCGATCCGCCCGAGCAACCCGGTCATCCTCAAGAAGCACGCCGCGACCTTCAAGCCGCTCAAGCTGTTCACTGTGGAGCAGTACTTCGGCTCGCTGGCCGAGGCGCAGAAGGTCCACTTCAACGACGGCGGCCAGTTCGACCGACTCTACACCCAAGGCAAGTAAATGGCCCAAGCCAGGAAGGTGCTGCCCGGCTTCCAGCTCACGCTGGGCTACACCCTGTTCTATCTGTTCCTGATCGTGCTGATCCCGCTGTCGGCGCTGTTCCTCAAGACCTTCAGCCTGAGCTGGGAGCAGTTCTGGGCCGCGGTGGCGTCGCCGCGCGTGCTCGCGTCCTATCGCCTGACCTTTGGCGCCGCGCTGCTGGCGGCCGGCGTCAACGTGGTCGCCGGCCTGCTGGTGGCCTGGGTGCTGGTGCGCTACCGCTTTCCGGGCAAGCGGCTGGTCGATGCGCTGGTCGACCTGCCGTTCGCGCTGCCGACCGCCGTGGCCGGCATCTCGCTGTCGGCGCTGCTGGCCGGCAACGGCTGGGTCGGCCAGTTCCTCGAGCCGCGCGGCATCCAGCTCGCCTTCAACCCCAACGGCGTCGTGATCGCGCTGATCTTCATCGGCCTGCCCTTCGTGGTGCGCACGGTGCAGCCGGTGCTCGAGGACGCCGAGAAGGAGCTCGAGGAGGCCGCGACCTGCCTGGGCGCGACCCGCTGGCAGACCTTCCGCCTGGTCATCCTGCCTTCCATCCTGCCCGCGCTGCTGACCGGCTTCGCGATGGCATTCGCGCGCGCGCTGGGCGAATACGGCTCGGTCATCTTCATCGCCGGCAACGTTCCCATGGTGTCTGAAATCACGCCCCTCATCATCATCGGCAAGCTCGAGCAGTACGACTACGCCGGCGCCACCGCGGTGGCCTCGGTCATGCTCGGCATCTCCTTCGTGCTGCTGCTCGTCATCAACGCGCTGCAAGGCTGGCAGCGCCGCCGTTCGGGAGCCCCGGCATGAGCGCCCACAAGACAAAGTCGCGCGTGCAGGCCGGCACCACCGAATCGCCGCTGGTGCGCTGGACGCTGACCGCGCTGGCGCTGGCCTTCATGGCGCTGTTCCTGGTGCTGCCGCTGGCGGCCGTCTTCACCGAGGCGCTGCGCAACGGCGCCTCGGCCTACCTCGACGCGCTGAAGGACCCCGACGCCTGGTCGGCGATCCGCCTCACGCTGCTGACCGCCGCGGTTGCGGTGCCGCTCAACCTGGTGTTCGGCATCGCCGCCGCCTGGTCAATAGCCAAGTACGAGTTCAGGGGCAAGGCCTTTCTGACCACGCTGGTCGACCTGCCGTTCTCGGTCTCGCCGGTGGTCGCGGGCCTGATCTACGTGCTGGTGTTCGGTGCCCAGGGCTGGTTCGGCCCCTGGCTGCAGGCGCACGACATCCGAATCGTGTTCGCGGTGCCGGGCATCATCCTGGCGACCGTGTTCGTGACCTTTCCCTTCATCGCGCGCGAGCTGATCCCGCTGATGCAGGCGCAGGGCAACGACGAGGAGCAGGCCGCGATCGTGCTGGGCGCCTCCGGCTGGCAGACCTTCTGGCATGTCACGCTGCCCAACATCAGGTGGGGCCTGATCTACGGCGTGATCCTGTGCAACGCGCGCGCCATGGGCGAGTTCGGCGCGGTCTCGGTGGTCTCGGGCCATGTCCGCGGCCAGACCAACACCATGCCGCTGCATGTCGAGATCCTCTACAACGAATACCAGTCGGTTGCCGCCTTCGCGGTCGCCTCGCTGCTGGCGCTGCTCGCGCTCGTCACCCTGGTGCTCAAGAGCCTCGTCGAGTGGCGCCACGAGCGCGAGCTGAAAAGCGCCGCCGACCTGCCGGCCGAGCGCCCCGCCCACTGAACCGATCACCAGAGACTTCCATGAGCATCGAAATCCGCAACGTCTCCAAGCAGTTCGGCGACTTCCAGGCCCTGCGCGACATCAACCTGCACATCGATTCGGGCGAGCTGATCGCGCTGCTCGGCCCCTCGGGCTGCGGCAAGACCACGCTGCTGCGCATCATCGCCGGGCTGGAATCGGCCGACCAGGGCTCGATCCTGTTCAGCGGCGAGGACACCACCGACGTCCATGTGCGCGACCGCCAGGTCGGCTTCGTGTTCCAGCACTACGCGCTGTTTCGCCACATGACGGTGTTCGAGAACGTGGCCTTCGGCCTGCGCGTCAAGCCGCGCGCGCTGCGTCCGTCCGAGGCCCAGATCAAGGCCAAGGTGCACGAGCTGCTCAGCCTGGTGCAGCTCGACTGGCTGGCCGACCGCTATCCCTCGCAGCTCTCGGGCGGCCAGCGCCAGCGCATCGCCCTGGCGCGCGCGCTCGCGGTCGAGCCCAAGGTGCTGCTGCTCGACGAGCCGTTCGGCGCGCTCGACGCCAAGGTGCGCAAGGAGCTGCGCCGCTGGCTGCGCCGCCTGCACGACGAGCTGCATGTCACCAGCATCTTCGTCACCCACGACCAGGAGGAGGCGCTCGAGGTCGCCGACCGCGTGGTGCTGATGAACAAGGGCCGGGTCGAGCAGGCCGGTACGCCGCAGCAGGTCTGGGACCAGCCGGCCAGCCCTTTCGTCTACGGCTTCCTGGGCGACGTCAACCTGTTCCACGGCCGTGCGCACGAGGGCCTGCTGCACCTCGACGGCGTCGCGGTGCCGGCGCCCGA
>JBEEPT010000010.1:0-18305 GCA_041190985.1 Pseudomonadota bacterium
TCGTCCTCGACCGCCTCGGCGCCCACGTAGCGGCCCGGGGTCAGCACATGGCCGTGCTGAGCGATCTCGGCCAGCGGCACGCTGCGGCAGAAGCCCGGCTGGTCCTGGTACTCGGTGATGCTCGCGCTGGTCTCCACCTCGCCGCGCCAGGCGGCCACGGTCTCGGCAATGCGCTGGATGGCGTCGTCGTCCAGCTCGGCCTGCACGCGGCTGATCATCCTGGCCTGCTTGCGCGCGTCGATGAACAGCACTTCGCCCTGGCGCTTCTTGCTCTTGGCCAGGAACCACAGGCAGGCCGGGATCTGGGTGTTGAAGAACAGTTGCCCGGGCAGCGCCACCATCACCTCCACCACGTCGGCCTCGACCATGGCGGCGCGGATCACGCCTTCGTTGTTCTGGCTACTGGCCATGCTGCCGTTGGCCAGCACGATGCCGGCGCGCCCGGTGGGTTTGAGGTGGTGCAGCATGTGCTGCAGCCAGGCGTAGTTGGCGTTGCCCTGCGGCGGGTCGCCGTACTGCCAGCGCGGGTCGCCTTCCAGGCTGCCGTACCACCAGTCGCTGATGTTGAACGGCGGGTTGGCCAGGATGAAGTCGGCGCGCAGGTCCGGGTGCTGGTTGCGCGTGAAGGTGTCGCCCGGTTCGCGGCCCAGGTTGAAGTCGATGCCCCGGATGGCCAGGTTCATCGCCGCCAGCCGCCAGGTGGTCGGGTTGGCCTCCTGGCCGTAGATCGACACATCGCCGATCCGCCCGCCGTGGGCCTCGATGAACTTCTCCGACTGAACGAACATGCCGCCCGAGCCGCAGCAGGGGTCGTAGACCTTGCCCTGGTGCGGCGCCAGCACCGCGACCAGCGTCTTGACGATGGACGCCGGCGTGTAGAACTGGCCGCCGCGCTTGCCTTCGGCGCTGGCGAACATGCCCAGGAAGTATTCGTACACCTGGCCCAGCACGTCGCGCGCGACGGCCGCATCGGTGCCGAAGCCGATGGTCGAGACCAGGTCCACCAGCTCGCCGAGCTTGCCGTCGGGCAGTTGCGCGCGGGCGTAGCGCTTGTCCAGGATGCCCTTGAGGCGGGGGTTCTCGCCCTCTATGATCGTCAGCGCGTTGTCGATGAACTTGCCGATCTCGGGGCTCTTGGCCAGCGCGCGCAGCGTCTCCCAGCGCGCGCCCTCGGGCACCCAGAACACGTTGGCGCTCTTGTAGTAGTCGCGGTCTTCGAGCTCGGCGGCCAGGTCTTCCGGCGTCGCGTCGGGGTAGTAGAACTCGTCGTCCGGGTTCTGCAGCCTTGCCAGCACTTCGGCCTGGCGCGCGGTGAAGGTGTCGCTGACGTACTTGAGGAAGATCAGGCCCAGCACCAGGTGCTTGTATTCGGCCGCGTCCATGTTGGCGCGCAGCTTGTCGGCTGCGGCCCAGAGGGTTTTCTTGATGTCGTCGAGCATGGGGGGAGTGTCGGGTCAGCGGCGCTGGGACAGCGCGGCTGCAGGTGTATGTAAACCTGATAACTATAGCGGTAGATTGGCCGGCAAGGTCTGCGGGCTTGGGCGTTTACACCGGCGTTTTCTCCGGCGCTATTGCTTGCCTGGCTGCCTAGTCGGCGCCTTTGGCCAGGCGCAGGAAGGTCACATACTCGCCCTGCACGTCCAGCGCCAACGTCTTGCCCGCCTGCAATGCCGCCAGCTGCTCGGAGGTCAGCGTCATGAGCTCACCACCCCAACGCTGGCCGAAGGGGGTTTCTTGCTCGTCCACCGAGAACAGCTGGTCGACGATGGCGATGTTGGGTACGGTGTCCCCCGGATTCAATCCAACACCCATTTACCATTTGCCGCAATGGCGTCATGCATGGCATCGGGCGCCAGGTCCAAGTCGCCCGGCCAGGTCAACACGCCGTCTTGCACGCGCGCCTGTCGGAAGGCTTGCGGATCTTTCAGGCAAGCAAACACCCCGCGAAAGGCCGAAGGCAGAAACTGCACCTCGCCTTCCAAGCCGTCCTGAAAGCGCACTCGAAGTGCAGTGTCGTTATGTACCTTGACGTCAGTCACATCCCAGTTCATGTGCATGGCTCACTCCAGTGGTGCGGATCAGCGAACCCAGATAATTGGGCAACAAGCTGTTGCCCGATCCTATGAACGCACACCCCAGCACAAACTTTTGCCAATCTTGATATTAATGAAAAAAGGCCGGCCCACGCTCACACGCAAGCCGGCCCTCTTGCCGGTCAGAACCAGGCCCTCAGCAGGCCCGGAACAGGATAGGGATCAGCCCGCCAGCTGCTGCCAGGTCTCGACCACGGTGTCGGGGTTGAGCGAGATCGAGCTGATGCCCTGGTCGCGCAGCCACTCGGCGAAGTCCGGGTGGTCGCTGGGGCCCTGGCCGCAGATGCCGATGTACTTGCCCTGGGCGCGGCAGGCCTGGATCGCCTGCGCGATCAGCGCGGTCACGGCCGGATCGCGCTCGTCGAAGTCCTGCGCCAGCAGCTCCAGGCCCGAGTCGCGGTCCAGGCCCAGGGTCAGCTGGGTCAGGTCGTTGGAGCCGATCGAGAAGCCGTCGAAGAACTGCAGGTACTGCTCGGCCAGGATGGCGTTGCTCGGGATCTCGCACATCATGATGAGCTTGAGCTCGTTCTCGCCGCGCTTGAGGCCGAACTTGGCCAGCAGGTCGACCACGCGCTCGGCCTGCTTCAGGGTGCGCACGAAGGGCACCATGATCTGGACGTTGGTCAGGCCCATGTCCTCGCGCACGCGCTTGAGCGCCTCGCATTCCATCGCGAAGGCTTCGCCGAAGTCGCCGCTGATGTAGCGCGCCGCGCCGCGGAAGCCCAGCATCGGGTTTTCCTCGTCGGGCTCGTAGCGGCTGCCGCCGACGAGCTTGCGGTACTCGTTGCTCTTGAAGTCGGACAGGCGCACGATCACCGGCTTGGGCCAGAACGCGGCAGCGATGGTCGCGACGCCCTCGGCCACCTTGTCGACGTAGAAGGCACGCGGGCTGGCATGGCCGCGCGCGACCGATTCGACCGCCTTCTTCAGGTCGGGGTCGACCGCCGGGTAGTCCAGGATCGCCTTCGGGTGCACGCCGATGTTGTTGTTGATGATGAACTCAAGTCGCGCCAGGCCGACGCCGCCGTTGGGGATCTGGGCGAAATCGAAGGCCAGCTGCGGGTTGCCGACGTTCATCATGATCTTGACGTCGATCGCGGGCATCTCGCCGCGCTGGATCTCGGAGACCTCGGTCTCGAGCAGGCCGTCGTAGATCCGGCCGGTGTCGCCTTCGGCGCAGCTCACGGTCACCAGCGTGCCGTCCTTGAGCGCCTCGGTGGCATCGCCGCAGCCGACCACGGCCGGGATGCCGAGCTCGCGCGCGATGATGGCAGCGTGGCAGGTACGCCCGCCACGGTTGGTGACGATGGCGCTGGCGCGCTTCATCACCGGCTCCCAGTTCGGGTCGGTCATGTCGGTGACCAGCACGTCGCCGGGCTGGACCTTGTCCATCTCGGAGATGTTGTGCACCAGGCGCACCGGACCGGTGCCGATCTTCTGGCCGATCGCGCGGCCCGAGGCCAGCACGGCGCCCTTGCCCTTGAGCTTGTAGCGCAGCTCGACCTGGCCGCCGGCCTGGCTCTTGACCGTCTCGGGACGGGCCTGCAGGATGTAGAGCTGGCCGTCATTGCCGTCCTTTCCCCATTCGATGTCCATCGGGCGGCCGTAGTGCTGCTCGATCACCATGGCGTAGCGGGCCAGCTGCAGCACGTCGGCGTCGGTCAGGCTGTAGCGGTTGCGCTGCTCGACCGGCACATCGGTGGTCTTGACCAGCTTGCCGCTGGCGGCCTTTTCCTCGGGCGTGGCGAACACCATCTGGATCAGCTTGGAGCCGAGGTTGCGGCGGATCAGCGCCTGCTTGCCGGCCTTGAGCATGGGCTTGTGGACGTAGAACTCGTCGGGGTTGACGGCGCCCTGCACCACGGTCTCGCCCAGGCCGTAGCTCGAGGTGATGAAGACCACGTCCTCGAAGCCGCTCTCGGTGTCGATCGTGAACATCACGCCGGCGGCGCCGAGATCGGAGCGCACCATGCGCTGGATGCCGGCCGACAGCGCCACTTCCGAGTGGGTGAAGCCCTTGTGCACGCGGTAGCTGATCGCGCGGTCGTTGTAGAGGCTGGCGAACACTTCCTTGATCTTGTGCAGGATCTGCTCGATGCCGTGCACGTTGAGGAAGGTCTCCTGCTGGCCGGCGAAGGACGCGTCGGGCAGGTCCTCGGCGGTGGCGGAGGAGCGCACCGCGTAGGTCGCGGTCTCGCTGCCCTCGTTCAGGGTGACGTAGGCGTCGCGGATCGCCTGCTCGAGGTCGGCCGGGAAGGGCTGGGCCTCGACCATGGCACGGACCTCGGCGCCGCACTCGGCCAGCGCGCGCACGTCCTCGGTGTCGAGCGCGGCGAGCTTGGCGTGGATGCGCTCGTCGAGGCCGTCGAACTTGAGGAATTCGCGGAAGGCGTGCGCCGTGGAGGCGAAACCGGTGGGCACGCGCACGCCCTCGGGCAACTGCGAGATCATCTCGCCCAGGCTGGCATTCTTGCCGCCGACCGACTCGACGTCGGACATTCTGAGTTGTTCGAACGGGACGACCAGGGCGGTCGGGCTGAACAGTTGAGACATGGAAAGCTCCGTGATGTTGAAAAACCTGGGTCGGCCTGCCCGGGGCGACGCATCGTTGTAGTGTTGTGCGCGTCGCGACGTGGCAGGGCCGTGCAATTCTGGATAATCAACAATTGTAGGGGCCGCTGCCGCATCCGTGGCTCCGTATTAGCATTATCTCTTCGAGGGGAATACCGCCAGATGCCGCACCGCACCGCGTTCTTCATTTCCGACGGCACCGGCATCACGGCCGAGACCTTCGCCAACGCCATCCTGGCGCAGTTCGAGATCAAGCCGCACCGCATCCGCCTGCCCTTCGTCGACAGCGTGGACAAGGCGCACAACGCGGTGCGCCAGATCAACCACACGGCCCAGGTCGACGGCGCGCGCCCGCTGGTCTTCACGACCGTGGTCAACATGGAGGTGCTCGCCGTGCTCAAGGCCGAGTGCAAGGGCATGCTGATCGACATGTTCGGCACCTTCATCTCGCCGCTGGAGGCCGAGCTCGGCATCAAGTCCAACCACCGCGTCGGGCGCTTCTCGGACGTCACGCGCAGCCAGGAGTACCACGACCGCATCGAGGCGATCAACTTCACGCTGCAGCACGACGACGGCCAGACCGACGTCGACCTGGCCAACTCCGACCTGATCCTGATCGGCGTCAGCCGCAGCGGCAAGACCCCGACCTCGCTCTACCTGGCGATGCAGTTCGGGCTCAAGGTCTCGAACTACCCGCTGATCCCGGAGGACTTCGAGCGCCGCCAGCTGCCGCCGGCGCTGGTGCCGTACAAGAAGAAGCTGTTCGGCCTGACCATCAACCCCGAGCGCCTGAGCGAGATCCGCCACGAACGCAAGCCGGACTCGCGCTACGCCAGCCTGCCCAACTGCCGCTACGAGGTCGACGAGGCCGAGAGCATGATGCGCCGCGCCGGCGTGCGCTGGCTGTCGACCACCAGCAAGTCGATCGAGGAGATCTCGACCATCATCCTGCAGGAGGTCAAGCCGGACCGCTTCGACTACTGAAGAGCGCCGGCCGGACAGCGCGGGGCTCAGTACCTGAGCCGCGCGTAGTAGGTCTGCTGCGCGGCCGCGCGTGCCTGTCCCAGCGTGCGTATGCCTTTCTCGGCCAGCAGCGGAATCAGGCGCAGGAACACCTCGGCGGTCACGACCGCGTCGCCCATGGCGGTGTGGCGCCCCGTCACGGGGATGTTGAAGCGCTGCGCGATGGCCTCGAGCCGGTGCGACTCCTGGCTCGGATGCACCACGGCAGACAGCAGCAGGGTGTCGAGCACGGGCTGGTCGAACACGGCACCGGTGCGCGCCTCCTTGAGCTGCAGGAAGCGCATGTCGAAGGCGGCGTTGTGCGCCACCAGCACGGTGTCGCGCGCGAAGGCGTGGAAGGCCGGCAGCGCCTGGTCGATGGTGGGCTGGCCCCGCACCATGTCCTGGGTGATGCCGTGGATCGGGATCGAGGCCGGCGGGATCATGCATTCCGGGTCGACCAGCTGCTCGTAGCACTCCTGGCGCAGCAGCTTGCCGTTGACGATGCGCGTCGCGCCGATCTGGATGATCTCGTCGCCGCCGGCCGGGTTGAGCCCGGTGGTCTCGGTGTCGAACACGGTGTAGGACAGCTCGGACAGCGGCATGTCCTCGAGCGCACTGGCCTGCGCGGAGCCGCGGAACAGGTCGAAGTCGTAGAACTCGGGGCGGCTGTACTGCAGGCGCTCCTCTGGCTGCGGCTGATTCGGAATGGCGCCGGGCAGCAGGAAGCGGAACAGCGACAGGTGACGGGCGCGCTCGCGCTCGAACCAGAAGGCGCCGCCATGGCGCTCGACCACGTCGCGCACCGAGATCGACTGCACCTCCTGGCCGATGCGGATCGGATCGAGCTCCCAGCCCATCACGGTCTCGGTGCTGACCGCCGGCCCCATCCACATCAGGTCGAGCTGGACCTTGGACTGGCCCTGCGGCGCCGGGCGCAGGCGCAGCTGCACGAAGCGCAGCTCGAACTCGTCCTTGAGCCGCGCGGCCAGGTAGACCAGCGACTGCAGCAGGCTAAAGCTCTCGACGCGCAGCCAGAGCGCCTCGTCGACCTCCGCCTCCTGCACCGCCAGGCCGGCCAGCTCCTCGATGCGGCGCGCCGCGGCCGTGACGAAATCGCCCCCGAGCATGTCCTCCATCGGCCAGCGGCTGCCCAGGCGCTGCCCGGCCTCGCCCATCAGCGGCTTGAGGCGCTCGCCCATGGCGCGCACCTCGTCGCGCACCACCTGCAGGAAGCGTTCGCGCATCGCGGGCTCGAGATCGGGAAAGTCCAGCATCTCGACCGCGGCCTGGATGCTGGCCAGCGAGGCCCGGCTGCCCTCGCTCAGGCCCTGCAGCAGGCGGTCGCGCTCGGCCTCCTGCTCGTAGTCGGGCATGACGTCGTCGAGCATCAGCACATAGCCCGCCAGCTCCGCCGCCGCGTCGTCCGTGGTGGTGGCTGGCTGGCGCACCGGCGCCATCTGCACCCGCAGCAGTTGGCCGGCAGGGGTGATGGTGACGAACTGGGCCGAAGGGCGCGCCGTGCCGCGGCGCATGCGCTGGCGCACATTCTCGAGCGCGTGGGCGACGAGCTTGCGGTCGAACACGGCGTGGATCGAGCGCCCCAGACCGAGCACGCCCGCCCCGTCCGAGGCCCGGGCCGACGCCAGCAGTGCCTTGAACTGCGAGCGCGCGCTCTGGTTGTAGAGCAGGATGCGGCCGTCGAGGTTGCACACCACCACGCTTTGCGCCAGCTCGGACATCAGCGCCGCGAGGCGCGACTTCTCCTCCTCGATGCGCTGCGCCGCGGCCTGGACCTTGGCGTCCATCTCGTGGCGCAGCGACTCGCGTTGCGCCACGAGCTGGTTGAACAGCTCGGCCAGCACGCGCGTCTCGGGGTTGCCGCCGGGCGCGAGCTGCCTGACCACGTCGGTGCGCAGCAGGATCTGCGCCTCCTCGGCCAGGCGCACCGAGGGCGTGACCCAGACATCGAACCAGCGCTTGAGTCCGTAGGCGATGGCGGCAATGCCAGCACCCCAGGTCAGCCCGACCAGGGCGAGGCGGTGGCCGATCAGGTCGAGCGCGGCGTCGCGCTCGCCCGGCTCCAGCGTCAGCGCGACCAGGCCGAAGGTCAGCGCCAGCCAGCCGACCGACGCCGCGCCCGCAGCCGCCAGCATCAGCCACAGGCGGCGGTCCGTCCTGCCGGGCCGGATCATCCGGCGCCCCCCAGCAGCTCGCGCACCTTCTCGACCAGCTCGCGCGTCGAGAACGGCTTGGTCATGTAGGCGTCGGCGCCGAGCGCGAGCCCCTTGGCGGTGTCGGTGTCGCGTCCCTTGGCGGTCAGCATCAGGATGCGGGTGCCCGACAGCTCGTCGCGCGCGCGCACGTCCTGGCAGACGTCGAAGCCGCTCTTGAGCGGCATCATCACGTCCAGCAGCACCACGGCCGGCCGGTGCTGCAGGATCGCGTCGAGCGCCTGCTGGCCGTCGCGCGCCAGCAGCACCTGGTAGCCCTCGCGCTTCATCAGGTATTCGAGCGACAGCAGGATGTTGGGCTCGTCGTCGGCAATCAGTATGGTCGCGCTCATGCGCTGTCTCCGGCTATGTCGTTGTCCTGTCTCATGAGTGGCAGCGTGAAGGCAAAGCAGGCGCCCTGGCCCGGCTCGGACCTCAGCCACATCCGCCCGCCGAAATGCTCGACGATCTGGCGGCTGATGGGAAGGCCCAGCCCGGTGCCCTGGGGCCGGTTCAGGCTGTCGCCACCCTGGCGGAATTTCTCGAAAATCAGCGTCTGCTCGGCGGCCGGCACGCCCGGCCCATTGTCCTGCACTTCCACGGTCGCGGCGTCGCCGTCGCGGCTCATCCTGAGCCGGACCCGGCCGGAGCCCGCCGGCACGAACTTGGCGGCATTGGAAATCAGGTTGAGCATGACCTGGGTCAGGCGGTCGGCGTCGGCGCGCACCAGCACGGGCGCCTCGGGCAGCTCGAGCTCCAGGCTGGCGCCGCGCTCGCGCAGCAGCTCGGCCGTGGTCTGGGCGCACTGGCGCAGCAGCTGGACCAGGTCGAGCTCGGTGTCGTGCCATTGCGCGTGGCCCGACTCGATCTTCGCCATGTCCAGCACCTGGTTGACCAGGCGCGTCAGGCGCTCGGCCTCGGCCACGATGATGCCGAGGAAGGACTGCCGTTGCTCGGCGGACATCTCGCCGTCGTCGAGCATCAGCTCGGCCAGGGCACGGATCGAGGTCAGCGGCGTGCGCAACTCGTGCGTGACCGAGGACATGAAGTCGTCCTTGAGCCGGTCCAGACCCTTGAGCTGCTCGTTGGCGGCGCGCAGCTCGGCGCTGGCGCGCTCGAGCGAGTGCGACTTCTCCTCCAGCTCGCGCGAATGCAGGCGCAGCCGGTTGGCCTCGTCGACCATGTCCATGACGTCATCCAGGCCGAGCGCCTCCTCCTCGACCGCGGACGCGACCATGACGCGCGCCGACGCGCTGCCGATCGCGCCGGCGAGCTGGGTCTCGACGAAATGCACCAGATTGGCGTCCGCCTGCAGCTGCCCGACCGCGGCGACGCCGTGCTGGCGCGCGTAGCGCTCGAACAGCAGCCGGGCCCGCGGCGTCCCCAGGAAACGGCCCGCGAGCGCCTCGAGCTCGGGCACGCGGGCCTGGCCGCGCCAGAACACCGGCCTGACCTTGCTGGTGCGCTCGAACACGTCGACGAACAGCAGCGCCTGGCTGGCCTCCTGCGCCGAGGGACTGCGCGACAGCGAGACCACGACGTAGAGCCCGGCGTTGAACAGCAGGCTCCAGAACAGCGAATGGGTCAGGCTGTCCAGCCCGGCCAGGCCGAACAACCCTTCGGGCCTGAGCCAGTCCTGGGACCACAGACCCTGCTCCAGGAAGGCGTCGCCGACCCAGCCGGACTTGGCCAGCGAAGGCAGCATCAGGGTGTAGGCCCAGACCGCGAAGCCGGCCACCAGGCCCGCCATCGCCCCCTGGCGCGTGCCACCACGCCAGTACATGCCGCCCAGCATCGCCGGCGCGAACTGCGCCACGGCGGCGAAGCTGATCAGGCCTATGCTCACCAGCGCATAGGCCTCGCCCGCCAGGTGGTAGTAGAGGTAGCCCAGCAGCATCACGACGACGATGGCCGCGCGGCGGATGTTGAGGATGGCGCGCGTGAGATCGCGCCCCTGCCCCTGTCCTTGCGACCAGTGGTGGGTGCGCAGCAGCACCGGCACCACGAGGTCGTTGCATACCATGGTCGCGACTGCGGTGGTCTCCACGATCACCATGCCGGTGGCGGCCGACAGCCCGCCGACGAAGGCCAGCAACGCCAGCGCGCCGTTGCCGCTCGCCAGCGGCAGCGAGAGCACGAAGGTGTCGGGATCGGCCCGTCCCGGCCCGAAGTACAGCAGGCCGCCGAGCGCGATTGGCAGCACGAACAGGTTGATCAGCAGCAGGTAGAGCGGGAAGACCCAGACCGCGCGCCGCAGGTGGCGCTCATCGACGTTCTCCACCACCATGACCTGGAACTGGCGCGGCAGCAGGATGACCGAACACATCGCCAGCAGCGTGAGCGCGAACCACTGGGGGTGGGCAAACCCGCCGTCCGCCCCGGGCGCCAGCAGCCTGGCCAGCTCGGGGACGGCGCGGGCACGGGCGAAGATGTCGCCCAGGCCGTCGAACAGTTCCCAGGCGACGTAGGCGCCCACGGCCAGGAAGGCCAGCAGCTTGACGAGCGACTCGAACGCGATCGCGGCCACCATGCCCTCATGGCGCTCGGCGCTGTCGAGGTGGCGCGCGCCGAACACCATGGTGAAGCCGGCCAGCGCCAGCGCGAGGTAGAAGGTGCTCTCGCCCCACCAGGGCCGGTCCGCCGGTGGCTGGCCGGCGGCGGCGGTGAGCACCTCGTAGGCGACCGAGATCCCCTTGAGCTGCAGCGCGATGTAGGGCACGATGCCGACCACCGTGATCAGCGTCACCAGGCCCGCGAGCAGCGGGCTCTTGCCGTAGCGGCTGGCGATGAAGTCGGCGATCGAGGTCACGCGATAGCTCTTGGCGATGCGTATCATCTTGCGCACCACCAGCCAGGCCACGACCATCGCGAGCAAAGGACCCAGGTAGATCGGCAGGAACCAGACGCCGGTGCTGGCGGCGCGGCCGACGCTGCCGAAATAGGTCCAGGCGCTGCAGTACACCGCCATCGACAGGGCATAGACCCAGGGACTGTCGATGGCGGAGCGACCGGCGGCGGCGCGCCGGTCGCCGAAGGAGGCGACGGCGAACAGCACCAGCAGGTAGGCGAACGAGACGGCGACGACCAGCAGCGGCGGCAAGGCGGCTCCCCGGCACGGGCATCAGCCCGGCTCGCGCTCCATCATCCAGGCCAGCACGGCGATCAGCAGCACCCAGATCCCGAACAGCGCCAGGGGAAACAGCGGCAGCCCCCAGACCTGGGCATCGCGGTCCCAGAGCCCGATCAGCGGAAAGTTGAGCGACAGCAGGCCGGCGACGTACAACGCCAGCAAGCGTTGCGGCAGCAGTTTCCGGTCCATCCTGGTCTCCTCGTCCGGTCGCGTCCATGCCGCAAACCGCCCAATAGTCGGGCAGATTATGCCGACGTGGCGCTTACCCGTCTCTTACGCTGTCTCGTCGATGTCGCCGCGCTGGCTGTCGCCGCCGGCGGCAGGCAAAATGGACGCAGACACGATGTCCGCGTCAGCGCCGTCCAGCCACAGCAGATGCCCAACGCCTTCAACTTCTCCGCCGCACCCTTCGACTGCCTGAGCCCGGATGAGCGCCGCCTGGTGCGCGAGAACCTGGACATCGGCTATTACCGCGAAGGCGACACCCTGCTGGCGCCCGGCATCACCCCCAGCCACCTGTTCGTCCTGATCAAGGGCCACGTCAGACAATGGGACGGCGAGGAACTGGTGGCGACCTACGGCCCCGACGACTGCTTCGACGCCCGCGCGCTGCTCGCGGGCCAGGTCAGCGACCGTTTCGTGGCCGCCGAGGAAGTGGTGAGCTACGAGCTCAGGCAGGAGGCCGTCAGCAGCCTGATCGCGTCCAACGCCGCCTTCGGCGCCCTGCTGTTCTCCGACCTGGGACAGAAGCTCAGCGCGCTGGCGCAGCGGCAGAGCCAGCACGAGCTGCAGTCCCTGACGCTGGCCCGCGTGGACGAGGCCTTCCTGCGGCCGGCGCACCAGGTCGACGCCGGCGACGACATCGTCTCGGTGGTCCGCTTCATGCAGGCGCACCGCACCGCGTCCGTGCTGGTACGCGACCGTCGCTCGGCACCCGAGCGCCTGGGCATCTTCTCGACCACCGGGCTGCAGCGGGCGGTGCTGGACGGGCGCGCGCTCGAGCAGCTGCCGGTCGGCGAACTGGCCACGTTCGAGTTGATCACCGTCAGGCCCTCGGACCAGCTCGGCGACGCGATGGCGCTGATGCTGAGCCGGCGCGTGCATCGCGTCGTGGTCGCCGAAGGCGACGAGATCTGCGGCGTGCTCGAGGCGCTGGACCTGTTCAGCTTCCTGTCCAACCACTCGCACCTGATCAGCGTGCAGATCGACCAGGCCGAGGACATGGACGGGCTGCGCGCGGCGGCCGCGCAGATCACGCGCATGATCTCGCTGATGCACCGCAGCGGCATGCGCGTCGGCCTGATCGCGCGCCTGGTCCAGCAGCTCAACACCCAGCTTTTCGAACGCGCCTGGCGCATGCTCGCGCCGCCCGAACTGGTGGCCAACAGCTGCCTGTTCGTCATGGGCAGCGAGGGCCGCGGCGAACAGCTGCTCAAGACCGACCAGGACAACGGCCTGATCCTGCGCGACGGCTACCGGCCGCCCGACGAGCTGGCGCAGATCTGCCAGCGCTTCTCGGATGCGCTGGCCGGCTTCGGCTATCCGGAATGTCCGGGCCGCATCATGGTCAACAATCCCGACTGGCGCGCGCCCCAGGCCGACTTCGCGCGCCGCACGCGCGAATGGCTGATCCTGCCCGACCCGGACAGCCTGATGAAGCTGGCCATCTTCATGGACGCGCACGCCGTCTGTGGCGATAGCGCGCTGCTGGCCCAGGTGCGCGAGGGCGTCATGGCGCTGGCACCCGACAACCAGGCGGTGCTGGGCCGCTTCGCCGCGGCGATCACGGCCTTCGGCGAGAGCCAGGGCTGGTGGAACCGACTGTTCTCGCTCGGCGAGCCCGACCGCGGCATGGACATCAAGCGCGAAGGCATCTTCCCGCTGGTGCACGGGGTGCGCAGCCTGGCGCTGGCGCGCCGGCTGAGGGAGACCGGCACCGCCGCGCGCATCGAGGCACTGGTCGCCGATGGCACGCTGGAGGCCGCGATGGGCGCCGAGCTCAGCGAGAGCCTGGCCTTCTTCACGGGCCTCAAGCTCAAGGCTGGCCTGGCCGAGCTCGACACCGGCCGGGCGGTGAGCGGGCGCATCGATCTCGACCGGCTCACCGGCCTGGAGCGCGACCTGCTCAAGGACACGCTGGGCGCGGTCAGGCGCTTCAAGGCCCTGCTGCGCCAGCGCTTCCACCTCGACGCGCTGTGATGGACAAGCCGCTGTCACCCGGGCGCTGGGTCGATGCGATCCGGCGCGAATGGCGCCTGCGCCAGCTCGGCGACGAGGCCTACCGCTTCCTGTTCGATCCGGCTCCGCCCGAGGAGTGGGTATCGATCGCCTGCGCCACCTCCGGCTACGACGTCGAGCACGACGAGATCCTGGCCGTGAGCGCGGTGCGCGTCGCGGGGCGGCGCGTGCTGGGCAGCGAACGGCTGGAGTTGCTGCTGCAGCCACGCCAGCCGGTGCCGCCCGCGGCCCTGCGCGAACACCGGCTGCGCGAGCAGGATCTCGCCCGCGGCATGACAGCCGACGAGGCCACGCCCCGCCTGCTGCAGTTCATCGGCAGCCGGCCGCTGCTGGGCTACTACCTGGAGTTCGACATCGCGATGCTCGACCGCCTGGTGCGACCCGCGATCGGGATCGGCCTGCCCAACGAGGCCATCGAGGTGTCCTCGCTCTACTACGCCTGGGAGTTCGACCGCCTGCCGCCCTACCAGCAGCAGGACCACGCCGCGATCGACCTGCGCTTCGCTGCCATGCTCGCGGCACTGGACCTGCCGCAGCGCGAGTCCCCCTGCCCGCTGGACAAGGCCGTGCTGACGGCCCTGGCCTTCATCAAGCTCAGGGTGCTGGCCGGCTGAAACCGGCTGGCGCAGCGCGCGCAGGCCCCGGGAGGAGCGTGCGCCCAGGAGTTCAGGGGCGGACGATGGTGTTGTCCGAGCGCTTCACGGTGTCGCCGACCTTGAAGCCCGGATCCTGGGCGAATTCGTAGCTCGCGGTCTCGCCCCCGGGATACCTGACCGAGACCTGCCAGACCTTGTGGGTCTTGATCTTCTTCTCGAGCTGCTTGCCGGCGTAGGCCCCGCCGGCCGCTCCGGCGATGGTCGCGATGTCCTTGCCCAGGCCTTCGCCGACCTGGCGCCCCAGCAGGGCGCCCGCAGCGCCGCCCGCGATCATGCCCACCGCGCTGCCCTCGCCCTCCTTCTCGGTCTGGGTCACCGCGGTGACCTTGCCGCAGTCGGCGCATGCGGCCGCGGCCGGCTCGGCCCCGGCCCCGGCGGAGCGGCGTGCCTTGGCCTCGGCCAGCGCCTTGTCGTATTCGCCCTTGGCGTCGCGCTTGCACTGCATGCGGCTGGCGGCATCGGGCTCGCCGGCGCAGAGCTTGAGGTCCTGCTGGTAGCGCGTCTGCGCTGCCTTGGCGTCGGCGCTGTACTGCGCCTTCGGCGTGGCCTCGGCCTGGGCGGCCACGGCGCCCTGGGCCAGGCCGAGCGAGGCGGCCACGATGGCGATGGCAAATGGGGCTGTGCAACGACGGGGCATGCGTTTCTCCCAGGATGGCGTGGACGCACGACGCGCCACGAACCGCAACCAATCCATGCCACTTATAGCACTGCCGAAAAATTGCGCAAGCATCCGGTGCTTGTCAGGAGAGCGAAATACCCGACAATGCATTGGCGAGTTTCCTGCCCCGTGCAGGAACGATGCAGGCCATCCCCGGCCATGCCCCGGACAGCGGAGTCAGTCTTGCCAGCCCTACGTCGGATTTCACGCTCGATCCAGCGCCTCGGGCGGCAGTTCACGCGCCTGCCCCTGTCGCGCATCGGCCCCGGCTTCATCACCGGCGTGGCCGACGACGACCCGAGCGGCATCGCCACCTACTCCCAGGCGGGCGCGCAGCACGGCTTCGGCATGCTCTGGACCATGCCGCTGGCCTACCCGCTGATGGCAGTGATCCAGTCCATGTGCGCCCGCCTCGGGCGCGTGACCGGCAAGGGCCTGGCCGCCAACCTGAAGGACGAATTCCCGCCCGCGCTGGTCACCAGCGTGGTCGCGCTGCTGCTGGCCGCCAACGTCCTGAACATTGCCGCCGACGTGGCGGCAATGGGCGAGGTCGCGGAACTCGTCACGGGCGTCGATCGGCACCTGATGAGCGCCGTCTTCGTCGTGACCAGCCTGTTGCTGCAGGTGCTGGTCGCCTACCACCGCTACGTCTTTTTCCTGCGCTGGCTCACGCTGTCGCTGCTGGCCTACGCCGCGGTGCTCGTCATGGTCGACGTGCCCTGGGCCCAGGTCGCCCGCCAGACCGTCTGGCCCGGCCTCAAGCTGGACGCGCAGGCGGCCGCCACGATCGTCGCCGTCTTCGGCACCACGATCAGCCCCTACCTGTTCTTCTGGCAGGCCTCCGAGGAGGTCGAGGACATGCGCGTCACGCCCGGCGCGGCGCCGCTGCTGCAGGACCGGGGCGCCGCCCCCGCCGAACTGCGCCGCATCGGCTGGGACACCTGGAGCGGCATGCTCTATTCCAACGTCGCGGCCTACTGCATCATCCTGGCGGCGGCGGTCACGCTCCACGCCGGCGGGCTGACCGACATCAGCAGCGCGGCGCAGGCCGCCAGCGCGCTGCGGCCGCTGGCGGGCGACTTCGCCTACCTGCTGTTCGCCGCCGGCATCCTGGGCGTGGGCCTGATCGGGGTGCCGGTGCTGGCCGGCTCGGCGGCCTACGCCCTGGCCGAGGCCATGGGCTGGGAATGGGGGCTGGAGCGCAAGGTGGGCGAGGCGCGCGGCTTCTATGCCGTGATCGCGATCAGCCTGCTGGCCGCGCTCGCGATCCAGTTCTCGCCCATCAGCCCGATGAAGGCGCTGTTCTGGAGCGCGGTGATCAACGGCATCGTGGCGGTGCCCTTGCTGGTGCTGATCATCGTGCTGGTGTCGCGCAAGTCGGTCATGGGGCCCTACACCGCCGGGCGGCCCAGTTCCGCGCTGGCCTGGCTCGCGGTGCTGCTGATGGGCGCCGCCGGCCTGCGGATGTTCATGCTGGATTGAGCGGACCCGCCATGCGCTGGCGTTGCTGGCGCGCCTCCGCGAGGATTTCGCACACCTGCCTGAATGACAGCGGCTGCGGCTCCTTGCCGTGGGCCGACCAGGCCAGGGCCTTGTCCTCGAGCACCTGAAACCGCAGCCCGAACCGGGCCAGCCGTTCCAGGACATGGGCCATGTCGGGATCGTCGCTTGCGCCGCCGGGGCTGGACTGGGCCTGCGCCACCTGGCGCAGCCCCTCCATGACGGCCCGGCCGTCCCAGCGGCCACTGCGCAGGGCCAGCTCCGCCACGCCGCGCCAGAGCGGCGGATGGTGGCTGTGGCGAAGCCAGTCGTCCGCCTCGGGCCGCCCGAAAGCGTCCAGCACCGCGCGGACATGGAGCTCGCGGGCCGCAGGCGAGCCGAACAGGCGCATCGCCTCGCAGGCGCTGGCAGCGCCGTCGGGGTCGCCGCGCTCGATCTCCGCCAGCGCCAGCAGGGCCAGCGCACGCTCCGGGCTCAGGTGCTCGAGCCGTTCAAGCAGGGACGGATCGGACTGGTCCCACTGGTGCATGAAGAGCAAGCACAGGTGCGGGGAGACTTCCCAGAGCGCCCGCGCCAGCGGGTGTCCGGGCATCGCACCGCGCATGGCCGGCCAGTGGGCCAGACAGGACTCGACCAGGGCGGCCTTGAGCGGCTCCTGACGCGCCTGCGGCAGGTGGCCCAGCGTGCGGCGCGCAGCGTCCGCGATCATGGACAACGGGGTCATGACGGGCTCCCATGGAGAAAAGCCGGACCCTCGCGGATCCGGCTTGCGGGCCGAAAGCAGGCGCCTGGCGGCGCCTGCAGCTTTGCGGGTCAGTGACCCGAGGCGCCAGCCGCGCCCAGGCCGGTCTCGGAGCGGACCTTCTGGGTCTCGAAGTCCTCGCGCTCCTTGGCGGCGCTCGGGCTGTTGTCCAGGATGGAGAACAGCCAGACGCCGACGAAGCCGATGGTCATCGAGAACAGCGCGGGCGAGCTGTACTGGAACCAGGCCGAGCCCTTGGGGTTGCCCAGGGTGGCTTCCCACACGGCCGGAGACACGACGGTCAGGCCAACCGAGGAGACCAGGCCCAGGAAGCCGCCGGTCACCGCGCCCCGGGTGGTGCAGCCCTTCCACAACATGGACAGGAACAGCACCGGGAAGTTGGCGGAAGCCGCGATCGCGAAGGCCAGCGACACCATGAAGGCGATGTTCTGCTTCTCGAAGGCGATGCCCAGGATCACGGCGATGGCGCCGAGGGCCAGGGTGGTCATGCGCGAGACCTTGAGCTCGGAGGCGCTGTCGGCCTTGCCCTGCTTGATCACGGTCGCGTAGAGGTCGTGCGAGACGGCGGAGGCGCCCGACAGGGTCAGGCCGGCCACCACGGCCAGGATGGTCGCGAAGGCCACGGCCGAGATGAAGCCGTAGAACACGTCGCCGCCGACGACCTTGGCCACCAGCACGGCTGCCATGTTCGCGGTGCCCGCGCCGCCCTTGATGATGCCCTTGGCGGTATCGGCCATCTCGGGGTTGGTCAGCACCAGGGTGATGGCGCCGAAGCCGATGATGAAGATCAGCACGTAGAAGTAGCCGATCCAGGTGGTGGCCCAGAACACCGACTTGCGCGCTTCCTTGGCATCGGGAACGGTGAAGAAGCGCATCAGGATGTGCGGCAGGCCGGCGGTGCCGAACATCAGCGCCATGCCGAAGCTGATCGCGGAGATCGGGTCCTTGATGAAGCCGCCCGGGCCCATGATGGACAGGCCGGCCTTGGCGGCCTCTTCCGGCGTCTTGCCGGCGTTGGAGGCGATCGCGGTCTTGACCTCGACGCCCTTGGCGAACAGCGCCTCGGGACTGAAGCCGAACTGCGACAGCACCATGATGGCCATGAAGGTCACGCCCGACAGCAGCAGGCAGGCCTTGATGATCTGCACCCAGGTGGTCGCGGTCATGCCGCCGAACAGCACGTAGATCATCATCAGCACGCCGACGATGATCACGGCATAGGCGTAGTCGAGGCCGAACAGCAGCTTGATCAGCTGGCCGGCGCCCACCATCTGCGCGATCAGGTAGAAGGCGACCACGACCAGTGTGCCGGATGCCGCGAAGGCGCGGATCGGGGTCTGGCGGAAGCGGTAGCCAGCCACGTCGGCGAAGGTGAACTTGCCCAGGTTGCGCAGGCGCTCGGCCATCAGGAAGGTGATGACCGGCCAGCCGACCAGGAAGCCGATCGAGTAGATCAGGCCGTCGTAGCCGCTGGCCATCAC
>JBEEPT010000011.1:0-11028 GCA_041190985.1 Pseudomonadota bacterium
GTGCGCAGCGCCTCGTGCCGCTCCAGCAGGCCTTGCAGCGCCTGCCCCAGCGCCTCGACGTCGAGCTCTCCCTTCAGGCGCACCACCTTGGCGATGTTATAGACCGCCTTGAGCGGCAGCAGCCGCTCGTGCAGCCACAGGCCCTGCTGGGCGTGCGAGAGCTCGAACCGTCCCATCATCGAGCCCACCGAGCCTGCGCAGGCATGGGAGCGGTCTTGCCCGACAGCCCCCTCCTTCCGACTCCGACCGGTAGCGAAGGACCCGGGCCGGCATCGCCAGCGGCCGGCAACGCTGCACGCCGTGCCATGCTGGTCAGGATGTAGTCAGTATCCATATCCCCCCTCCCTTTATGGGCAAATGATATTGGATTCTTCCATCGCCATCCACAGTTATTGATCAGGAATTTTCCCGATACATCACAAAAAGATTCATTTTAAATATCATTTTCACGCAAGCCGTCGTCGCGAAAATCGAGCAACGGCCACTGCAAGCCAGGAGCCGAAAGGCGCCGCAAAAAAAGGTTCATCTCGCGCCAGGACGAAAAAAAACAGCAAGGCCCCGAAGGGCCTTGCTGTCCCGGCAGACACGCCGCGCAGGCGCGTCGATGCCACCCCGATCAGGGGACTGTGCTCAGGCGCGCTCGGCGACCCAGCCCTGCACGCTCGCGAGCGCCTCGGCGAGCTTGCTCGCGTCGGTGCCGCCGGCCATCGCCATGTCGGGCTTGCCGCCGCCCTTGCCGCCGACCTGCTGGGCGACGAAGTTGACCAGCTCGCCGGCCTTGACCTTGGCCGTGCTGTCGGCGGTCACGCCGGCGGCCAGCTGGACCTTGGCGCCGTCGACCGCGGCCAGCACGATGGCGGCGGTCTTGAGCTTGTCCTTGAGCTTATCCATGGTCTCGCGCAGGGTCTTGGCGTCGGCGCCTTCCAGGCGCGCGGCCAGCACCTTGAGGCCCTTGACCTCGACCGCCTGGCCAAGCAGCTCGTCGCCCTGGGCCGAGGCCAGCTTGCCCTTGAGCGCGGCGATCTCCTTCTCGAGCGCCTTGATCTGCTCCTGCGACTGCGCGATGCGGTTGCTCAGCTCGGCGGCCGGCGCCTTGAGCGCGGCGGCGGCTTCGCTGACAGTGCTCTCGAGCGACTGCAGATAGGCCAGCGCACCCTCGCCGGTCACCGCCTCGATGCGGCGCACGCCGGCGGCCACGCCCGACTCGGCGACGACCTTGAACAGGCCGATGTCGCCGGTGCGCTGCACATGGGTGCCGCCGCAGAGCTCGCGGGTGGAGCCGATCGAGAGCACGCGCACCACCTCGCCGTACTTCTCGCCGAACAGCATCATCGCGCCGGTCTTCTGCGCGCTCTCGATGTCCATCAGCTGCGCCTGGGTGGCGGCGTTGGCCAGGATCTCGGCGTTGACGATCGCCTCGATGCGGCGGATCTCGTCGTCGCTCACCGGCGCGTTGTGCGCGAAGTCGAAGCGGGTGCGCTCGGCGTTGACCAGCGAGCCCTTCTGCTGCACATGAGCGCCGAGCACCTCGCGCAGCGCCTTGTGCATCAGGTGGGTGACCGAGTGGTTGCGGGCGGTGGCGGCGCGCAGCGCGGTATCGACCTGGGCGTCGACATGGTCGCCGACGGCCAGCGTGCCGGTCTCGAGCACGCCGTGGTGGCCGAACACGTCGGCCTTGATCTTGAGCGTGTCGGCGACGGCGAAGCGCGCCGAGCCGCTGACGAGCACGCCCTGGTCGCCGACCTGGCCGCCCGACTCGGCATAGAAGGGCGTGGTGTCGAGCACGACGATGCCGGCCTGGCCGGTCTTGAGCTCGGCCACCGGCGTGCCTTCGACGTAGAGTGCCAGCACCTTGGCCTGCTGCGCCGCGAGCTGCTCGTAGCCGACGAACTGGTTGCCTGCGCCCTGGTAGTCGAGCGCCTTGTCCATCTTGAACTTGCCGGCCGCGCGCGCCTGCGCCTTCTGCTTTTCCATCGCGGCGCTGAAGCCGGCCTCGTCGACGCCCACGCCGCGCTCGCGGCAGACGTCGGCCGACAGGTCGAGCGGGAAGCCATAGGTGTCGTGCAGCTTGAACGCGACCTCGCCCGGCAGCACCTGCTCGCCGTTGCCCAGCGCGGCGTCGAGGATCTCCATGCCGTTGGCCAGCGTTTCGTAGAAGCGCTCTTCCTCGGCCTTGAGCACCTCGGCGATGCGCTGCGCGTTGGCGGCCAGGTTGGGATAGGCCGCGCCCATCAGCGCGACCAGGTCGGGCACCAGCTTGTGGAAGAACGGCGTCTTGCGGCCGAGCTTGTAGCCGTGGCGGATCGCGCGGCGCACGATGCGGCGCTGCACATAGCCGCGGCCTTCGTTGGACGGGATGACGCCGTCGCTGACCAGGAAGGAGGTCGCGCGCAGGTGGTCGGCGATCACGCGCAGCGAGGGGTTGGCCAGGTCGGTGCAGCCGGTCTCGCGCGCGGCGGCCTTGATCAGCGTGTCGAACAGGTCGATCTCGTAGTTGCTGTGCACATGCTGCAGGATCGCGGCCAGGCGCTCCAGGCCCATGCCGGTGTCGACGCAGGGCGCCGGCAGCGGCGTGACCGAGCCGTCCTCGTGCATCTCGAACTGCATGAAGACGTTGTTCCAGATCTCGATGAAGCGGTCGCCGTCCTCCTCCGGGCTGCCCGGAGGGCCGCCGGGGATGTGCTCGCCGTGGTCGTAGAAGATCTCCGAGCAGGGACCGCAGGGGCCGGTGTCGGCCATCATCCAGAAGTTGTCGGACTTGTAGCGGCCGCCCTTGTTGTCGCCGATGCGGATCACGCGCTCGGCCGGCAGGCCGATCTCCTTGGTCCAGATGTCGTAGGCCTCGTCGTCCTCCATGTAGACGGTGGCCAGCAGGCGCTCCTTGGGCAGCTGGTAGACCTCGGTCAGCAGCTCCCAGGCCCACTTGAGCGACTCGCGCTTGAAGTAGTCGCCAAACGACCAGTTGCCCAGCATCTCGAAGAAGGTGTGGTGGCGCGCGGTGTAGCCGACGTTCTCGAGGTCGTTGTGCTTGCCGCCGGCACGCAGGCAGGCCTGCACCGAAGCCGCGCGCACATAGCTGCGCTTGTCGGTGCCGAGGAACACGTCCTTGAACTGGACCATGCCCGAGTTGGTGAACATCAGCGTCGGGTCGTTGCCCGGCACCAGCGGGCTGGACGCGACCACGGTGTGGCCCTTGGTGGCGAAGAAGTCCAGGAAGGTCTTGCGGATCTCGGCCACGGAGGCCACGGGTTTTGCGGTGTTCTGGGTCATGTTGCCTTGCGTTGCGTGACGCGGGGTAGCGGACCTGGGTCCGGCCAATCCACGATTTTAAGGGCGATGCGCCTCAGGCCACCAGCGGCGTCAGGCCGCCGTCCACGGTCAGCACCGCGCCATTGACGTAGCTCGCGCGCGGCGACGCCAGGAACACGACCGCGTCGGCGATCTCGCCCGGCTCGGCGATGCGCTCCATCGGATGGCGCTGGTTGACGCGCGCCAGCGCCTCCTGCGCGCTGATGCCCTGCAGCCTGGCCTCGGCCTGCAGGCCCTGGTCCAGCCGCTCGGTCCGGGTCTGCGCCGGGTTGACGACGTTGACGCGCACGCCGCGCCCGGCGTAGGCGTTGGCCAGGCCGGCGCTGGCCAGCATCAGCGCCGCGTTGGCCGAGCCGCCGGGCAGGTGGATCGGGCTGGCGACCTTGCCGCCGGTGCCGACGACGTTGACGATCACGCCGCGACCGCGCTCGGCGAACTGCTTGACCAGCGGGTCGATCACATTGATGTAGCTGAAGAACTTGGCCTGCATCGCCGCATGCCAGGCGGCGGGACCGAGCTCGTCGGGCGGGGTGCGGCGCGCCGCGCCGGCGCAGTTGACCAGTATGTCGACCGGCCCCAGTCCTGCCGGCGCGGCTGCCTGGGCCTGCTCGAGCATCGCGCGGGCGGCGTCAGGATCAGTCAAGTCAGCGCTCAGAATGTGGATGGCTGCGTCGCGGCCGGGATACTGCTGCTGCAGCTTGGCACGCGCGGATTGCAGATGGACGCCGTCGCGGCCGACCAGGGTGAGACGGGCACCCTCTGCCAGGAACTGATGCGCACAGGCAAAGCCTATGCCCCGGCTGCCGCCGGTGATCAATACATGCTGGTTTTGAAGCTGGAGATCCATGGTGATTCTTCGGAAAAACAAAGCCAAGGCAGACATTGTTTCAGCAATCCCCGGCCGGTGCATGCCAGCCGGTCGGCTACCATACGGCGCACGACCGGCGCCCGTCATCGCGACGGCCCGCCACTACCGGATAGCTCATGCGCATCGCCCATCTGATCAAGGGCCAGGCCGTCGCGGGCCGCTCCCATTTCGACAGCCTCAATCCCGCCAACCAGCAAGTTCTGGCCCAGGTCGCCGCCGGCAGCCCGGCCGAGGTCGACGCCGCCGTCCAGGCCGCCCGTGCGGCCTTCCCGGCCTGGGCGGCCACGCCGGCGGTGCAGCGCGCGCGCATCATGCACCGGCTCGGCGAGCTGATCACGCGCGACACCGAAGAGCTCGCGCGCATCGAGACCGCCGACTGCGGCCAGGTGATCGCGCAGACCGGCTCGCACCTGGTGCCGCGCGCGGCCGACAGCTTCCACCACCACGCCGAGCTGTGCACCCGCATGGACGGCCAGACCTTCAGCACGCCCACCCACCTGAACTACACCCTGCTGCAGCCGGTCGGCGTCTGCGCGCTGGTCAGCCCTTGGAACGTGCCGCTGCTGACCGCCAGCGCCAAGGTCGCGCCCTGCCTGGCCTACGGCAACACCGCGGTGCTCAAGCCGAGCGAGCTCAGCCCGCTGACCGCTGCGCGCCTGGGCGAGCTCGCGCTCGAGGCGGGCGTTCCGCCCGGCGTGCTCAACATCGTGCACGGCAGTGGCCGCGACGCCGGCGCGCCGCTGGTCGCGCACCCGGACGTGCGGCTGGTGTCCTTCACCGGCTCGACCGCCACCGGCAATGCGATCGTGCGCAGCGCCGGCCTCAAGAAGTACAGCATGGAGCTCGGCGGCAAGAGCCCCTTCATCGTGTTCGAGGACGCCGACTTCGAGCGTGCGCTCGACGCCGCGCTGGTCATGATCTTCAGCATCAACGGCGAGCGCTGCACCGCCGGCAGCCGCATCCTGGTGCAGCAATCGGTCTACGCCGAGTTCGCGCGCCGCTTCGTCGAGCGCGCCCGGCGGATTCCGGTCGGTGACCCGAGCGACCCCGCGACCGTGATCGGACCCATGGTCAGCCGGGGGCATCTGGCGCGCGTGCGCAACTACATCGAGCTCGGCCTGCAGGAAGGCGCGACGCTGCTGTGCGGCGGCGTGGAGCGACCCGACTACGCCCCCGAGCCGGCCGCCGCGGTGCGCGACGGCAACTTCGTCTGGCCCACCGTGTTCGCCGACGTCAGGCCGGAGATGCGCATCCTGCGCGAGGAGATCTTCGGCCCGGTCGCCTGCCTGCTGCCCTTCAGCGACGAGGCGGATGCAATAACACTGGCCAACGACAGCCCCTACGGCCTGGCCAGCTATGTCTGGAGCGAGAACGCCGGGCGTGCCCACCGCGTCGCCGCCGCGCTCGAGGCCGGCGTCTGCTACGTCAACAGCCAGAGCGCGCGCGACCCGCGCCCGCCGTTTGGCGGCGTCAAGGCCAGCGGGCTCGGGCGCGACGGCGGCCGCTGGAGCCTGGAGACCTTCACCGAGCCCAAGAACGTCTCGATCAGCTACGGCCGGCACGCGATCCCGCGCTGGGGCGCCTGAGCGGCCTGCACACCATTGGCTCCACCGATCCGATCGTCGCGATCAGTCACCTTATCGAACACGATGCGCATACTCGAATACACCGGCCTCGACACACACAAGGTCGCCAAGACCTACCGCAAGGTGGCACAGGCGATCGCCAGCGGCGACTTCCGCGCCGCCCAGGTCAAGAAGCTCGGGCAAGCCGGACAGGGCCGGTTCTACCGCGCCCGTCTCGACGACAGCAACCGGCTGCTGTTCACGCTGGTGCGCCACGACGGCGAGGTCTGCGCGCTGATGCTCGAAGTGATCCTGAACCACGACTACGGCAAGTCACGCTTCCTGCGCGGCGCGGCGATCGACGAGGACAAGATTCCCGACATCGACTGGCACGAAGCCAGCGCCGAGACGCAGCAAGTCCAGCCGATGCGCTACCTGCACCCGGAACATGCGGCCGTCCATCTGCTCGACAAGCCGATCTCGTTCGATGACGTGCAGGAGGCGATCTACCGCCAGCCGGCACCGCTGATCGTGATCGGCAGCGCCGGCAGCGGCAAGACCGCGCTGACGCTGGAAAAGCTCAAGCATGCCGAGGGCGAGGTGCTCTACGTCACGCATTCGGCCTTCCTGGCGCAGAGCGCGCGCGACCTCTACTACGCCAACGGCTTCGAGCTGCCAGGACAGGAAGCGCTCTTCCTGTCCTACCGCGAGTTCATCGAGAGCATCGAGGTGCCGGGCGGGCGCGAGGCGCTGTGGCGCGACTTCGCCGCCTGGTTCACCCGCATGCGCCAGGCCTTCAAGGACATCGACGCGCACCAGGCCTTCGAGGAGATCCGCGGCGTGCTCGCGGCCTCGGCGCAGGGCGTCCTGTCGCGCGAGGCCTATCTGGCGCTCGGCGTGCGCCAGTCGATCTTCGCGCCCGAGCGGCGCGACGCGCTCTACGACCTGTTCGAGAAATACCGCGCCTGGCTGGCCGAGTCCAGGCTGTTCGACCTCAACCTGGTCGCGCAGGACTGGCTGGCGCACGCCCGGCCACGCTACGACTTCGTCGTCATCGACGAGGTGCAGGACCTCACGCCGGTGCAGCTCGCGCTGGTGCTCAGGACGCTCAGGAAACCGGGCCAGTTCCTGCTCTGCGGCGACTCCAACCAGATTGTGCATCCGAACTTCTTCTCCTGGGCGCAGGTCAAGAGCCTGTTCTGGCACGACGAGGCGCTGGCCGAACGCCAGACCCTGAGCGTGCTGGCGGCCAATTTCCGCAACGGACACGAGGCCACGCGCGTGGCCAACCAGCTGCTCAAGATCAAGCAGCGCCGCTTCGGCTCGATCGACCGCGAGAGCAACTACCTGGTGCAGGCCGTCGGCGGAGAGACCGGCGCGGTGCAGCTGCTGGCCGACAAGGACGCGGACAAGAAGGCGCTCAACCAGCAGATCCGGCAATCGACCCGGTTTGCCGTGCTCGTGATGCGCGACGAGGACAAGGCCGAGGCGCGCAAGCACTTCAGCACGCCGCTGCTGTTCTCGATCCACGAGGCCAAGGGACTGGAGTACGAGAACATCGTGCTCTACCGCTTCATCTCGGACCACCGCGCCGAGTTCGGCGAGATCGTCGAGGGCGTGCGCGCCGAGGACCTGCAAATCGACAGCCTCGAATACCGGCGCGCGCGCGACAAGAACGACAAGTCGCTCGAGGTCTACAAGTTCTTCGTCAACGCGCTCTATGTCGCGCTCACGCGCGCGATCAGGAACCTCTACCTGATCGAGTCCGACCTGCGCCATCCGCTGTTCGACCTGCTCGAGGTGCACGACGGCGGCCAGGTCAAGCTGGATGTGAAACAGTCGTCGCTGGAGGACTGGCAGAAGGAGGCGCGCAAGCTCGAACTGCAGGGCAAGCAGGAACAGGCCGACGCGATCCGCAAGGACATCCTCAGGCAGGCGACGCCGCCCTGGCCGGTGTTCGGGCAGGCCCACACAGAGGACCTGATGCGCAAGGTGTTCATCGAGCAGCTCCCGGGCAACAAGCACAAGCAGCAGCTGCTCGAGATCGCGGCCTGCCACCACCTGCCCGAACTGGCCAACGGGCTCAACGTCCTGACGAAGTTCGCCCCGGCGCAGCGTGTCATCGGCGCAGCCGAAAGAAATCACCCCCATGCCCGCTTCTACCCGCCGCGCAATGTTTTCTCGCGGCCGGCGGATTTCTCCGAACAGTTTGGCAGCCTGGCGCGCAAGAGCCTGGCCGCTTATGCCAGTCGCCACATCAAGGAGGTGCTGCGCCAGTGCGATGTCTACGGACTCGAGCACCGCCTGCCGATGAACCTCACGCCACTGATGGCGGCGGCGGCGGTTGGCAACGTGCCGCTGGTGGAGGCACTGATCGAGCGCGGCGCCGACCGCGAAGCGGTCGACCAGTTCGGCTGCAACGCGCTGCACTGGGCCATGCTCGAAGCCTTCCAGGACTCCAAGTTCGCGCACGGACCGTTCGCAGCCCTGTACGATTTGCTGGCTCCCGGCTCGATCGACATCAACACCGGCCAGCGCCTGGTGCGCATCGACCGCCATCTGAGCGAATATTTCCTGTTGCAGACGCTGTGGGTGTTGACGCGCCTCGGCTTCAGCACGGGCCACCAGGGCTTCTACGAGCATTGCGCGTTCAAGACCGACATGCTGCTCGACGTCTGGCAAGACTTGCCCGCCAGCGTGCTGCGCGCCGAACGCAACAAACGCACCCACATCAGCAGCGTACTGTCACGCAACGAGGTCGAGCGCGACTATGCGTACAACCGGATGCTGTTCCAGCGCGTCGCGCACGGTCATTACCAGTTCAACCCGGCGCTGTCGGTGCGGCGCAAGATCAAGGGCGAGGAAAGCTGGGTGCCGGTGTTCGAGGCGCTGAACCTGCGCTGGCTGGGACAGTTCATCCTTCATCAACACGACAAGGACTTCATGATCCCGGACCGTAGCCTGCAACTCCTTGGCCATTACCTCGATTGGGCGCAACTGGCTCCGATGGATGCCCCCATCATCCGCACGCGTGCCCGACCCTGAACCGGGCACTTGGCCAGGCAATCAACCCTGCCAGCCCTCGGCCAGCGCGCGGGTCAGCTCGGCCGCCGGCTGGGCGCGCGCCAGCGGCGCCGCCTGCCCCGCCCACAGCGGCGTGAAGTCGTCGCGGCCGCGCGACTCGGCCTGCGCGCGCAACGGCGCAAGGTCGGAGGCCGCGAGCGGGAAGGCCGGCGCGAACGGGCTGATGCAGCTGCCCGCCTCGACCTGTCCGAGCTCGCGCATCGCGCGGTTGACGATGCCGCGCGCGGGCCGGCCGGTGAAGACATTGGTCAGCGCAGTGTGGCCGGCCGCGGCGGACTGCAAGGCGGCGCGGTGCAGCGCGCCGGTCTGCGCCTCGGGGCAGAGCAGGTAGGCGGTGCCGACCTGCACGCCGGCGGCGCCGAGCGCGCGCGCCGCCGCCACGCCCGCCGCGTCGGCGATGCCGCCGGCCGCGATCACCGGCAGGCGGACCGCGCGCACGATGCGCGGCAGCAGCGCCAGGGTGCCGCTTTGCGTCGTCAGGTCGTCGCCCAGGAAGATGCCGCGGTGGCCGCCCGCCTCCAGCCCCTGCGCGATCACGGCATCGGCGCCGTGCTGCTGCAGCCAGAGCGCCTCCTCGACCGTGGTCGCGCTCGACAGCACCCGAGCGCCGCAGGCCTTGACGCGCGCGAGCAGTTCGGGCGCCGGCAGCCCGAAATGGAAGCTCACGACCGGCGGTCGGAACTCCTCCAGCAGGTCGGCCGCCGCGGCGTCGAAGGGCGCGCGGGCCGCCTGCGCCGGGCCGACGGGCGGCTCCAGCCCGGCCTCGGCGTAATAGGGCAAGAGCACCGCACGCCAGCGCGCCTCGCGCGCCTCATCCCGCAGCGGCGGACGATGGCAGAAGAAGTTGACCGCCCAGGGTCCGCGCGCCTCGCGCCGCAGCAGCTCGAGCTCGGCGCGCAACGCCGGCAGCGCCAGCGTCGCGGCCGGCAGGGAACCGAGGCCACCGGCCGCGCTCACGGCCAGCGCCAGCGCGCTGCCCTGCGAACCGGCCATGGGCGCCTGGATGACGGGCAATGCAAGCCCGAGCAATTGCTGCAAGATCTGGCTCATGCGGCGATTGTCGCAGCCGGCGCGGCAGCCGCGGTGCTATCCTCGCGCGCCATGCGACTCAACCTGATTTACGCCCGCGCCGCCAACGGCGTCATCGGCAAGGACAACGCCATGCCCTGGCACCTGCCGCAAGACCTCGCCCACTTCAGGCGCCTGACCCAGGGCTGCCCGGTCATCATGGGCCGCAGGACCTGGGAGTCGCTGCCGGCGAAGTTCCGCCCGCTGCCTGGCCGGCTCAACATCGTGCTGACGCGCGACGGCGCGACCGCCGCGCAACTGCAAGCCGAAGGCGCGCTGCCGCTGGGCGGCATCGAGCAGGCGCTGGCGCATTGCGCCGCGCTGGCCCAGCCGCCGGCCGAGGTCTGGGTCATGGGCGGCGCCCAGATCTACGCCCAGGCGCTGCCGCTGGCGCAGCGCGTGCTCGTCACCGAGATCGCACAGGACTACGAGGGCGACGCCTGGGCCCCGACGCTGGGCCCCGAATGGCGCGAGACCGCACGCGAGCACCACGCCGGCAGCGACGCCGGCCCGGCCTTCGACTTCGCGAGCTACGAGCGCTGAAGCCAGGCCGGGCGACGGCCTCAGTCGCGCTTGCGCCTCACCCCGGCCAAGCCCACCAGGCCACTGGCAAGCAACGCGAGCGAAGCCGGTTCGGGCACGCCGGTGATGGTGTCAGTCACCTGGGTCGTGAAGAAAGGGGTCTCGCCGCCGAAGGTAATCGTGTACGGACCACTGGTGCCCAGGGGTTCCAGCATCAGCCAATAGCCATCCGCGACAGCGTGTTCAGCCAGTCCGGTATTCACTGCGCCGAACGCATTGCCTGCCACCACCTCGTAAGAAAAATCTTCAAAGTATTCTCGGTAGTGAAAGAGATTCGGGTCGGAATGGGCAATCCCGTCAGCCTTGAGGCCGGTGACTGAATCCGCAACCCCATTAGCACAAGCGCGCAACTCCGCCACCGTATTCCCATCCGGATAAAGGGTGTCACATACGGTATTCACCATGGGCAGAAGCAGGTACTTGTCGGCGGGGACGTTGAAGGCATCCCGTTATACACATCTCGTAGGATGACGGCTTTGTCATGACAGGAGCGTGGGTGTGAGCTGGGCGACAGAAGAATTCGAGACCTTGGACCTGGGGGATGCGCGGCTC
>JBEEPT010000012.1:0-22230 GCA_041190985.1 Pseudomonadota bacterium
GACTACGAGGTCGAGCGCGTGATCCAGATCCTGTGCCGCCGGCGCAAGAACAACCCGCTGCTGGTCGGCGAGGCCGGCGTGGGCAAGACCGCGATCGCCGAGGGCCTGGCCTGGCGCATCATCCAGAAGGACGTGCCCGAGGTGCTGGCCGAGGCAGTGGTCTACTCGCTCGACATGGGCGCGCTGCTGGCCGGTACCAAGTACCGCGGCGACTTCGAGCAGCGCCTGAAGGGGGTGCTCAAGACGCTCAAGGAAAAGCCCAACGCGATCCTGTTCATCGACGAGATCCACACCCTGATCGGCGCCGGTGCAGCGTCGGGCGGCACGCTGGACGCGTCCAACCTGCTCAAGCCGGCGCTCTCGAGCGGCCAGCTCAAGTGCATAGGCGCGACCACCTTCACCGAGTACCGCGGCATCTTCGAGAAGGACGCCGCCTTGAGCCGTCGCTTCCAGAAGGTGGACGTGGTCGAGCCCACGGTCGAGCAGACCATCGACATCCTCAAGGGGCTCAAGAGCCGCTTCGAGGAGCACCACAGCGTCAAGTACGGCCAGGCCGCGCTGCAGGCCGCGGCCGAGCTCAGCGCCAAGTACATCACCGACCGCCACCTGCCCGACAAGGCGATCGACGTGATCGACGAGGCGGGCGCGGCCCAGCGCATCCTGGTGCCGTCCAAGCGCAAGAAGACCATAGGCAAGGCCGAGATCGAGGACATCGTGGCCAAGATCGCGCGCATCCCGCCCGCCAGCGTCTCGAGCGACGACCGCAGCAAGCTGCAGAACCTCGAGCGCGACCTCAAGGCGGTCGTGTTCGGGCAGGACAAGGCGCTCGACGTGCTGGCCTCGGCGGTCAAGATGTCGCGCTCGGGCCTGGGCAAGCCGGACAAGCCGATCGGCGCCTTCCTGTTCAGCGGCCCGACCGGCGTCGGCAAGACCGAGGCCGCCAAGCAGCTGGCCTACATCCTGGGCATCGAGCTGATCCGCTTCGACATGTCCGAGTACATGGAGCGCCACGCGGTCAGCCGCCTGATCGGCGCGCCTCCGGGCTACGTCGGCTTCGACCAGGGCGGCCTGCTGACCGAGGCCATCACCAAGAAGCCGCATTGCGTGCTGCTGCTCGACGAGATCGAGAAGGCGCATCCGGACATCTTCAACGTGCTGCTGCAGGTGATGGACCACGGCACGCTGACGGACAACAACGGGCGCAAGGCCGACTTCCGCAACGTCATCATCGTCATGACGACCAACGCGGGTGCCGAGACCATGAACAAGGCGACGATCGGCTTCACCACCGAGCGCCAAGCCGGCGACGAGATGGCCGACATCAAGCGCCTGTTCACGCCCGAGTTCCGCAACCGGCTCGACGCGATCGTGAGCTTCAAGCCGCTCGACGAGCAGATCATCCTGCGCGTGGTCGACAAGTTCCTGCTGCAGCTCGAGCACCAGCTCGCCGAGAAGAAGGTGGAGGTGACCTTCACCGACAACCTGCGCAAGCACCTGGCGAAGAAGGGCTTCGACCCGCTGATGGGCGCGCGTCCGATGCAGAGCCTGATCCAGGACACGATCCGGCGCGCGCTGGCCGACGAGCTGCTGTTCGGCCGCCTGACCGATGGCGGGCGCCTGACGGTGGACATCGACACCAGCGTCGAGGACAAGCCCGAGGTCAAGCTCGACATCCAGCCCCTGCCCAAGAGGGAACGGCACTCGAAGGCCGAGCCGGAAGAGGCAGCGGCAGACTGATCGCTGCGTGAGAGCCGCCCGCCGGGCGGCCAGTGATACCAAGGCGGCTTCCTGCGGGGAGCCGCTTGCGTTTCAGGCGTAGACCGGCTGGCCTGAAGCTACGCGCGCTCTGAGCTCGGCGAGCAGCTGTCGGCCGCTCAGCCCGTTGGTGCAACGGGCTGCAACGTCTGTAGACGAAGCTGTCGGATGTCATACTCGCCAGGATGAGCGCAATGACTTTTCTCTGGCACGACTACGAAACCTTCGGCATCAGTCCGCGGCGCGACCGTCCGGCCCAGTTCGCCGCGATCCGCACCGATGCCGAGCTCAAGGAGATCGGCGAGCCGCTGATGCTCTACTGCCGCCCGGCGCCGGACTACCTGCCGGCGCCCGAAAGCTGCCTGATCACGGGCATCACGCCCCAGCTCTGCCTGGAGCGCGGCCTGCCCGAGCACGAGTTCGCGGCGCGCATCGAGGCTGAGCTCGGGCGGCCCGACACCATAGGCGTGGGCTACAACACGATACGCTTCGACGACGAGTTCACGCGCTACCTGTTCTGGCGCAACCTGATCGACCCCTACGAGCGTGAGTGGCGCAACGGCTGCGGCCGCTGGGACCTGCTCGACGTGGTGCGCCTGGCCTACGCCTTGCGCCCGGAGGGCATCGTCTGGCCAAAGAAGCCCGACGGCCGGCCCAGCTTCAAGCTCGAGGACCTGACGCGCGCCAACGGCATCGCGCACGAGGCCGCGCACGACGCGCTGTCGGACGTGCGCGCGACGATCGCGCTGGCGCGCCTGCTCCGCCAGCACCAGCCCAAGCTGTTCGATTTCGCCTTCGGCCTGCACAAGAAGGATCGCGTCATGGCCGAGCTGGGCCTGCCGGTCCTGCCGGAATCGGCGCGGCCCTTTCTGCATGTCTCCGGCATGTTCGCGCCCGAGCGCGGCTGCCTGGGGCTGATGTGGCCGCTGGCCAGCCATCCCTACAACCGCAACGAGCTGCTGGCCTGGGACCTGGAGCAGGACCCGCGCGTGCTGCTCGAGCTGTCGGCGACGCAGGTGCGCGAGCGCCTGTTCACGCGCAGCGAGGACCTGCCCGAGGGCGTGCGGCGACTGCCGGTCAAGAGCGTGCACCTCAACAAGTCGCCGATGGTGGTCGGCAACCTGCGCACGCTCAAGCCCGAGCTGGCGCAGAAGTGGGGCCTGGACCTGGAGCGCGCCGCCGCGCATGCGCAGGTGGCGCGCGCGCTGCCCGACCTCAGCGGCCTCTGGCGCGAGGTGTTCGCCAAGCCCGCGCCGGCCGGCCCGGTCGATGTCGACCAGGACCTCTACGGCGGCTTCCTCGACGATGCCGATCGCCGCCGGCTGCGGCAGCTCAAGGGCTGTGACCCGGCCGATCCGGCCTGGCGCGAGGCCGGCTTCGACGACCCGCGCCTGCCGGAGCTGGTGTTCCGCTACCGGGCGCGCAACTTCCCCGCCAGCCTCACGCCGCCGGAGCAGGACCGCTGGCAGGCGCATTGCCGCGCGCGGCTGCTGCGCGGGGAGGGCGGTGCCTTGAGCGCCGAGGCGCTGCTCGCGCGTCTGGACGAGCTGCAGGAGGAGGCGGCCGAACGCGATGACGAGCGCGCCGAGGCCATATTGTCCGAGCTCTACGACTACGCTGGCCTGCTTGCGCCCGAAGCCTGAGCGGTGCGCGCCGGCCGCGTGCCGGTGGGGGCTGACCGGGCGAGAGCGGGAATTGACAGGCCGAGGCCCGCAAAAGCCGCCCCGGGCGGTCCGCGGTCGCGGGCCGAAAAGTACAATACGCGGTTACAGGCAGATTTTGCGCGGCGGGCCCCAGGGCGGCCCGTGCGTGCGCTGCAGCGTGCCCCGGCCTGTCGGTCGGGCGCTGCGCTGATCCTGGCGATCATCAATATCACGAGGTTTTCATGGCAGGGCATTCCAAGTGGGCCAATATCCAGCACCGCAAGGGCAGGCAGGATGAGAAGCGCGGCAAGATCTGGACGCGCATCATTCGCGAAATCACCGTGGCTGCGCGCACCGGTGGTACGGATCTGAGCGCCAACCCACGGCTGCGCCTGGCGGTCGACAAGGCCAAGGCCGCCAACATGCCTGCTGACCGCGTCAAGTACAACATCGACAAGGCGGCCGGCACGCTCGAAGGCATCAACTACGAGGAAATCCGCTACGAGGGCTACGGCATCGGCGGCGCTGCGATCATCGTCGACACCATGACCGACAACCGCGTGCGCACCGTGGCCGAGGTTCGCCACGCCTTCTCCAAGCATGGCGGCAACCTCGGCACCGAAGGCTCGGTGGCCTTCCAGTTCAAGCACTGCGGCCAGCTGGTCTTTGCGCCCGGCACCTCGGAGGACAAGGTGATGGAGGTTGCGCTCGAGGCCGGCGCCGAGGACGTGATCGCCGACGACGACGGCGCGATCGAGGTGCTGACCGCGCCGGGCGACTTCGAGGCGGTCAGGAACGCGCTCGAAGCCGCCGGTCTGACGCCGGAAGTGGCAGAAGTCACGATGCGCGCCGACAACACGATAGAGCTCAGCGGCGAAGATGCGGCGAAGATGCAGAAGCTGCTCGACGTGCTGGAAGACCTCGATGACGTGCAGAACGTCTACCACAACGCGGAGATCGGCGAATGAGCGCGGACAAGATGAAGGTGCTGGTGATCGGCGGCGGCGGGCGCGAGCACGCGCTGGCCTGGAAGCTCAAGCAGTCCGCGCGCGTCGAGCAGGTCTTCGTGGCGCCGGGCAATGGCGGCACCGAGCGTGATCCCGGCCTGATCAACCTGGCCATCACCGACGTCGTCGCTCTGCGCGAATGGGCGCAGGCCAAGGGCATCGCGCTGACCGTGGTCGGCCCCGAGGCGCCGCTGGCCGCCGGCGTGGTCGACGAGTTCCGCGCCCACGGCATGCGCATCTTCGGTCCGACCCGGGCGGCCGCGCAGCTGGAGAGCTCCAAGGCCTTCTCCAAGGCCTTCATGAAGCGCCACGGCATCCCGACCGCGGCCTACGAGACCTTCAGCGACCCGGTGCAGGCGCACGCCTACATCGACCAGGTCGGCGCGCCGATCGTGGTCAAGGCCGACGGCCTGGCGGCTGGCAAGGGCGTGGTCGTCGCGATGACGCTGGCCGAGGCGCACGAGGCGGTCGACTTCATGCTGGTCGACAACACGCTGGGCGTGACACACAACGAAGGCGGCGCGCGCGTCGTGATCGAGTCCTTCCTGCAGGGCGAGGAAGCCAGCTTCATCGTGCTGTGTGACGGCAAGAACGTCACGGCGCTGGCCACCAGCCAGGACCACAAGCGCCTGCTTGACGCCGATCAGGGCCCGAACACCGGTGGCATGGGCGCCTATTCGCCGGCCCCGGTCGTCACGGCCGAGGTGCACCGCCGCGCGATGGCAGAGATCATCCTGCCGACGATCCGCGGCATGGAGGCCGACGGCATCCCGTTCACCGGCTTCCTCTACGCCGGCCTGATGATCGCGCCCGACGGCAGCGTCAAGACGCTCGAGTTCAACTGCCGCATGGGTGACCCCGAGACCCAGCCCATCATGATGCGCCTGAAGTCCGACCTGGCCGAGGTGATGCTGGCCGCGACCGAGGAGCGCCTGGACCAGGTCAGCCTGGAATGGGACGAGCGCTTCGCCATGGGCGTGGTGCTGGCGGCCGCCGGCTACCCGATGAACCCGCGCAAGGGCGACGTGATCACGGCGCTGCCGGTCGACCGCGACGACGCGGTGGTGTTCCACGCCGGCACCGTCATGAAGGACGGCCAGGTGCTGACCTCCGGCGGACGCGTGCTGTGCGCGACCGCGCTGGGCCATGGCGTGGCCGAGGCGCGGCAGCGCGCCTACGAGCTGGTCGCTGGCGTCGCCTTCGACGGCATGCAGTACCGCAAGGACATCGGCTACCGGGCCCTGGGCAAATGAGCCAGTCGCCGGCGCAGATCATGCGCGACTACCTGCTGGGGCTGCAGCAGCGCATCACCTGGGCCATTTCCGAGATCGACGGCAAGGCTTTCCTGTCCGACGGCTGGGAGAAGGCGCCGGGCGAGCCGCTGCAGGGCAACGGCGTGACGCAGATCCTGGAAGACGGACAGGTGTTCGAGCGCGCGGGCTGCGGCTTCTCGCATGTGCGCGGCGCCAGCCTGCCGCCGTCGGCCACGCAGCACCGGCCCGAGCTGGCGGGCGCGCCGTTCGAGGCCATGGGCGTGTCGCTGGTGTTCCATCCGCGCAATCCCTATGTGCCAACGGTGCACATGAACGTGCGCATGATCAGCGCGACGCCGCGCGACGGCGGCGCGCCGGTGGCCTGGTTCGGCGGCGGCATGGACCTCACGCCCTATTATGGCTTCGAGGAGGATGCGGTCCATTTCCACCGCACCTGCCGCGATGCGCTCGAGCCCTACGGCGCGGACAAGTATCCGCGCTTCAAGGCCTGGTGCGACGACTACTTCTTCCTCAAGCACCGCAACGAGCAGCGCGGCATCGGCGGCGTGTTCTTCGACGACTTCTCCGAACTCGGCTTCGAGGGCGGCGCGGCCATGACCATGGCGGTCGGCGACGCCTTCCTGCACGCCTACCTGCCCATCGTCGAGCGCCGCAAGGCGATGGAGTACGGCGAGCGCGAGCGCCAGTTCCAACTCTACCGGCGCGGGCGCTACGTCGAGTTCAACCTGGTATGGGACCGCGGCACGCATTTCGGCCTGCAGTCGGGCGGCCGCACCGAGTCCATCCTGCTGTCGATGCCGCCGCTGGTGCGCTGGTCCTACCAGGAGCAGCCGGCAGCCGGCAGCCCCGAGGCACGTCTCTACACCGATTTCCTGCCGCGCCGGGACTGGGTCTGAACGCGTGAGCCAGTCCCGTCCCCTGCGTGTCGGCATGTTCGGCGGCGCCTTCGATCCGCCGCACTGGGCGCACCGCGCCCTGGCCGAGGCCGCGATCGCGCAGCTCGGGCTCGACGTGCTGCACGTGCTGCCGACCGGCCAGGCCTGGCACAAGACCCGGGTGCTGACGCCGGCGTCGCATCGCGTCGCGATGTGCGAGCAGGCTTTCGCCGGCCTGCCCAGGGTGCGGATCGACCAGCGCGAGATCGAGCGCCCGGGCCCGACCTATACCGCCGACACCCTGGCCGAACTGGCCGCCGAATACCCGGGCGCGAGGCTCTTTCTCGTGATGGGCGCCGACCAGTTGCTGGCCTTCAAGACTTGGAGTCGCTGGCAGGAAGTGTTACAGTGCGCGACCCTGGCCGTTGTCAACCGCGGCGTCGACCTGGGATCGGCGGCCGCAACGGGCACGCCCGTCGAGCAGGACCTCGGCGGCGTGGACATCCCCTATACCCGGCTGCAGATGCCGCTGCATACGCTCAGCGCGACCTCGGTGCGCGCCCATGTGCGCGGTGGCAGCCGCCGCTACCCCGATTTGAACGTGCTGGTGCCTGAAGGCGTCGCACGGTATATTTCCGAACACCATCTTTACGAACACGCTACATGAGCGAAACCGCCGACAAGAAAAAGATCCAGAAACTCCAGCGTGCCATCGTGGACGGTCTGGAAGACGTCAAGGCGCAGGACATCCAGGTGTTCAACACCGAAGGCCTGTCCCCCTTGTTCGAGCGGGTGATCATTGCCAGCGGCAACACCAACCGCCAGACCAAGGCACTCGCCGCCAGCGTGCGTGACGCGGTGCGCGAGGCCGGTTTCGAGAAGCCGCGCACCGAAGGCGAGGAGAACGGCGAATGGATCATCGTCGACTGCGGCCAGGCCGTGGTCCACGTGATGCAGCCCACGATCCGCCAGTACTATCGCCTCGAGGAAATCTGGGGCGAGGTGCCGGTGCGCCTCAAGAGCAGTGAGGCCAAGGCCAAGGCTGCGCGCGCCGCGGCCGAGAAGTCCAACGCGGCGTCGGCGCGCAAGGCAGCTGCCGCCAAGGGCGAGGCGCTGAGCCCGGCCGAAGCTGCCAAGGCTGGCCGCAAGGCCGCTGCCAAGGCCGGCGAGGGCGCCGAGGCAGCGAAGAAGGCACCGGCGCGCAAGGCGCCCGCCAAGTCGGTCAGGACCGCGGGCGGCTCGGCTGCAGCGGCACCCAGGAAGAGTCCGGCGCGCAAGGCTGCGCCGGTCAAGGTCGTGAAGGTCGGCGAGCCGGTCAAGAAGCCCGCCGCCAAGCGCGCACCGGCCAAGAAGAAGGCATGAAGCTGCTGATCGTCGCGGTCGGGCAGCGCATGCCCGACTGGGCGCAGACTGCCTACGACGATTTCGCCAAACGCTTCCCGCCCGACTGCAGGGTCGAGATCAAGACCGTCAAGACCGAGCCGCGCGGCTCCAAGACGCTCGAGACCCTGTACGCGGCCGAGCGTGCCCGCATCGAGGCGGCGATCCCGCGCGGCGCGCGCATCGTGGTGCTCGACGAGCGCGGCAGCCAGCTGACCACCGTGGCGCTGGCGCGCCAGCTCAAGGCCTGGCAGCTCGAGGGCGACGACGTCGCGCTCGTGATCGGCGGGCCTGACGGGCTCGATCCCGATTTCAAGGCCAAGGCCCAGATGCGTATCCGGCTGTCGGACATGACGCTGCCGCACGCGTTCGCGCGCGTGCTGCTGATCGAGCAGCTCTACCGCGCCTGGTCGATCAACGCCAACCATCCCTACCACCGCGAGTGAGCGCCGAGGCCGGCGCCGCCCGCACCAGAAACGGCTCCCGCATGAGCGCATCCGCACAAGATTTCGCCAGCCAGCCCTGGCTCTACCTGGCCTCGCAAAGCCCGCGCCGCCGCCAGCTGCTCGAACACTGGGGCGTGCGCTGCGAGCTGCTGCTGCCCGATCCGCATGAGGACGCCGAGGCGCTCGAGGTCGTGCGCCCCGGCGAGGCGCCGGCGTCCTACGTCAAGCGGGTGACGCGCCTGAAGCTGCAGCATGCGGTCGAGCGCCTGCAGCGGCGCGCACTGCCGGCCGCCCCGGTGCTGTGCGCCGACACGACCGTGGCGCTGGGCCGCGAGATACTGGGCAAGCCCGAGTCGGCGGCCGACGCGGCACGCATGCTGGCGCAGCTGTCCGGCCAGCGCCACCAGGTCCTGACCGCCGTCGCGGTGGCGCACCGGGGCGAGGTGTGGCAGGCCCTGAGTCGCTCGCAGGTCAGGTTCGCCGAGCTCAGCCCCGCGCAGATCGAGCATTACGTCGCCAGCGGCGAGCCCATGGGCAAGGCCGGCGCCTATGGCATCCAGGGCCTGGCGGGCTTGCTGATCGAACGCATCTCGGGCAGCTATACCGGCATCATGGGCCTGCCCGCCTACGAGACGGCCCAACTGCTGGCGGCGGCCGGCCTGGCTCTGATCTAATGGCGGGCATGGCACAGGACATACTGATCAACTGGTCACCCCAGGAAACGCGCGTCGCGGTGGTCGAGCAGGGCGCAGTGCAGGAGGTGCACGTCGAGCGCACGCTCGAGCGCGGCCTGGTCGGCAACATCTACCTCGGCAAGGTCTCGCGCGTGCTGCCAGGCATGCAGTCGGCCTTCATCGACATCGGCCTCGACCGCGCCGCCTTCCTGCATGTGGCCGACCTGATGCCTAATATCACGGCGCGCCACAGCGGCAAGGACAAGCCGGCTGCCGCGACATCAGCCAGCGCGTCCGCCGCGCTGCCGACCGCGGACGCCACCGTGCCGATCGAGCGCCAGATCTTCGAGGGCCAGGCCCTGATGGTCCAGGTGCTCAAGGATCCGATCGGCACCAAGGGCGCGCGCCTGACGGCCCAGATCAGCATCGCGGGCCGCTTGCTGGTCTTCCTGCCGCAGGACAACCACATCGGCGTGTCGCAGAAGATTCCGTACGCCCAGCGCGAGGCGCTGCGCCAGCGCCTGGTGGCCCTGACCGCCGAGGGCGGGGGCGGCTTCATCCTGCGCACCAACGCCGAGGACGCCAGCGACGAGGAACTGTCCGAGGACATCGCCTACCTGCGCAAGACCTGGGCCCATATCAAGGCTTCGGCGCAGCGCCTGCCGCCGGCTTCGCTGCTGCATCAGGACCTCACGCTGCTGCAGCGCGTGCTGCGCGACCTGGTCGGGGCGCAGACGCAGTCGATCCGGGTGGATTCGCGCGAGCAGTTCGCCCTGCTCGAATCCTTCGCGCGCGAGTACATGCCGAGCACCCAGGCGCGGCTGCAGCTCTACACCGGCGAGCGCCCGATCTTCGACCTGCACAATATCGACGAGGAGATCGCGCGCGCGCTCAGCCGGCGCGTCGACCTCAAGTCGGGCGGCTACCTCGTGATCGACCAGACCGAGGCGCTCACCACGGTGGACGTCAATACCGGCGGCTACGTCGGGGCGCGCAACTTCGACGACACCGTCTTTCGCACCAACCTCGAGGCGGCGCAGGCGATCGCGCGCCAGCTGCGCCTGCGCAACCTGGGTGGCATCATCATCGTCGACTTCATCGACATGGTGCGCGAGGACCACCGCGAGGCGGTCCTGAGCGAATTCCGCAAGCAGATCGCGCGCGACCGCGTCAAGACCATGGTCGGCGGTTTTTCGCAGCTCGGCCTGGTCGAGATGACGCGCAAGCGCACGCGCGAGTCGTTGGCGCAGATGCTGAGCGAGACCTGTCCCGCCTGCGATGGCAAGGGCCGGGTCAAGACGGCGCGCAGCGTCTGCTACGACATCCTGCGCGAGATCCTGCGCGAGGCGCGCGCCTTCAACCCGCGCGAGTTCCGCGTGGTCGCGAGCCCGAAGGTGATCGAGCTCTTCCTCGACGAGGAAAGCGCCCACCTGGCCGGGCTGAGCGACTTCATCGGCAAGCCGATCTCGCTGCAGGCCGAGAGCTCGATGACCCAGGAGCAGTACGACATCGTGCTGCTTTGAGCGCTGCAGTCCCGGTCATGGCCGACCCGGACGCGTGGCGGGCGTCGTGTCCGATGACAAACGCACACAATTTTCCCGCCCTGACGCGCCGGGCTGTCGGGAGCGTCCGTTAATATCGGCAGCCGGCGCGAGGCGCCCCACGCAAGAGCTACACAAGATGGACCGCGAAATGAAGATATCGGGCGTTGATGCATCTCCTTTGGTCTCTGGCAAGCGCCGCCAGCTGCTGGCCTGCGCCGCAGTGGGCGTGCTGGGCGCGCCGCTGGTGCCGGCCTGGGCGCAGTTCCGCGTCGAGGTGGCCGGTGTCGGCCTCAAGCAGATTCCGTTCTCGATCGCCCCGTTTGCGGGCGCAGCCCAGGGCGGCACCGACGTGCCGGCGGTGGTGCGCAACGACCTCGAGCGCAGCGGGCAGTTGCGCATGGTCGCCCCGCTGGCGGGCGCACTGGACGAGAATTCCCGCCCGGACCTGGGCCCCTGGCGCGAGCGCGGCACCGACGCGTTGGTCACCGGCAGCGTCAACCGGCTGGCCGACGGCCGCTTCGACGTGCGCTTCCGGCTCTGGGACGCGGTGCGTGGCCAGGACCTGGGTGGGCTGAGCTTTCCCGTGGTCGCGGCTGATCTCAGGCTGGCCGGGCACAAGATCGCCGACTACGTGTACGAGAAACTCACCGGCAACAAGGGCGTGTTCTCGACCCGGATCGCCTACGTCTCGAAGACTGGCGGCCAGTACAACCTCTGGGTGGCCGATGCCGACGGCGAAGGCGCGCAGGCCGCGCTCACGAGCAACGAGCCCATCATCTCGCCGGCCTGGGCGCCCGGCGGCAGCCAGCTGGCCTATGTCTCCTTCGAGTCGCGCAAGCCCGTGATCTACGTGCATGAGGTCGCCAGCGGCCGCCGGCGCCCGGTGGCGACGCACCGCGGCTCCAACTCGGCGCCGGCCTGGGCGCCGGACGGCAGCCGCATGCTGGCCACGCTCACGCTGTCGGGCAACTCCCAGATCTACGACATCGGCAGCGGCGGCGCGGACGCACCGCGCCGCCTGAGCCAGTCGGGGGGCATCGACACCGAGGCCGCTTTTTCGCCGGACGGGACCTCGATCTACTTCGTGAGTGACCGCGGCGGCTCGCCCCAGATCTACCGCATGCCGGCCCGGGGTGGGGCGGCGGAGCGCGTCACCTTCAACGGCAGCTACAACATTTCCCCGGCGATCAGCCCGGACGGCCGCTGGCTGGCCTACGTTTCTCGCGTCGGCGGCGCCTTCAAGTTGCAGGTGATGGAACTCAGTAGCGGTAATATCGCATCTGTCACTGACACGAGCGATGATGAGCGTCCGAGCTTTGCGCCGAACAGCCGCCTGATCATGTATGCGACCAAGGTCCAAGGACGCGAGGCGCTGATGACCACGACGGTGGACGGCCAGATCAAGACCCGACTTGCCAGTGTGCCTGGAGACATACGGGAACCCAGCTGGGGCCCGTTCCTGCGTTGAAACATTTTTACATTCTTGAGCATTTCATGAACCGTCTCGCCCGTGCTTCCCAAGCCCGTACCCTTCAACCGCGCGCAGCCCGCCTGAGCGGCCTGCTGGCCGCCGGTGTGCTCACCGCCTTGCTCGCGGGCTGCGGCTCCAGCGTCAAGCTCGATGAAACCCCGGTGTCCGACCGCACCGGCTCGCAGGTGGGCGCCGGTGCCGACGGCGCCGCAGCCGCAGCGGGCGCTGGCCAGCGCGCCGTTTCCGGTGTGCAGGCCGACGGCTTGAACGGTGGCCAGCCGCCCGCCAACCTGGCGCGCGTCGTCTATTTCGACTTCGACAGCTATGCCATCCTGCCCGAGTACAACTCGGTGGTCGATGGCCATGCCAAGTTCCTCAACGCCGACCGCAAGCGCCGCGTCAACCTCGAGGGCCACACCGATGAGCGCGGTGGCCGCGAGTACAACCTGGCGCTGGGCCAGAAGCGCGCGGAAGCCGTGCGCCGTGCCCTGGCCGTCTCGGGTGTGTCCGATGCCCAGATGGAGGCCGTGAGCTTCGGCAAGGAAAAGCCCGCAGTCCAGGGCAGCACCGAGGAAGCCTGGGCCAAGAACCGCCGCGTCGAACTGAGCTACCGCTGATCCGAGATGCCGCAGCCCTCTCTCATCTCTTTGCAGCCGCAGCAAGGCGGCTCCACTGCGCGCCTGCTGTCGCTGGCAGCGCTGGTTTTGCTGGGCGCCGGTGCGGCCATGCCCGCGCATGCGCTGTTCGGCGACGACGAGGCGCGCAAGGCCATACTCGAGCTGCGTACCAAGGTCGACGCCAATCGGCAGGCGAGCGACGCGAGCCTGAGCGCCTTGCGCCAGCAGCAGGAAGAGCAGGGCGGCAACACGCGCCGCGCCATTCTCGACCTTGTCAACCAGGTCGAGGCGCTGCGCGCTGAACTGGCCCAGATGCGCGGCCAGAACGAGCAACTGGCCCGCGACGTGTCCGAACTGCAGCGCCAGCAAAAGAGCGTTGCCTCGGTGCTGGACGAGCGCCTGCGCACGCTCGAGCCGCTCAAGGTCACGATCGATGGCAGCGACTACACCGTGCAGCCGCGCGAGAAGGCCGAGTTCGAGGCCGCGATGGCGGCGCTGCGCGCTTCGGACTTCGACAAGGCCGCCGAGCTCTACGGCCAGTTCCTGCGCCGCTACCCGGAAAGCGCCTACGTGCCGTCGGCGCTCTACTGGCAGGGCAACGCCCGCTATGCGGCGCGCGACTACAAGCCCGCGATCGACAGCTACCGCACGCTGATCGCGCGCGTGCCCAACCATCCACGGGTGCCCGAGGCCATGCTGTCGATCGCCAACTGCCAGCAGGAGCTCAAGGACGCGAAGGCGGCCCGGCGCACGCTGGAAGAGCTGTTCAAGAGCTACCCCAAGTCGGAAGCGGGCATCGCCGCGCGCGACCGCTTGGCCCGCATGCAGTGAGCGACAGCGAGGCCGATCAGGCCTTCGAGCGCCGCTTCGGCGGCCTGCGCCGCCTCTACGGTGTCGAGGGGGCTCAGCGCATCTACGACGCCCACGCCATCGTGGTGGGCATAGGCGGGGTCGGCTCCTGGGCCGCCGAGGCCTTCGCGCGCAGCGGCGTCGGGCGCATCACGCTGGTGGACCTCGACCACATCAGCGAGTCCAACACCAATCGCCAGATCCAGGCCCTGACTGCCACCCACGGCCAGGCCAAGGTCGAGGCCATGCGTGAGCGGATCCTTCAGATCAACCCCGTGGCGCAGGTCAATGTCATCGACGACTTCGTCACGCCCGCGAACTGGCTCGACTGTCTGGCCCAGGCGGCGGTCAGTCCCGGGGAGCGGCTGGCCGTGGTCGACGCCTGCGACCAGGTCAAGGCCAAGACCGCGATGGCCGCCTGGGCGATCCAGATGCAGGCCCTGTTCGTCACGGTGGGCGCGGCGGGAGGCAAGCGGCTGGCGCATGCCGTGGAGGTTGCAGACCTCAGCGAAACCACGCACGACCCGCTGCTGGCCCAGCTGCGCTACCGCCTGCGCAAGCAGCACGGCGGTGCACGCCAGGGGCGCATGAAGCTGGCCTGCGTGTTCAGCCGCGAGCCGGTCGCACCGCCCGATGCCTCCTGCGTGCTGCCGGGCACCAGCGACGGCTCGCTCAACTGCCATGGCTACGGCTCCATGGTCAGCGTGACGGCCACCTTCGGCCTGGCGGCAGCCGGCTGGGTGATGGATGGCTGGGCCAAAGGGCAGGGCACCGTGAAAAAAATTTCGGTTGGGCCGAAAATCCAGGAAAGTTCACCTATAATTTGAACTTCAGCAGACGACAACAGTCGAATGCAACAAGTTAAGGGTTGGGACGTTAGCTCAGTTGGTAGAGCAGCGGACTTTTAATCCGTAGGTCGCGTGTTCGAGTCACGCACGTCCCACCAACCGAATCAAGCACTTAGCGCAGCAATGCCTAGGTGCTTTTTTCTTGCTTGTCTGCCGTGTAGCCACCATGTAGCCACTGGTACATGGATTTTCACATCTTCAGACCGTCCCAAGCCCTCACCACGAACAGCCCGACCTGGGTGCCCTTGGCCGGACCTTCGCTCAATCGGTACTTGCCTGTCACCAGGCTGCCGACCATGAACGACATGCCCGGCTCGGGGTTGGGTCAGTGATGGCGCTGGCGCTGGCGCTGGCGCAGAATCAGTCGGTCGGCCTTCAAGTGAACTCTCCTGCTCTTTGGACCGCCGACCACGGGCCGATGACCATGAGGGCGATCCGCCCGAGCGGGATGCGATGGCCGGCGTGTTCGGCCTGATCCCGCACTGGGCCAGGGACATGTCGATCGCGCGCCACGCTTACAACGCTCGCAGTGAGACCGTGGCCTAGGAGCCCAGCTACCGCGACGTCTGGTGGCTCGGGCGGCGCTGCATCATCCCGTCCGGTGCCATCTACGAGCCCGACTGGTGCAGTGGTAGGGCCGTGCCGACGCGCATCAGCCGCGTCGACAACCACCCGATGGAATTGGCCTGCATCTGGATCGGCAGGGGCACCAGACGGCCGCATCCTGCGCAACTACAGCATGCTGATGATCAACGCCGGCGACCACCCGCTGATGCGGCAGTTGCACAAGCCGCAGGACACGAAGCGCATGGTGGTGATCCTGCCGGAGGAGCGCTACCACGACTGGCTGCATGCGCCGCTGGGGCAGGCCGCCCGGTTCTTGACGCAGTATCCGGCGGACAGGATGTTCACCGCGTAGGTCTGAACTGCCCGGATCATGCAGCGATCAGGGTTGGGTTCGAGTTGAACTCCTCGTGACGCCGATGGCCACTGTCGGCCAAGAGCGGACGACCAAGCCTTAGTTCCGCTAACTGTCATCCATCACATTTTGACGATCGAACATGTATTGGCCGACGCCGTGGCCTGCCCTGACCGATTTCAGTCCTAGGTCAGCCGGACTGCTGGCCTCCCCTTGGATCACCAGGGCCAATCAAATGAATTTGTAGATCTCATGTCATCGCGACATATCATCTACATATGAATTGGCTTTGCTTCATCACCAGCCTGCCAACCGAAAACGCCACCGTGCGTCAGCGGGCTTGGCGCTCACTCAAGTCCAGCGGCGCTGCGGTGCTGCGCGACGGGGTCTACCTGCTGCCCGCGTCAGCGGAACAACGCACCTTCTTGGCGGCTCAGGCGCAGGATGTCCTGGCCAGCGGCGGCTCGGCATGGGTGCTGGAAACCCGTGAACCCGAGGGCACCGACTTCGCCAGCTTGTTCAATCGCTCCGAGGAGTACGCGGCGTTGTTGGCCGAGGTGTCCGCCGCGGCGCACCGGCTTGACCCTGCCTCGGCGCCGGATGTCGTCAAGCAGGTTCGCAAGCTGCGCAAGGCCTTCGACCAGCTCCAGCAAATCGACTTTTTTCCCGGTTCGCCCAGGCAGCAGGTCGAGACTGCCCTGATCGAGTTGGAGATCGACTGCGCCCGGCTGCTGTCGCCCAATGAACCGCATGCCGCCTCAGGGGCGATCCGCGACCTGAGGGTCGCGGATTACCAAGGCCGCACCTGGGCCACCCGATGCCGTCCCTGGGTGGACCGCCTGGCAACCGCCTGGCTGATTCGCCGCTTCATCGACCCACAGGCCCGCATCGTCTGGCTCAAGCAGCCCCAGGACTGTCCCCGAGGTGCCCTCGGGTTCGACTTTGATGGCGCCGATTTTTCGCATGTGGGATCGCGCGTCACCTTCGAGGTGGTGGCCGCGAGCTTCGGACTGACGCAAGCGGCACTGACCCGTCTGGGCCTGCTGGTGCATTACCTGGATGTGGGGGGCGTCCAGCTGGCCGAAGCCCAGGGCGTCGAGGCGACGCTCGCCGGCTTGCGCGAGACCCTTTCGGACGACGATCGGTTGCTGGCATCGGCCTGCGCGGTTTTCGACGGCCTGTACGCCAGTTTCGGCAACTCCATCAACGGCCAGGAGCCGCAAGCATGAACGCCCCCATCACCCAAGACCCTTCCCAGCGAGCTGCCTACTCGCTCTGGCAATTGACCCTGTACTTCCTGCGCCTGGGCGCCCTGGGCTTTGGCGGTCCGGTGGCCCTGGTGGGCTTCATGCACCGTGACCTGGTCGAAGAGCGCCACTGGATCTCCGAGGCCGACTACAAGGAGGGCCTGGCACTGGCGCAGATCGCCCCCGGTCCACTGGCGGCGCAACTGGCCATTTACCTGGGCTTCGTGCATCACCGCATCGTGGGGGCGACGCTCGCCGGATTGGCCTTCGTGCTGCCGTCATTCCTGATGGTGCTGGGCCTGGGCATGGCCTATGTCGCCTACGGTGGGCTACCCTGGATGCAGGCGGTGTTCTACGGCGTGGCCGCTGCCGTGATTGGCATCATGGCCATCGGCGCGCACAAGCTCTCGACCAAGAGCATCGGCAAGGACAGGCTGTTGTGGGCCATCTTCGCGGTGCTGGCGGTGGTCACTGTCGTGACCCAATCCGAGATCGCATGGCTGTTCATCGCGGCGGGTGTGCTGGTGTGGCTGGTGCGTTGCAAGCCCACGCTTTCGCCCAAGACCTGGGCCCTGCTCGTGCCCGTCGATGCGGCCCAGCTCGCCCCAGTGATGGCCGACCCCGGCCTGCTGGTGCAGATCGGTCTGTTTTTCGCCAAGGCAGGCACCTTTGTCTTTGGCTCGGGCTTGGCCATCGTGCCGTTCCTGTACGGCGGTACCGTCACCGAGCACCACTGGCTCAACGACCGGCAGTTCGTCGACGCGGTGGCGGTGGCCATGATCACCCCCGGCCCGGTGGTCATTACCACCGGCTTCATCGGCTACCTGATCGCCGGCTTCCAGGGTGCGGCCATGGCGGCGGCGGCCACCTTCCTGCCCTGCTACCTGATCACCATCATTGCCGCGCCGCACTTCAAGAAGTGGGGCAAGCACCCTTCGGTGATCGCCTTCGTCGATGGCATCACGGCAGCGGCCATCGGGGCTATTGCAGGCTCGGTGGTGGTGATCGCGCAGCGGTCGATCAGCGATGTGCCGACTGCAGTTCTGGCCCTGGCTGCCACCGCCTTGCTGTGGAAGTACAAGAAGATTCCGGAGCCTGTCTTGGTGCTAGGTGCTGCATTGCTGGGGTTGGCGGTGTATCCCCTCACTCATTGAAGGCATGGACGCCGCTTCCTATCGATTGCGCTGCCCTTGAATAACAACGTTCTGCTTGCCATCGCTGCCGCCATGCTGTTTGGCGCCAGCACCCCGCTGTCCAAATGGCTGGTGGGCGGTATACATCCCGTGCTGCTCGGAGGACTGTTGTACCTGGGCAGCGGTATCGGGCTGGGAGTCTTCCGCCTGGCGCGTGACCGTGGCTGGAAGTCTTCGGGCCTGCAGCCCGTGGAGTGGCCGTGGCTGCTGGGGGCGATTGGCTTTGGGGGCGTGCTCGGTCCGGTGGCCCTGATGGTGGGCCTGACCCAGGCGGCAGGGTCCACCGCGGCCCTGATGTTGAATCTGGAATCGGTTCTGACGGCGCTGCTCGCTTGGCTCGTGTTCAAGGAAAACGCCGACCGGCGCATCGTGCTGGGGATGGCGGCCATCGTGGCGGGCGGGGCCGTGCTGTCGTGGCCCTCCGGGGGGGGAGGCATCGTCCACTCCGCAGGGTCTGGCGGCCATTGCCCTGGCCTGTCTGTGCTGGGCCATCGACAACAACCTCACGCGCAAGGTATCGGCCTCGGATGCCATGTTCATCGCCAGCACCAAGGGGCTGATGGCGGGCGTGGTGAACTGCGCCATCGTGAACCGCCCCGGGTATTGCGGAGGCCCGGGGTTGTGAGTCAGGCCGGGATGGCCTGCTCGGAAAGTTGACGATAGTAGTTTGCCTCAGCTTCGGCTGGCGGAATGTAGCCGATGGGCTCCAGCAACCGGTGGTGATTGAACCAGGACACCCATTCCAAGGTCGCAAGCTCGACGGCCTCCGACGTCTTCCAGGGTGCACGTCGGTGGATCACCTCGGCCTTGTAGAGTCCGTTGATGGTCTCGGTGCGTATTCCGGCGAACGTGACCGCTGATTCCGGTGATCGTGACCGGTTGCACCGTGCGGGGTGTTGCGCGCTCAAATTGTAGGTGGGGCGGTCACGATGAAGGGTCGTGTTTCTCCTTTCTCGGGGTTCTCTTGCTCTGGCGCAGCGACTCACCGGTCAGGGTGAAACGGTGGTGGTGCTGCATCAGTCGGTCCAGGATGGCGTCGGCAATGGTGGCGTCGCCAACCCAGTCGTGCCAGTGCTCGATTGGCAACTGGCTGGTGATGAGGGTGGCCTTGGCCCCTGAGCGGTCGTCGATGATCTCGAGCAGGTCGGCTCTGGTCTGGGCGTCCAGCGCGGTCATGCCCCAATCGTCGAGCAGCAGCACATCGGTCTTGGCCAGCTGCAGCAGCCACTTGCCGAAGCTGCCGTTGCCATGGCGGATGCGCAACTCCTCGCCCAGTCGCGGCACGCGCAGGTACAGCGCCGACTGACCGCGGCGACAGGCGTACTGGGCCAGGGCGCAGGCCAGCCAGGACTTGCCCGCGCCGGTCGGGCCGGTGATCAACACGCTGTGGCCGGCGCTGACCCAGTCGCCCAGCGCCAGGCTCATGACGCTCTGGCGGTCGAGCCCGCGGCCGGCGCGGCTGTCGAGGTCCTCGATGGCCGCCTGCGGGTACTTGAGCTTGGCATCCTTCAGGAGCCGCTCGCGCTTCTTGTCGCTGCGCCAGTGCAGCTCGCGCTCGACGAGCAGGGCCAGGCGCTCCTCGAAGCTCATGCCGCTCAGGCCGGTGGTGGTGAGCTGCTCGCTCAGGCCGGCGACCATGCCGTGCAGGCGCAGCTCGCGCAGCTGCTCCAGGGTGGTGTGCATCATCATGTCGGATCCTTGGCGAGACGTCACTGGTAGTAGCCGGGGCCGCGTACATGCTCGTGCAGCGGACTGGTCCAGTCGGGGGTGTCGACAGCGGCAGCCCGGTCCCGGCCGTTGCTGAGGATGTCGTGGATATGCTTCAAGCGGGTGGTGCCCAGTTCGAGCGCGAGCTCGCAGGCGGCCTCCAGTCGGGGCTTGCCGTATCGCTTGGCCAGCGAGAGCAGACCGAGGCAGGCGCGGTAGCCGTGCTCGGGGTGGCGGCGCTCATGCAGGATGCGCTCGACGGCGCGGCCGGTGGCCGCTCCGATGCTCTGCGCCCAGTGGATCAGGCGTTCGGGCGACCATTCCAGGTGGGCCCGGTGGGCCGCCGGCAGGTGCTCGACCACGGTGGTGTAGCCGCCGCGATGGGCACTGCGGGCATGGGCGGCGACGCGCTGGCCGCGGTGCAGCAGCTCGACCGAGCGTGCCGTCACCCGGGCCTGGAGCTGCTGGCCGACGAGCGCCTGCGGCACGCTGTAGCGGTGGCCGTCGAACTCGATGTGGCAGTCGATGTGCACGCGCACGGTCTTGTAGGTCGCGAACTCCCAGGGCTGCAGGGGCAGCGCCATCAAGGCCGGGGCGTCGAGCTCGGCGAAGGCGCTGGCCCGGCTGCCGGGCAGCTTCTGGAACGGCTTGGCGTTGAGCTGCTCGAGCAAGGGAGCAATCGCCGCATTGACCTCCTCCAGGCTGCGAAAGCGCTGGTGGCGCAGCCGCATCAGGATCCAGCGCTCGACGACCTGCACCGCCGACTCGACCTTGGCCTTGTCCTGCGGATGGCGGGGGCGCGCCGGCAGCACCGAGGTGCCGTAGTGGCGGGCAAAGTCCTGCACCGTGTCGTTGGGCTGTGGTTCGTAGCGGTCGGGGCGCGCGATCATGGCCTTGGGGTTGTCGGGCACGATGAGCTGGGGCACGCCGCCGATGTAGTCCAGGGCCAGAGCGCAGCCCTGGAGCCAGTCGGCCATGGTCTGGCGCGGCGTTGCGCAGGCGAAGGTGTAGCTCGAGGCCCCCAGCGCCGCCACGAAGATGTGGGCCCGGCTGCCATCGGCCAGCGCCAGGGTCGGCCCGGCAAAGTCCACGAACAGCTTCTCGCCGGCGCGGTGGATCTGGCGCATCGAACGCTTGAGCGTCTTGGCGTAGCGGCGGTAGTTCTCGCAGAACTGCGAGTAGCGGTGGGTCGGCTCGTCGGGGTGGGCCTGCACATGCTCCTCCCACAGCAGCATCAGCGTCATGCCCTTGCGGCGCAGTTCCTGGTGCAGGCGGCCGTAGTCGGGCAGCACGAAATCGCAGGGGCGAGCCGGCTGGCCGGCCAGGCGACGCAGCAGCGCGCCTTCGTCGAGTGGCGCAATGCTCGGCCAGTCCAGGCCGGCCGCAGCGGCCAGGCCGATGTACTTGCTCACGACCCCTTTGGAGAGGTCGAGCGCGGCGGCGATGCGCTCGTGCGAGAGGCGGGCCTCGTGTTTGAGGCGAAGGATGTCTTTGATCTTGCGCATGGTGATCCTGGCGGCGGGCATGCTGGCTCCAGCAAAAAACTGGGCAGGCTACCCGCCATGGGGGATGAAGATGCGCAACACCGTCGCGGTGGTATGGGGCACCGTGCCGGTACCGTGACCGATGATTCCGGCATCGTGACCGGTCGTTCCGGTCAGGGCCGAAATCGGTCACGATGGACCGGAATCGGCGGTCACGTTCGGCCGGAACCGTCGGTCACGATAGACCGGAATGACCGGTCACGATGGGCCGGAATACCCAGTCTCGGCCAAGGCATTGTCGTAGCTGTCGCCTTTGCTGCCGACCGAGGACTCGATACCGGCCTGGGCCAGTCGCTCGCTGTAGCGGATCGAGACGTACTGCACGCCACGATCCGAATGGTGGATGAGCGAACTGTCGCGCTCGGGCTGGCGGGCGTAGAGGGCTTGCTCGAGCGCATCGAGCACGAGGTCCGTCTGCATGGAGCGGCTGACCCGCCAGCCCACGATGCAGCGCGCGAAGACGTCGATGACGAAGGCCACATAGACCCAGCCCTGCCAGGTCGAGACGTAGGTGAAGTCCGACACCCAGAGCTGGTTGGGGCGCTCGGCCTGGAACTGCCGGTTGACCCGATCCAGCGGGCAAGGCGCCTTCGCATCGGGCACCGTGGTGCGCACGACCTTGCCTCGCATGACTCCGCGCAGGCCCAGCCGGCGCATGAGCCGCTCGACCGTGCAGCGCGCCACCGTGAGGCCTTCGCGCTTGAGCTGCTGCCAGACCTTGTCGGCCCCGTAGACCTGCAGGTTGTCGTTCCAGACCCGCTCGATGTGCGCCATCAGCGTCTCGTCGTGCCGTGCCCGTGCGCAGCGCCGAGCGGGGTCACGCTGCTCGGCGGCATAGCGCCGGTAGGCCGACGGGGCGACCTGCAGCACCTTACAGATCGGCTCGATCCCCAGCGCCTCGCGGTGCTCGTCGATGAAGGCGTTCACCGCTTGAAGTGGCGGTCGAGCTCCGCCTGAGCGAAAAACGCGCTGGCGAGCTTGAGGATCTCGTTGGCCTTGCGCAGTTCCCGGACCTCTCGCTCCAGCGACTTGATGCGCTGCTGATCGGTACTGCTCGTGCCTGGTCCTGCTCCGCTGTCACGCTCATGCTCGCGCACCCAGCGGCGCAGGGTTTCGGCGGTGCAGCCGATCTTGGCGGCAATCGAGCCGATCGCGGCCCACTGCGATTCATGCTCGCCTTGATGCTCCAACACCAGGCGCACGGCGCGCTCGCGCACTTCGGGGGAAAAATTCACTG
>JBEEPT010000013.1:0-27273 GCA_041190985.1 Pseudomonadota bacterium
CGGCGTGCAGCGTCAAGCAGTTCTACGATGCCGCCGTGGATGCCGGCGTAGCCGGCAGGCAAGGCGGCAGCCTTGGCCGCCACTGCGGGCGATTTTGTGCTGTTCATGCTGTCGCCTCCGCAGGCTGGCGCGCACCCGTGATGGCCTGCCGCCGGCTGGCCACCAGCTCGGCCGCATCGCGCACTGGCTTGTCCTCGGTGTGGACATAGTGCATGAACATCGCCACGGTCTTGTGGCCTGTCAGCTTCATGCCCACCTTGGTCGGCACGCCCGAATTGGCAATGTCGGTCGTCGATCGGTGGCGGATACCGTGTGTGCCGACATGAGCCACGCCCGTGGCCTTGAGCACCCGGCACCAGCCACCGTAGTGCTCGCCAAAGGTCAAATGCTTGTCCGGGTCGTTGGGCGACGGCAGGACGTAAGGGCAGCCTTCCCGGCGTGGTGCCGTCGCAAGCAGCCGATAGGCTTCCGCGCTCATGGGCTTGGAGAGGCCACCGGTCTTGCTGTCCGGCCACACCACGCGCCGGTTCTCCAAATCAACCCACTTCCATTCGAGGGTGCAGATTTCGGAGCGGCGGCCCGCGAACTCGAATTGCAGGCGAATCGCCAGCGGAATGACGTAGTTCTCCAGTCCTTCCGCCTCCAATTTCTCCAGATGGCGGAAGATCAGCGCCAGTTCGTCGTCCACGATGAGCCGGGTTTCCTTGCCGGGCGGGAACATCGGAACGTGGCGGCACGGGTTCGTGCCGTCGGGGCGGTAGCCCCACACCTCGGCCAGGTTGAACATCTTGCGCAGCACGCCGAATGTGTTGTTCGCCTCGGCGGGTTTGTAGGCCAACTTCTCCATCAGCCCGGCAACGTCAGGCCGCTTCACGTCCTGCACCTTCTTGCGCCCGAGCAGCGGAACAATGCAGCGATCAATAACGGCCTGGTAGCCGCGCCGCGTGCTGGGCTTGTTGCGCTTCTTGGAGTAGTCCTCCATGAACTTCTGGCACAGCGCCTCCACCGTGGGCGCCTTGCGCGCCTCGGCCTTGGCGCCGCCGGGATCGCCGCCCCGGCGAACTTCAGCCAGCCAGTCCTGCGCCATGACGCGGGCCTGCTCGACGGTCAGTTCCCCGAACAGGCCCAAGGCAGGTTTGCGACGCTCGCCCGCGTTCGTGCGGTACTGGAGCATGAATACCCGGCGGCCCGCCGGGGTAATCTTGCACAGGAAGCCGGGCACCACGGTGTCCCGCAGTTCGATGTCCTGCGCCTGGGGTTGCGCCGTCTCCACGGCGGTCTTGGTGAGCTTGATCTTGGCCACGATGACTCCTCGGAAAGACCCGGTTTCCAAGAGCCACATAGGGGCCGCGAGAGCGGAAGCCGGGTCAGGTTTCGGAAAGCACCGGCATATGATGGACGCGCGTAAGTTATTGATAAACCTGCTGTATCGGGCTTCAGCGCAGTCCAGCGAAATGTCGGGCTGGGGTCATCGTCAAACAAAAAACCCGCTGTCCTAGTGGAGTCAACGGGTTGCGGGGTGTCTTGCGACGGTGTGAGATGGTGATTTGGTCCCCCCGACAGGAATCGAACCTGTATTTGCCGCTTAGGAGGCGGCCGTTCTATCCATTGAACTACAGGGAGGAGTCCCGGATTGTAGCGTAGCGGGGCCTAGGCATTTTCCCGGGCCTGGCCGCGCCTATCACAGGCCTGAGTCGAACTTGTGCGTGAAGATCAGGTCCAGCGCGTTGTCGTCGCCGGCCTGCGCGCGCAGGGTCAGGTAGCGCGAGACGTCGTAGAACACCGAGACCGTGCCGAGCAAGCCGATGACGCTGCGCGAATAGCTCAGGTAGAACTGGTCGGACAGCCGCTTGCCCAGCCGCAGCGCGGTGGCTCCGCCGCTGCCGTCGGCCTTGCTCGCCTCGTTGTAGAGCGAGAGCTCGTCCAGGCCCAGCGCGCGGTTCAGGGTACTTTCGCCCGATCGGCCGCGTCCGGCCAGCAGCGCCAGCGCCGCCTGCTGCAGCACCATGGATTCGGCGCCGGCGCTGCTGGCCGGACGCCCCAGCAGCAGCCAGGCCAGCTTCTCGTTGTCGGGCAGGTCGGGGTCGGCATAGAGCCGCACGCGCGGCGCCTGGGCCGTCCCCGTGACCTGCACGCCGACGCGCTGCTGCTGTATCGTGCGCAGCGCCAGGATGTCCAGGCCCGGGTTGTCGTAGGGGCCGTTGAAGTTCACCTGTCCCTCGGTGATCTCCAGCCGCTGGCCGTAGGCGCGGTAGTTGCCGCGCGCGGTGTGTACCAGCCCGTTCACGTGTGGCAGACCCTGGCCCGGTTGGGCCGACAGCTGCAGGCGGCCCTTGAGGTAGGTGTCCAGGCCCATGCCGCGCAGGCGGAAGTCGTCGCCCAGGCCGAGCTCGAGCTGCACCCGGGTCTGCACCGGGCTGGCAGCGGCCGGGCGCGCGCTGCCGGACGGCCCGCGCACGACCACGTCCTCGCCGAGCTTGGGCGCGCTTTCGTCCGGCAGCAGGATCAGGGCCTGGTCGACCTGCAGCTGCCCGCCGAGATCGAGCTGGTTGCCCTGCAGGCGGGCGTCGAGCTGGCCCGACAGGCTCAGGCGCCGGTCGGCGCGTGCGAACAGGCGCAGCTGCTGGGCCTGCAGCTTCAGGGCGATGCGGGGTTCGCGCCGCGGCGCGGCCCCGCCCGTCGGCGCCGCGCCGCGCGCCCAGGTCGCCGAGCCGCTGCCCAGCAGCAGTCCGCCGCCCTGGCCGCCGGCACCGCGCAGGCTCAGGCTGTCTATGGTCAGCGTCTCCCCGGACAGGCTGGCCTGCAGCTGGCCGTCGCTGAATTCCAGCCCGTCGAGCAGCGAGCGCAGCGCCAGGTCGCCGGCCCGCAGCGTGCCGCGCCATTCGGGCTGGGCCCGGCTGCCGTCGATGGTGATGTCCGCCTGCAGACTGCCGCGCATGCGCCAGCCCGGTGGCGCCAGCCGCGACCACAGGCCGATCTGGGGCAGGCTGGCCAGCACCCGTCCCGACATCGGGGACTGCTCGGGCCAGGCCCAGTCCGGCGACGCGCTGGACGGGGGGCTGAGCCGGGTGCCGAAGTCGGCGCGGATCTGGCCCGCGTTGCGGCTGAGCCAGCGCAGCTGGCCTTGCAGCTGCGAGCCGTTCAATTCCAGGCTGGCGCCGGCTTCGTCCAGTCCGATCGCGATGCGCTGGGCATTGCTGCCCTCTCCCGCGAGCAGGGTCAGGTCGCCGCTGCTGCGGCGGAGGTTCAGCCTGGCCCTGGGCGTGGCCGCGGGCCTGGCGGGCCCGGTGTGCAGCGGCAGGCTGAGTTCCCAGCCGGCCTGCAGCAGCACTTCGCCGCTGAGCCCGGCCTGGCTCAGCGGCCCCTGCGGCGCGGCCGGGCTGGCCAGCAGGGCGTCGATCCAGTTCAATGCCAGCCCGCTGGCCTGGCCGCGGCTTTCCAGCAGCCCTTGCGACCAGCGTGCCGCATCCCATGAGATGCGGGCGGGTGCTCGCGCGGCCGGCCCGGCGCCCGAGCCGTCGCGCCGCTCCAGCGAGAGCAGCAGCTGGCCCGGCGTCACCGTCAGGGAGCGGCCTTCCTGCCAGTCGATCCGGGTGCCGCCCTCGGCCGGCAGGCGGGCGGTGAGGGCATGGGTGGGGCCAGCGGCCTGCAGCGTGGCCGCGTCGAGGTGGATCTCGGCCCGGCTGCCCAGGTGGTCGTGCGCGAGCTCGCCGCGGGCACGCAGCATGGTGCTCGCATTCCAGCCGGGCCAACCGGATTCGCCGTCCTGGCTCAGCCTGACCTTGGGCCCCTGGCCGTCCAGCGTGGCTTTCCAGTTCTTCAGCTGCAGGGGTGGCATGCCGCTGTCGGCGGGCCAGTTCATGCGCCATTGCGGCAGCCGCAGCTCGGCGCTCCATTGCTGCGGCGCATGCCCGTCCGGGCGCAGCGCGCCGCTCCAGCCGGTCTGCAGCACGGCCTGGCCCTCGAGCGTGACGCCGCGCAGCGCGTGCGGAATCTGCTCGCCGAGGCCGAGCTGCGGCAGCAGTCGGTCGAGCTGCCCGACGCTGTCGCGCAGCCAGCGTCCGAGGCCGCTGGCGTCATCGACGTCCAGTCTGGCCGCGCCGCCGCGCGCATGCTGTTCGACGCCGCCCCGCGCGCCCGGCAGCTCGAGTGCCAGCGCCGCCACCGGCGCGGCGCCGCCCAGCGGCCAGGTGGCGTGGCCGTGCAGCGAGGCGCCCAGCAGGCCGACATCGGCCTGCGCGATCTCCAGCACACGGCTGGTCCAGCGCCCGCGCGCCTGCAGATGCGGCGCGGGCAGCGCGGAGGCGTCCCTGGCGCCAGCGGCGGCCGCAGCGGCCGGGCTGAGCGTCAGCTCGAAGGCCGTGGCAGTCTCTGCCGCGCCGCTGCTGCGGGCGTCGGCTTTGAGCTCGAAGGGCTGCAGGGCCAGGCTGCTCAGCAGGCTCCTGGGTTGCGCGATGCGCGCCAGCAGCCGGCCCTCCCAGTGGCCGAGGCGCTGCCACCAGGCCAGGCCCTGGGCGCTGGCGGCGGCAGGCGGCAGCTGTAGCCGGCCAGCGGCCTCGAGCCGGCCGCCCGCCAGTTCGGCGTCGAGTCCATCGAGCCGCCATTGCCCGCCGTCGTAGTCCAGCCGGGCGCGCAGGCGCTCGATCGGCAGCGCGCCCCGGTCCCAGGGGCCGGCGAGGCCGTTGCTGAGCTCGCCCGCCAGCTGCCAGCGGCGGGTGCCGGCCGGACCGTGGCTGGCGCGCCAGCGGCCTTGCAGCCGCGTCGCCGGCGCGCGTGGCCAGAGCGTCGCGAGGTCGAGCTCGTGCAGTTCGAGTTCCGCCGACTGCAGGGGCAGCTCGGCCCAGGGCGCGAGCGTGGCCTGGGCCTGCAAGGCGGTGCCGCGCGGCTGGAGCCTGTCGGTGGCGGGCGGGGCGCCGATGGTGGCGGCGAGCTGCAGCGTCGCGTCGCGCCCGCCGAGCGGGCCGCTCACGCTGGCATGCGCCTGCAGCGCCTGCGGCTGACCGCCCGGGGGCGTGGTCCTGAGCTCGCCGTCCAGCCGCGCGTCCAGCCGCAGCGGCGCGCGCGCGTCCAGGGTGGCCTGCAGCCGGTAGTCGCCCTGGGCCCAGCGCAGCTGGCTCACCTCCAGCTGGTGCCGGGCCGTGGCGGCCGGCAGCCCCGCGGCTTCGTAGCGGTAGCGGGCCTGCAGCGGTCCCAGGGCGAATTCCACGCCGCTGTCCACGCTCAGGGCGCTGATCTGCAACGGCACCCGCACCGAGCGCAGCCAGGGCAGTTGCAGGTCGGCGGGCGGCTCGGACGCGGGCTGGGGCGCGCGCCGGTCGCTCACGCGCAGCCGCTCGAGTTCCAGCCGATCCAGCTGCAGCTGCTGGCGCAGCACAACGTCCGGCCACAGGCTGGCGGGCCAGCGCAGCTCCAGTCCCTCGAGCTCGACCTCCAGGCCGGCGTGCCGCCAGCGCAGGTAGCCGATGCGGCCGCCCTCGCGCAGGCTGCCCTGCGCCTCGCGCACCACCAGGGCATCGGCCTCGCCGTCCCAGCCGGCCAGCCAGGCCGAGGCCCATTGCAGCGTCCTGGGCAGCGACTGCGGCTGTCCCGACCAGAGCCAGGCGGCCAGCAGCAGGGCCAGCAGCAAGGCCGTGGCGCTGCCGAGCAGCCAGAGCGACAGCGCCAGGCAGATCTCGAGCGCTCTGGCCAGGCGGCGCCAGTGCCGGTGCGCAGGGGGAGGGCTGGCTGGCGGGTTCAAAAGGTGAACCCCACGCTCATGTGCAGGCGCAGCGCCTTGCGCTGTGCGCCCCAGGCCAGATCGAGCTGCAGCGGGCCGACCGGACTGCGGTAGCGCAGCCCCGCGCCCACGCCCACCCTGGGGTCGAGGTCGTGCGAGTGGTCGGCGACCGCACCCGCGTCGAGGAAGAGCGCGCCCTCCCATTCGCTGCGCCGGCCATCGATCCAGAGCGGGAGCTGCCACTCCAGGCTGGCCAGCGCCAGCAGCCGGCCGGGGTCGACGCCGCCATCGGCGCGCGGCACGCCTATGCCGCGCAGCGGATAGCCGCGCACGCTGCCCTCGCCGCCGGCCAGGAAGAGCTGGGTGGCGGGCACCGGGCTGTCGTCACGGGCCCAGACGGCGCCGCCCTCGAACCGCAGCGACCAGCGCCCGGAGCGGGAGGCATCGTCGCCGGCGGGCAGGTAGCCCTGCCAGCGCGTGCGCGCCCGCAGGAAGGGATGGTTCTCCTGCGACAGCGTCAGGCCGGCGCCGATTTCCAGCGCCAGTCCCTGGCCGCGCGTCGGGAACAGCAGGTCGTCGAAACTGCGGCGCGTCCAGCCGTAGCTGGCGCTGACCGACGATGCCGCCGCTGCCTGGGCCGCGAGCGCCGGGTCCGTGGTCTGCGAGCGGTCGTACTGGACCAGGAACTGGCGGTCCTGCCGGCTGCCGAGCTGGGCGCGGCCGGCGCGCAGCTGCTGGCTGTCGGTCACGCGCTGCTGGTCTTCCTGGCGCTGCAGCTGGGCGCCGAGCACGTTGCGCCAGCCGAGCTCGTCCACCGGCGAGCCCAGTTCCTCGCTCAGCGTGCTGGTGCGGCGTTCGAGCTTGAGCTTGGTGACCGCGCGCCAGTCCAGCAGCGGCAGCCGGTGGTGGACATGCTCCAGGCTCAGGCGCGCGCCGTTGTCGGTGCTGGCGCCCAGGCCGGCGACGAACTTCTGGCGCAGGGCCTCGCGCACGCGAACGACCACCGTCGCCTGAGCGGGGTCGGAGCCGGCGTCGATCAGCACGAAGGCGGACTCGTAGTAGCCGCTGGCGAGCAGGCGCTGCTGGGCGAGCTGCAGCAGTCCCTCGTCGTAGACCTGGTCCGGCCGCACGCCCGCGAGCCGCAGCAGGCCGAGCACCATCTCGGTGTCGTAACGCTCGCTGCCCTCGACCCGGGTCGCGCCGAAGCGGTGCGCCGGTCCGGAGTCGAGTTCGACCACCAGGCGCGCCTGGCCGCTGGCCGGGTCGATGTCGGCCAGGCTGTGGACGATCCTGGCCTGCGGGTAGCGGTAGCGTGCCAGCGCGCGCAGGGCCTGGCTCTTGGCATCGTCCCAGGCCTGCTGGGTGAAGGGTCGTCCTGCCGGCAGCGACCAGGCCTGCAGCAGCTGGCTGCGCTGCTGCTGCGCCTCGGGGTTGTCGAGCACGTCACCGTGCAGCACGAGCGAGAACTCGGCGACCCGGGTCTGCGGTCCCGGCTCGATCGTGACGCGCACGGTGTGGCCGGCCGCGCCGGTCGCACCGGCTGCGTTGGTGGAGCCGGCGGCAGGCGGATCGACCAGCCGGAGGTCGATGGTCGGCGAAAAATAGCCCTGGCTGCCCAGCAGGGCACGGATGTCGTCGGGCGCGGTCAGCAGCAGCCGCTCGAGTTCGGCCCGGCTCAGGTCGGGCAGGCCCTGGAAGCGCTGCAGCTCGGAATGGCGGCGCACCAGCTCGGCCAGCGGCGCGGGCGCGAGCACCTCGAGCTGGAACAGCGGTTCGCGCGCGGCCGCGCCGTCGGCACTGGTCGTGGCGGATTCGCCTGCCGATTCGGTCGTGGCGGCGGCCGGCAAGGCCGGCTCGCCGGGCGCCGTGCCCTGTGCCTCCTGCGCGCTTGCCGCGGTGCAGCACAGGCCGGCGGCGAGCAGGGCGGCCCCCAGCGTGCGCCGCGGCAGCGCGTCCGGCCCGGGGTGCTCGGCCCTCACTTGCTCAGCACGCGCATCGCCTGTTCCAGGCCCTGGAGCGTCAGCGGGTACATGCGCTGGGCCATGAGCTGCTGGACCAGGGCCACGCTCTGGCGGTAGGGCCAGACGCCCTGCGGCTCGGGGTTGATCCAGGCGAAGTGGGGAAAGGCGTGGGTCAGGCGCTGCAGCCACTCGGCGCCGGGCTCGGGGTTGTCGTACTCGACGCTGCCGTGCGGCTGCAGGATCTCGTACGGGCTCATGGTCGCGTCGCCGACGAAGATCAGCTTGTAGTCCTTGTTGTACTTGCGGATCACGTCCCAGGTCTCGAACTTCTCGCTGTAGCGGCGGCCGTTGTGGCGCCAGAGGTAGTCGTAGACGCAGTTGTGGAAGTAGAAGAATTCGAGGTGCTTGAATTCGTTGCGCGCGGCCGAGAACAGCTCCTCGACGCGGTGCACATGCTCGTCCATGCTGCCGCCGACGTCCATCAGCAGCAGCACCTTGACGTTGTTGTGGCGCTCGGGGACCAGGCGCAGGTCCAGGTAGCCGGCGTTGGCCGCGGTGGCGCGTATCGTGTCGGGCAGGTCGAGCTCCATCTCATGGCCCTCGCGCGCGAACTTGCGCAGCCGCCGCAGCGCCATCTTGATGTTGCGCGTGCCGAGCTCCTGGGTGTCGTCGTAGTCGCGGTAAACGCGCTGCTCCCAGACCTTGACCGCGCTGCGGTGCTCGCTTGTGCCCCCGATCCTGATGCCCTGCGGGTTGTGGCCGCCGTGTCCGAACGGGCTGGTGCCGCCGGTGCCGATCCACTTGCTGCCGCCCGCGTGGCGCTCCTGCTGCTGCTCCAGGCGTTGCTTGAGCGTCTCCATCAGCTCGTCCCAGTCCAGCCGGGGCGCCTGCGCCTTGCGCTGGTCGGACAGCAGGCGAGCGAACTCCTGCCTGAGCCAGTCGGCCGGGATCTCGCGGCTGAAGTCGGCGCGCGCCTGCACGCCCTTGAAGTAGGCGGCGAAGGCGCGGTCGAACTTGTCGAAATGCTTCTCGTCCTTGACCAGGGCGGTGCGCGCGAGGAAGTAGAAGTCGTCGAGCGTGCAGGCCTCGGGGTTGCGCGGGCCGACCACGTCGGCCTTGAGGCATTCGAGCAGGGTCAGGAATTCCTTGACCGAGACCGGCAGCCTGGCCGCGCGCAGCGTGTAGAAGAAGTCGATCAGCATGGCGTCGGACCCGCGGCGGCTGGCGGGCTCAGCGGTTGCGCTGGTTCATGTGGACCAGCTTCTCGAACAGCGCGATGTCCTGCTCGTTCTTGAGCAGGGCGCCGACCAGCGGCGGCACGCTGAGCTTGTGGTCCGCGTCGTGCAGCGCCTCGGGCGGGATGTCCTCGGCCAGCAGCAGCTTGAGCCAGTCCAGCAGCTCGCTGGTGCTGGGTTTCTTCTTGAGCCCGGGCAGCCCGCGGATGTCGAAGAAGGTGCGCAGCGCGGCTTTCAGCAGTTCGTCCTTCAGGGCGGGGAAGTGCACGTCCACGATCTGGCGCATGGTGTCGGCGTCGGGGAAGCGGATGTAGTGGAAGAAGCAGCGGCGCAGGAAGGCGTCGGGCAGCTCCTTCTCGTTGTTCGAGGTGATGAAGACCAGCGGCCGGTGCTTGGCCCGCACCAGTTCGCGCGTCTCGTAGCAATAGAACTCCATGCGGTCGAGTTCGCGCAGCAGGTCGTTGGGAAACTCGATGTCGGCCTTGTCGATTTCGTCGATCAGCAGCGCCACCGGCTGATCCGCCGTGAACGCTTGCCAGAGCACGCCCTTGACGATGTAATTGTGGATGTCCCTGACCCGTTCGTCATTGAGCTGGCTGTCGCGCAGGCGGCTGACGGCGTCGTATTCGTACAGGCCCTGCTGCGCCTTGGTGGTCGATTTGACGTGCCATTGCAGCAGCGGCATGCCCAGGGCGGCCGACACCTCTTCGGCCAGCATGGTCTTGCCGGTGCCGGGTTCGCCCTTGACGAGCAGCGGGCGCCTGAGCTGCAGCGCGGCGTTGACTGCGAGCATCAGGTCCTGGGTGGCGACGTAGTTGTCGGTGCCGGTGAATTTTTGCGTCATTTCGAAAATGGGGCAGCGTGGTGTTGTCCGTCGGGGTGGCAAGGGTTAATACCAATAAGCGAGTCTATATAATTTTTTTTTGACTTTCGTCAATCAACCCAAGCTTTGTGTTCGCAAATGAATAAAACATTCGTTTTCCTGAAAACCGTTGTCGCCGCAACCGTTTCCCTGGCTTTTGCAGCACAGGCGCAGGCCGGCGGGGACGCCGAGGCCGGCAAGACCAAGGCGGCCATGTGCATAGGCTGCCATGGCATCCCGGGCTACCAGAACAGCTTCCCCGAGATCCACAAGGTGCCCAAGATCGCGGGCCAGTCCGAGAAGTATGTCGCGGCGGCGCTGACCGCCTACCAGAAGGGCGAGCGCAAGCACCCGACCATGCGCGGCATGGCCGGCTCCCTGAGCGAGCAGGACATCGCCGACCTGGCCGCCTACTATGCCGGCCTGAACCCCGGCGCCAAGGCGCCGGAAGCGCTCAAGCCGGCGCCGCCGGAGGTCGCCGCGCTGCTGCAGAAGGGCGCCTGCGTCTCCTGCCACGGCGCCAACCTGAGCCAGCCGGTCGATCCGAGCTACCCCAAGATCGCCGGCCAGCATCCCGACTACCTCTACGTGGCGCTGAAGTCCTACACGGTCGAGGGCAATCCGCACGTGGGCCGCTCCAACGCCATCATGGGCGGCATCGCCAAGCAGTTCAAGCCCGCCGAGCTCAAGGAACTCGCCAAGTTCGTCGGCAGCCTGGACGGCGAGCTCGCGACCGTGCCGCAGTCGCGTTTCCGCTGACACCCGACCGTCAGGCCCGCCGCGGGCCGGCTTGGGCTCCCGGCAACTGGCCGTGCCGCCGCAGTCGGCGCGGCCATGGGCTGTTATTCTGGGAAAATTGGAGGTTTGGCAAGTTGTATAGCATCCAGTGTTGAATTCCCTCCAGACAAGAACAAGCAGTTTCCAAGGGGCGGCCAAGTCCGCCCATCGCGGCCGCCTCGCGCGGGCACTCCTGTGCCTCTGCGCCGCCGGCAGCGGCGCGGCCCGGGCCGCAGCGGTGACCGAGGCGGACTATTTCGAGCCCATCCCGACCGTGCTCACGGCCAGCCGGCTGGACCAGCCGCAGAAGGACGCGCCGGGCGCCGTCACCGTGATCGACCGCGCGACGATCCGGCGCTCGGGCGCGCGCGACGTGGCCGAGCTGCTGCGGCTCGTGCCCGGCTACCTGGTTTCCGGCGCTACCGGCGCGGCCCCGAACGCGGCCTACCACGTGCCGCAGGACGAGTACGGCGTGCGCAACCTCGTGCTGGTCGACGGCCGCTCGGTCTATTCGTCCTTCTACCTGGGCGACACGCAGCGCGGCCTGATGTCCGTCATGCCCGAGGACATCGAGCGCATCGAGGTGCTGCGCGGCGCCAATTCGGCGGCCTACGGGGCCAATGCGATGTTCGGTGTCATCAACATCGTGACCCGCCATGCCTTCGACAGCCAGGGGCTGGAGCTGGGCCTGGGCGCGGGCTCCACCGACCTGCGCGACTCGCGCTTTCGCGTCGGCTGGGGCGACGAGGCCGGCTCCTACCGCCTGTCCGCCGGCACGCGCGCCGACAGCGGCTATGCGCGGGCCTTCGACGACCGCCTGCTCAAGATGCTGGACTGGCGCGCCGACCTCAAGCCGCAGCCGGACGACGACCTCATGCTGGCCGCCGGCACCCACGAGCAGCGCACCGGCCGCGGCGAGCGCGGCCAGGTCGGCGACCCGGAGCGCACCACGGAGTACCGGGACTGGTACCTGCAGGGGCGCTGGCAGCGCCAGCTCTCGGCGACCGGCCAGCTCCAGCTGACGGCGGATTTCGCGGACGAGTCCTACGCCGACGCCTCGCCCTATGTGTTGATTCCCGGCGTCATGCTCGACTACGGCGCCCACGGCCAGCGCCTGAACCTGGAGCTGCAGCGCAGCGACAGCCTGCGGGCCGACCTGCGCGCCGTCTGGGGCCTGGGCTGGAAGCAGGAACAGGCCTGGTCCAAGGCGCTCTACAACCGCGCCGATGCGGTCGGCTTCCACGAGGCGCGCGCCTTCGGCCACCTCGAATGGCGGCCGAGCGAGCGCTGGACCGCCAACGCCGGCGCCTTCGCGGGCGATCACAGCGGCAGCGGCAGCTACCTCGCGCCGCGGCTGATGCTGAACCACCACTTCACGCCCGACCAGACCCTGCGCGTCGGCGTCAACCGCTCCGTGCGCAGCAACAGCCTGCTCGAGAGCTCCGGCGACGTGCGCTACTACACCCCGTCGGGCCTGCTGGTCGGCCGCGCCTGGCTGGGCGACCCCGCGATCAGGCCGGAGGCGCTGCACAGCGAGGAAATCTCGTATCTCGGCCATTTCCGGCCCTTGAATCTGGCCGCCGACCTGCGCGCCTACCGCGAACGCGTCAGCGACTGGGTCACGGTCGTTGCCAATCCCGCCTACTACCTCAACAAGAAGGACCCCAGCAACCCCCGGCAGCTGTTCGAGAACGTCGGCGCCTACGCGGTGCGGGGCGTCGAGTACCAGCTGCGCTGGACGCCCGGCGCGGACACCCGGCTGCAGTGGCAGCAGAACTTCAGCCAGCTCGACTGGAGCGACGCCGCGCGCGCGTCGAGCAACCAGCCGCCGGTGCGCGCCAGCACGCTGGCCTGGTTCCAGAGCCTGCCCGGCCGCGTCGACATGACGCTGCTGTGGTACGAGCGCGGCCCGATGACCTGGGGCGGGCCGGCGCAGCAGCTGCCCTCGATGCGGCGCGTGGACCTGCGCCTGGCCCATCCCTGGCGCCTGGAGCGCAGCAAGGCCGAGGTCGCGCTCACGGTCCAGGGGCTCAACGGCGACGTGGTCGAGGGCCGGCCCGAGTACCTGCTGCGGCGCCGCGCCTTCCTGACCCTGAAGCTGGAGCAGTAAGCTGGACCCCGGCCGCCGACTCTGGCTGCAGACCGCACTGGCCGGCGCCTGTGCGGGGCGGCTGGCGTCAGGGCGGGCGGCGGAGCCCGAGGTCTGGCTGGCGCTGCCGGAGCAGGGCGGCGTGCCCGCCGAGGCGGCACGACTGGTGCAGGAACAGGTCGAGCGCGAAGCGCGGAAGCCACCGGTCTGGCGGGTCGGCACCTGGGCCGAACTGCCGGCCAGCCACGAGGTGGCGCCGCAGCTGCTCGTCACCTTCGGCGCGGCGGCGTTTCGCGCCGGCATCGAGCGCGCCCTGGCCGCGCCGGCGCTGAGCCGCGTGCCCCTGCTCGCGGCGCTGCTGCCCCAGGCCAGCTACCAGGACATCGCGGCGAAGGCGGCCCTGCGCACCTCGGCGGTATGGCTCGACCAGCCGCCCGAGCGTTACGCCGAGCTGCTGCGCCAGGCGCTGCCCGAGCGCAGGCGCGTCGGCGTGCTGTTCGGTCCGGATTCGCTGGCCTGGCGGCCGGCGCTGGCGCGCGCCCTGGCGGCGCGCGGCCAGACGCTGCTGCAGGCGACGGTGCTCAGCGACGAGCGCGCCCTCTACCCGGCGCTGCGCGGCCTGCTCGACGAGGCGGACGTGCTGCTGGCCCTGCCCGACAAGCTGGTCTACAGCCCGACCAGCGTGCCCAACATCCTGCTCGCGGCGTATCGGCAGCGGGTGCCCCTGGTGAGCTATTCGGCCGCCCATGTGCGCGCCGGCGCCGTGCTGGCCCTGCACACCGCGCCGACGGATGCGGCGCGGCAGGTCGCGGCCGCGCTGCGCCAGGTGCTGGCGGGCCGGGGGCTGCCATCGCCGCGCCTGGCCGAGGGCGGCTCGGTCGCCGTCAACGAGCAGGTCGCCCGCTCGCTGGGGCTCGCGTTCGCCGCCCCCCAGGCGCTGGCACGTTCCATTCATCTGCCGGAGGCTTCGCCTTGAAACGATATTTCGGCATGCGCAGCCGCCTCTGGCTCGCCGCGGCCTTGCCCGCGCTGCTCGCGATCGCGTTGCTGCTGCTGGGTTTCCTGGCGCGCCACCACAGCGCCATGGGCGCGGCGCTGCGCGACCGGGCGCAGGCGACCGCGCGCCAGCTCGCCGGTGCGGCCGAGTTTCCGCTGTTCGCCGGCAACCTCGAGCAGCTGCAGCGCCTGGCCATCGCCGTGCGGGCGGCGGACGCCGAGGTCGAGGGCGTGCTCATCTGCGCGCCGGACCAGCGCGCTCTGGCGGTGGCGGGCCGCCCCAGTGTGCGATTGCCCGCCCTGGGCACCGAAGTCGAGTCGCTGGTCGCCGGCGAGCGTCTGCTGGTGTCGGTGCCGGTCTGGGCCAGCACGCTGACCGTGGACGACCTGTACGGTGATCCGCTCGATGCCCAGGCGGCGGCGCGCACCGGCCTGCTCGGCCATGTCGTGGTCGAGATGAACATGGCGGCGCTCGGGCGCCAGCGCCGCGAGCTGCTCGAGTGGGCGCTGCTGGCCGCCGGCGGCGGGCTGCTGTGCGCCGGCGTGCTGTCGGTGCTGATCGCCTCCAGCGTGACCGGACCGATCGCGCGCATCAGCCGCACGGTGGCGCGGCTGGCCGGCGGCGACCTGAGCGCGCGTGCCGAGCCCGGCCGGGCCGGCGCGCTCGAGCCGCTGGCGCGCGGCATCAACGAGATGGCGGCCAGTCTGTCAGGACATCAGGACGAGCTGCGCCGGCGGGTGGACGAGGCCACCGAGGAGCTGCGCCGGCAGAAGGAAGCGGCCGAACATGCCGCCCGCATCGATCCGCTCACCGGCCTGTTCAACCGCCGCGCCTTCACCGAAGCGGCCGAGTTCGAGATCCGCCAGGCGCAGCGCTACGACCAGCCCCTGGCGCTGATTGTGATCGACCTGGATCATTTCAAGGCGATCAACGACAACCTGGGACATGCCACCGGCGACGCGGTGCTGCAGGCCTTCGCGCGCCTGATCGCCCAGGGCGTGCGGGAAGTGGACCTGACGGCACGCCTGGGAGGCGAGGAGTTCGTGCTGCTGCTGCCCAGCACCGGCGCGGCGGCGGCAGCCCAGGTCGCGCAGCGCCTGTGCGAGGCGGTCGCCGCCAGCCCGCTGCCGGTCGAGGGCCGGCGACTCAGCTATACCGCGAGCTTCGGCGTCGCCGAACTCGATGCGCGCCAGCCGCGTCTCGACGTTCTGCTGGAACGGGCTGATGCGGCCCTCTACCTGGCCAAGCGCCGGGGCCGCAACCGGGTCGAGCTCGCGCCACCGGCGGCGGACGCCGGCCGCCCGGGCTGAAAGCGCCCCGGGCGGCGCTTGCGACTCAGACCAGGCGGGCGCGGTGGCGCTCGATCTGGGCCAGCACCTGGGCCGGCGCGGTGCCGCCCACGGTGTTGCGCGCGTTCAGGCTGCCGCGCAGCGACAGGCAGTCGTAGACGTCCTTCTCGATCAAGGCGTGGAAGCCCTGCAGCACGGCCAGCGGCAGCTCGGACAGGTCGACGCCGTGGCTGGTCGCCGCCTTGACTGCGTGCGCCACCGTCTCGTGCGCGTCGCGGAACGGCACGCCCTTCTTGACCAGGTAGTCGGCCAGGTCGGTCGCGGTCGCGTAGCCCTTCCTGGCCGCGTCCTCCATCGCCTGCGGGTTGACGCTGATGCCGCCTTCCTTCTGGCCGGTGGCCGGGTCGAGCTGGCCGCCGATCATCTCGGCGAAGATGCGCAGCGTGTCCTTGAGCGTGTCGACGGTGTCGAACAGCGGCTCCTTGTCCTCCTGGTTGTCCTTGTTGTAGGCCAGCGGCTGGCCCTTCATCAGCGTGATCAGGCCCATCAGGTGGCCGACCACGCGGCCGGTCTTGCCGCGCGCGAGCTCGGGCACGTCCGGGTTCTTCTTCTGCGGCATGATCGAGCTGCCGGTGGTGAAGCGGTCGGCGATGCGGATGAAGGCGAAGTTCTGGCTCATCCAGACGATCAGCTCCTCGGACAGGCGGCTGATGTGCACCATGCACAGGCTGGCGGCGGAGCAGAACTCGATCGCGAAGTCGCGGTCGCTGACCGCGTCCAGGCTGTTCTGGCACAGCATGGCCTCGCCCTGGCCGTCGACCATGCCCAGGGTGCGGGCCACGCGCGCGCGATCCAGCGGGTAGGTGGTGCCGGCCAGCGCGGCGCTGCCCAGCGGCAGCCGGTTGGTGCGGCGGCGCACGTCCGAGAAGCGCTCGGCGTCGCGCGCGAACATCTCGACATAGGCCAGCAGGTGGTGGCCGAAGCTGACCGGCTGCGCGACCTGCAGGTGGGTGAAGCCGGGCAGGATCACGTCGACGTTGCGCTCGGCGACCTCGACCAGCGCCTGCTGCAGCCCGGCCAGCAGGCCGGTGATGACGTCGATTTCGCTGCGCAGCCACAGGCGCACGTCGGTGGCGACCTGGTCGTTGCGGCTGCGGCCGGTGTGCAGCCGTTTGCCGGCGTCGCCGACGAGCTGGGTCAGGCGCGCCTCGATGTTGAGGTGCACGTCCTCGAGGTCGAGCTTCCATTCGAAGCTGCCCGCTTCGATCTCGCTGCGGATCTGCGCCATGCCGCGCTGGATCGCGGCGTGATCCTCGGCGCTGATGATGCCCTGGGCGCTCAGCATCTCGGCGTGCGCCAGGCTGCCGGTGATGTCGGCTTCCCACAGGCGCTTGTCGAAGAACACGCTGGCGGTGTAGCGCTTGACCAGTTCGCTCATGGGTTCGGAGAACAGGGCCGACCAGGCCTGGGATTTGGAGTCGAGCTGGTTTTGCGACATGGCATGTGCGGGGACGGCTGGCCCCCGGAAATAGGATGGAAGAAGAGGGTGAGGGCGCCGATTTTATCGGTCCGCGCGCGGCGCGGGGGATGCCGGTGGTCCGGCCATCGCCCGGGGGGCCGTGCTAGCATCGCCCGTCGATCCTATCAACCAGAAGCCAGACCTCCGTGACCGCCGCTACGCCCGCCCTGAAGCTGACCATCGCCACCCGTGAAAGCCGCCTGGCCCTGTGGCAGGCCGAGCATGTCCAGTCCCTGTTGCGCCAGCGCGGCCACGCCGTCGCGCTGCTGGGCATGACGACCAAGGGTGACCAGATCCTGGACCGGGCCCTGAGCAAGGTCGGCGGCAAGGGGCTGTTCGTCAAGGAGCTCGAGCTCGCGCTCGAGCAAGGGCGCGCCGACCTCGCGGTGCATTCGCTCAAGGACGTGCCGATGGAGCTGCCCGAGGGCTTCGAGCTGGCCTGCGTGATGGAGCGCGAGGACCCGCGCGACGCCTGGGTCTCGCCGTCCTGCGCCGGCCTGGCCGAGCTACCCGAGGGCGCCGTCGTCGGCACATCCAGCCTGCGCCGGGTCGTGCTGCTGCGCGCCGCGCTGGAGGCGCTGGGCCGGCATGACGTCAGGATAGAGCCGCTGCGCGGCAACCTCGACACCCGCCTGCGCAAGCTCGACGAGGGCCAGTACCACGCGATCGTGCTGGCCGCGGCCGGGCTCAAGCGCCTGGGCCTGCAGGCGCGCATACGCCGGATCTTCGAGCCGGCCGAGATGCTGCCGGCCGCTGGCCAGGGCGCGCTGGGCATCGAGCTGCGCGCCAGCCGGCCCGAGGTCGCCGCGGCGCTGGCGCCGCTGGCGCACCGGCCGACCTGGTTCGCGGTCGCGGCCGAGCGCGCGGTCTCGCGCACGATGGGCGGCAGCTGCTCGATGCCGCTGGCCGCCTTCGCGACCTGGCAGGGCGAGCCGCTCGCCTCGCCGCTGCGCCTCGATGCCGCCTGGGGCGACCCGGAAGGCCGTTGCGCGCTGGTGCAGGTGCGGGTCGAGGCCGAGGTGGCCGGCCTGGCCGATGCCGAGGCGCTGGGCCAGCGCGCAGCCGCGCTGCTGCGCGCGGGCGGCGCGCCGGGGCAGGGCGAGGCGTGAGGCGCGCGGTCGTCACCCGGCCGGCCGGGGAGGCTTCGGGCTGGGCGGCGGCCCTGGGCGAGCGCGGCTGGGCCGTGGCCGAGCTGCCGCTGATCGAGATCGCGGCGCCCGCCGAAAGCGAGTCGCTGCAGCGTGCGCGTGCGTGTTGCCGCGACTACCACGCGCTGATGTTCGTCAGCGCCGCGGCGGTGGCGCATTTCTTCGCCGGTCGCCACTGGGGCGACTTCGGCAGCGGTGCGCGCTGCTGGGCACCCGGCCCCGCGACCGCGCGCGCGCTGCAGGCCGCCGGCGTGCCGCCGGAGCGCATCGATGCGCCGGCCAGCGACGCCGAGAACTTTGATTCCGAGTCGCTCTGGCAGCAGGTCGGCGCCCAGGTCGGGCCCGGCCACCGGCTGCTGGTCGTGCGCGGCCAGACCGAGGGCTCCGGTGAGGGCGCAAGCATGCGCGGCAACGGCCGCGACTGGCTCGCCTCCCAGTGCGAGCAGCGCGGCGGGCAGGTCGACTGGTGCGTGGCCTATCGCCGGCGACCCCCGTGCTGGAGCGCCGGCCAGCTGGAGCTGGCGCGCGCCGCTGCGGCCGACGGCAGCGTCTGGCTGCTGAGCAGCTCCGAGGCCGTCGCCAACCTGCGCACGCTGCTGCCAGAGGTGGACTGGACGCACGCGCGCGCGCTCGTCACCCACCCCCGGATCGCCGAGGCGGCAGGGTGGCTGGGATTCGGCGCGACGATAATCAGCCGGGCGTCCTTGACCGAGGTGTTGCGCAACCTAGAATCAATGCCCTGACCATGGCTGAAACCGATTCCCCGACCACCGCCGCCGCGACAGCGCCGGCTCACGCACCTGCTGCTGCCTCCCCGCTGATGTCCAGGGTCGCGCTCGGGCTGGCGGTGCTGGCGCTGGGCAGCAGCGCCTTGCTGTGGTCCCAGCTGCAGGCGGCGCGCAGGGAGCTGGCACGCCACAGCACCGATACCAGCACCACCGCCACCGAGGCCCGCACGCTGGCGGCGCAGGCGGAATCCCTGGTGCAGGAGCTGCAGGCCAGGCTGGGGGTGGCCGAGCTGCGTCTGTCCGAGGTCAGCCTGCAGCGCAGCCAGCTCGAGGAACTCATGCTCACGGTCTCGCGCACCCGCGACGACAGCCTGGTGCAGGATCTGGAGTCCGCGCTGCGGCTGGCGCAGCAGCAGGCCGAGCTGACCGGCAGCGCGCAGCCCCTGATTTCCGCCCTGCAGTCGGCCGACCAGCGCATCGCCCGGGTCGCGCAGCCCCGCCTGAATCCGGTGCAGCGCGCGATCGCGCGCGACATCGATCGCATCCGGGCCGCCTCCGTGCTGGATGTGCCGGCGCTGGCGCTGCGCCTGGACGAGCTGGCGCACCTGGTAGACGACCTGCCGCTGGCGAATGCCGTCGATGTGCCGGCGCCGGAGCGTCGGGCGCAGCGTCAGGCGCCGGATGGCCAGACCGCGCCCGCCAAGTCCGCGGCGCAGGACGGTTCCGCCTGGCTGCGCCTGCAGTCCTGGTGGCAGGACTGGGCCGGGCGTGCCTGGTCGGCGCTCACGACGCAGGGGGGCGGGCTGGTGCGCGTGCACCGGGTCGACCGCCCGGAGGCGGCGCTGCTGGCGCCCGAGCAGGCATTCTTCCTGCGCGAGAACGCCAAGCTCCAGCTGCTCAACGCGCGGCTGGCCCTGCTGGCGCGCCAGATGGACACGGCGCGGTCCGGCGTCCAGGCGGTCGACGCACTGCTGGGCCGTTACTTCGACGGCCGGGCCAGGGCGACGGCGATCGCGCGCGAGGCCTTGCAAGGGTTGCAGCGCGACCTGCGGGCGGGCGAGATGCCGCGTCCGGACGAGTCGCTGGCAGCGCTGGGCGCCGCCGCGCGCGGGCGCTGAGGTGACGACATGAAGGGTGTGTTCTGGTTCCTGGGGCTCGCGGCGGCCGCGGTGGCGCTGGCGCTGCTGGTCGGCTCCAATGCCGCCAACGTGACGCTGTTCTGGCATCCCTGGCGCATCGACCTGTCGCTCAACCTGGCGCTGTTCGCGCTGCTGGCGCTGTTCTTGCTGCTCTACGGCGGGCTGCGGGCGCTGGCGCTGCTGCGCAGCCTGCCGCTGCAGGCGCAGCGCTGGCGCACGCACCAGATGGAGCGTGCCGCCCTGTCTTCGGTGCTCGACGCGGTGGCACAGCAGTACGCCGGGCGCTTCGTGCGCGCGCAGTCGGCGGCGCGGCACGCGCTCGGCCAGTTCGCACAGCTCGGCGAACATCCCTTCCCGGGCCGCGAGCAGGTCCTGATGCTCGCCCACCTGCTTGCGGCCGAAAGCGCGCAGGCGCTGGGCAATCAGGAAGCGCGCGACCAGGCGCTGCAGGCGGCGCTCGCCGACGGCGCCGCCCGTCAGGCAGGCGAGGCCCGCGCCGGCCTGCTGCTGCGCGCCGCCGGCTGGGCCCTGGACGAAGGCGACGCCGAGGCTGCGGCGCGCTGGCTGGCCGAACTCCCGCAGGGCGTGGCCCGTCGCATCCACGCCCTGCGCCTGCGCCTGCGCCTGGCGCGGCTGCGGCAGGATCATGTGGCTGCGATCGAACTGGTGCGCCTGCTAGCCAAGCACCGCGCCTACAGCGAGCAGGCCGCACGCAGCCTGCTGCGCGGACTGGTGCTGGACGCGCTGCGTGCCGCCCGCGAACCCGCTGGCCTGCTGCGGGTCTGGCGCGCGCTCGATGCCGCCGAGCGCGCCATCCCGGAACTGGCGCTGGCGGCGCTGGAGCGCTGGGAGAGCCTGGGCGGCAACGAGCCGGCCGGTGCCGCGGAGCTGCCTGCGGGCGCGCAGCGCTTCATCGAGGAGGGCCTGCAGGCGGCCTGGGCGGCCTACGGCGACCTGGACGCCGAGCAGCGGCGCCGACTGTCGCTGCGCCTGGAAGCGGCGCTGCCGCAGCTGGGCCCGGACTGGCTGGCACAGATCGAGCAGGCGCAGCAGCGCCAGCCCGGCGATGCCGGCCTGCAGTACCTCGCGGGGCAGGCCTTCCTGCAGCGCCAGCTCTGGGGCAAGGCGGCGTTCCTGCTTGGGCATGCCAGCCAGCAGCTCGGCGACGCCGAACTGGCGCGACGCAGCTGGCGCAGCCTGGCGTGGCTGGCCGAGCAGCGTGGCGATGCCGAGGCGGCGCAGGCGGCCTGGAAGAAGGCCGCGCTGCTTTGACGGAATAGCGACAGATGCAACTACAAGAAATTCTCTACACCCAGGGCTTCGGCACGCGCCGGGTCTGCTGCGGACTGATCCAGCAAGGCCTGGTGGCGGTGGGGCAGCCGCCCCAGACCTGCACCGACGCCACGGCCGACTTCGATCCCGAGGGCCTGGAATTCACGGTCCAGGGCAAGGCCTGGCAGTACCATGAGCATGCCTACCTGATGCTGCACAAGCCCACCGGGCACGAATGCTCGCAAAAGCCCGGCGCCTGGCCCAGCATCTACACCCTGCTGCCGGCCCCGCTGCGCTCGCGCCCGGCGGGTGCGGCCAGCGGCGTGCAGGCGGTCGGCCGGCTCGACCAGGACACCACCGGCATGCTGCTGCTGTCCGACGACGGCAAGTTCATCCATCGCCTGTCCTCGCCGCGCCACCATGTGCCCAAGGTCTACGTCGCGGGCTGCAAGCATCCGGTCACGCCGGCCATGGTCGACAAGCTGCTGGCCGGCGTGGTGCTCGACGACGATCCCAAGCCGGTCAAGGCCTCGGCCTGCCGCGCGCTCGACAGCCACACCCTGGAGCTGACGCTGACCGAGGGCAAGTACCACCAGGTCAAGCGCATGATCGCGGCGGTCAGCAACCGGGTCGAGACGCTGCATCGCAGCCGCATCGGCGCGATCGAGCTGCCGCCCGACCTCCAGCCCGGCGAGTGGCGCTGGCTGACGCAGGCCCAGGTCGACGGACTCTACGGCCGCTGATGCCGGCCCAGGCACGCGCCCAGCCATCACGGCCCCGATGAGCCTGCTGCTCGACTCCTTCTGGCGCGCGCTGGCCTACTGCCTGCACCCGCGCGTGATCGTGCTGTCCGTCGTGCCGGTGCTGCTGATGGCGGGCTGCGCCTTCGCGCTCGGCTATTTCCTCTGGGATCCGGCGCTGCAGGCGCTGACCGGCTGGCTGCACAGCTGGGGCCTGACCGATCCCCTGCTGGCCTGGCTGGACATGGTGGGGCTGGGGCCGTGGCGCAGCGTGTTCGCGCCGCTGCTGGCGCTGGCGCTGGCGACGCCGGTGATCGTGGTCGTGGCGCTGCTGTTCGTCGGGCTGTTCATGACGCCGGCCATGGTGCGGCTGGTGGTGCAACGGCGCTTTGCCCACCTCGAGCGCCGCCAGGCTTCGGGCCTGCTCGGCAGCCTGGCCTGGTCGATCGGTTCCACCTTGCTGGCGCTGCTCGCGCTGGCCGCCACGCTGCCGCTGTGGCTGCTGCCGCCGCTGGCGCTGGTGCTGCCGCCGCTGATCTGGGGCTGGCTGACCTACCGCGTCTTCGCCTACGACGCGCTGGCCGGGCATGCGGACGCCGACGAGCGCGCGGCCCTGCTGGCCCGGCACCGCCTGAGCCTGCTGGTCATGGGCGTGTGCTGCGGCTTCCTGGGCGCGGCGCCCAGCCTGCTGTGGGCCTCCGGTGCGATGTTCGTCGCGCTGGCGCCGCTGCTGGTGCCGCTGGCGGTCTGGATCTACGCCCTGGTGTTCGCCTTCTCCTCGCTCTGGTTCGCGCATTTCCTGCTCGCGGCGCTGGCGGCGCACCGCCGCGCCGCGGGCGACGGCGGCGCGGCCCCGTCCCGGCCAATCCGCGCCGGGGCTCATGTCGCGGCCTCGCCGCAGTTTCCCGCTTCCGACTCTTCACGCCATGAACCCTGATCGCTCCAGCCCCGCATTCGGCCTCATCGTCGTCGGCGACGAAATCCTCTCGGGCAAGCGCGCCGACAAGCACATGCCCAAGGTGATCGAGCTGCTGGCCGCGCGCGGCCTGAGCCTGTCCTGGGTGCGCTTCGTCGGCGACGACCGGCCGCGCATCACGGCGGCGCTGCGCGACGCCTTCGCCAGCGGCGACGTCGTCTTCAGCTGCGGCGGCATCGGCGCCACCCCCGACGACCACACGCGCCAGTGCGCGGCGGCCGCGCTCGGCGTCGAGCTCGAGCTGCACCCCGAGGCCAAGGCGCTGATCGAGGAACGCATGCGCGAGGTCGCGCGCGAGCAGGGCCAGCCCTGGGAGCCGGAGCGGCCGGACAACGTCCACCGCCTCAACATGGGGGTGTTCCCGCGCGGCGCGACCATCATCCCCAACCCCTACAACAAGATTCCCGGCTTCAGCTGCGCCGGCGCGGCTGGCGGCGCAGTGCACTTCGTGCCGGGCTTTCCCGTCATGGCCTGGCCCATGGTCGAATGGGTGCTGGACAAGCAGTACGGCCACCTGGCCGGCGGCACGGAGCGGCGCGAGCGCTCGGTGATCGTCTTCGGCTCCATGGAGGCCGCGCTGACGCCGCTGATGGAGGCAATCGAGGCCGCGCACCCTCAGGTCCGGGTCTTCAGCCTGCCCAGCGTCGACCATCCCGAGTGGGGGCGCCACATCGAGCTCGGCGTCAAGGGCGAGCCCGCCGCCGCCGATCCGGCCTTCGATGCCCTGGTGGCCGGCTTGCGCGCCATGGGAGCTCCGCTGGGCCCTGAAATGGTGCGTTGATAATTTGCACAAGATTGGTGCGCATTTTTGCACCAATTTGGTTCCAGACGCGGGCATCTGATTCTGCAAAAAAATCTGCGGCAGGCTCTCGCGAACGGGCACAATACCGGGTGCTGCTGAAAGGGCGCCTGCCGCCCGCTGCACCGCCCGACCAAGACAGGCACGGTTGTTGCTTCAGCTGACAGACCATCCCGATTTCACCCACTCATCCCACCAGGAGTTTTTTGATGGCCAAGACCGTCGCAGATGTGATGCAAATGGTGAAGGACAACGACGTCAAGTTCGTTGACTTCCGCTTCACCGATACCCGTGGCAAGTGGCAGCACATCACCGTGCCCATTTCCCAGTTCGACGACGCCAAGTTCGAAGAAGGCCAGGCCTTCGACGGCTCCTCGATCGCCGGCTGGAAGGGCATCGAAGCCTCCGACATGCTGATGGCTCCGGACGCCAGCAGCGCCTTCATCGACCCCTTCGTCGAAGAGACCACCCTGGTGCTGGTCTGCGACGTGATCGAGCCGACCGACGGCAAGGCCTACGAGCGTGATCCGCGCTCGATCGCCAAGCGCGCCGAGACCTACCTGAAGCAGTCCGGCCTGGGCGACACCGCCTACTTCGGTCCGGAACCCGAGTTCTTCATCTTCGACGAAGTGCGCTGGAGCAACGAGCCCGGCCACAGCTTCTACCAGATCGACGAGTACGAAGCTCCCTGGAACAGCGGCGCCAAGCTCGAAGGCGGCAACCGCGGCCACCGTCCGCGCGTCAAGGGCGGCTACTTCCCGGTCGCTCCGGTCGACACCACCATCGACATGCGCAACGAGATGGTCCAGGTCCTGGAAGCCGTCGGCGTGCCGGTCGAAGTCCACCACCACGAAGTCGCCGGCGCCGGCCAGTGCGAGATCGGCACCAAGTTCTCGACCCTGGTCGAGCGTGCCGACTGGACCCTGCTGCAGAAGTACGTGATCCAGAACGTCGCCAACGCCTACGGCAAGACCGCGACCTTCATGCCCAAGCCCTACCACGGCGACAACGGTTCCGGCATGCACGTGCACCAGTCGATCTGGAAGGACGGCAAGAACCTGTTCGCCGGCAACGGCTACGCCGGCCTGAGCGACACCGCCCTGTACTACATCGGCGGCATCATCAAGCACGCCCGCGCCCTGAACGCGATCACCAACCCGGGTACCAACTCGTACAAGCGCCTGGTGCCGCACTTCGAAGCTCCGGTCAAGCTGGCCTACTCGGCCAAGAACCGCTCGGCCTCGATCCGCATCCCGAACGTCGCTTCCGACAAGGCCCGCCGCGTCGAAGCCCGCTTCCCGGATCCGCTGATGAACCCCTACCTGGGCTTCGCCGCCCTGCTGATGGCCGGTCTGGACGGCATCGAGAACAAGATCCATCCGGGCGAAGCCGCCACCAAGGACCTGTACCACCTGCCGCCGGAAGAGGACAAGCTGGTCCCGACCGTCTGCTCCAGCCTGGACCAGGCCCTGGAAGCCCTGGACAAGGACCGCGCCTTCCTGACCAAGGGCGGCGTGTTCACCGACTCCTGGATCGACGCCTACATCGAACTCAAGATGACCGAAGTCACCCGCAGCCGCGTGGAAGTGTCGCCGGTCGAGTACGACATGTACTACAGCCTGTGATCGGTCCGCTGGACTGACGCAAAAGGGACGGCCAGGCCGTCCCTTTTTCATTGGGTGCGCCGCGCCGGCCAGATCCGGTCTTTTGGGCGATACTGCGCGAAACGGAGGAGGGACGGCGCGAAGCCGCCCCGTACAAGGACATGCTGTTTCTGGAACTGACCCGCAAAGCCGGCCGCATCGTGGCGCCGCTCCTGCTGGCCACCGCGGCGCTGCCCGCGCCGGCGCAGGACAAGATCTGGCGCTGCGGCAACGAATACACCAACAACCCGGGCGACGCCAGGGCGCGAGGCTGCAAGCCGGTCGAGACCGGCAACTTCACGGTGATCGAGGGCCTCCGGCCCCAGGCCGGCGCGCCCCGGCCGGCAGCGCCGCCGAAGGCGGCTGCCGCTGGCGCGCGCAGCGAGGCCGAGCGCGTCGACGCGGCCGAGCAGCGCGCGCGCGACGCCGATGCCCGCGCCATCCTCGAGGCCGAGCTGCGCAAGGCCGAGGCCAGGCTGGCCGAACTGCGCGCCGAGTACCGCAACGGCGAGCCCGAGCAGCGGCCCGAGGAGTACCGCAACCCGCCGCTCTACCAGCAGCGCGTGGCGGCGCTCAGGGAGCAGCTCGTGCGCGCCGAGAGCGACGTCGCCGCCCTGCGGCGCGAGCTCGGCCGGGCCAACGGCGCAGACCGCGGCCGATGATCTTCCGTCGCAAAGCCGTGCAGGCCAGCGGCCGGCGCTACCAGGCGCTGGACATGCTCGCGACCATGGTCGCGGTCGTCGATCGCCAGGGGGCGGTGCGCTTCGCGAATGCCGCGCTCGAGGACGCGCTGGGCATGTCGCGGCACAGCATCGCTGGCGTCATCCTGAGCGACTGGTTCGTCGCGCCCGAGCTGCTGCAGAACGCGCTGGCGGGCGCCGGCGGCAACGAATACGCGGTGATCCGCTACGACACCCGGCTGCGGCGCCTGAGCCAGGAGCCGCTGCACGTGCACGTGGTGGTGGCGCAGACCGACGACCCGGGCGAGTTCGTGGTCGAGATGCTGCCGCTCGAGATGCAGGCGCGCCAGGTGCGCGAGGAGCAGCTGGCCGAGCAGGCCCGGGCCAACAAGGAGCTGATCCGCAACCTCGCGCACGAGATCAAGAACCCGCTGGGCGGCATCCGCGGCGCGGCGCAGCTGCTGCAGATGGAGCTGGACTCGCGCGAGCTGACCGAATACACCCAGGTCATCATCCACGAGGCCGACCGGCTGCAGGTGCTGGTCGACCGTTTGCTGGCGCCGCACCGCCGCGCCCAGGTCGTGGGCGACGTCAACATCCACGAGGTCTGCGAGCGGGTGCGCTCGCTCATCACGGCCGAGTTCCCGCGCGGACTCAGGGTGGTGCGCGACTACGACACCTCGCTGCCCGAGTTCCGCGGCGACCGCGAGCAGCTGATCCAGGCGGTGCTCAACATCGCGCACAACGCCGCGCATGCGCTGCGCGAGCGCATCGAGCAGGGCGATGCCGAGATCGTGCTGCGCACCCGGGTGGCGCGCCAGATCACGTTCGGCAAGCAGCGCTACAAGCTGGCACTGGAATTGCATGTGATCGACAACGGGCCCGGCGTGCCCGAAGAGATCAGGGACCGCATCTTCTACCCGCTGGTGTCGGGGCGTGATGGCGGCTCCGGCCTGGGGCTGACCCTGGCCCAGACCTTCGTGCAGCAGCACCACGGCGTGATCGAGTGCGACAGCGTGCCGGGCCGGACCGACTTCAAGCTGCTGATCCCCCTGCCTTGAAGCCGGAGCCGGAACAGGCGCACGGGAGGAAACGGTGCGCGTGCAGGGGGAGCAGGACAAGACACAGGATGCGCGCATGAAACCCATCTGGATCGTAGACGACGACCAATCGATACGCTTCGTACTCGAGAAAGCCCTGCTCAGGGAGGGCCTGCCCACGCGCAGCTTCACCGGCCCGCGCGAGGTACTGCAGGCGCTGGGCACGGCGGGCGATGCCGACCTGCCGCTGGTGCTGGTGAGCGACATCCGCATGCCGGGCGGTTCGGGCCTGGACCTGCTCGACAAGCTCAGGCAGCGCATGCCGGGGCTGCCGGTCATCATCATGACCGCCTTCTCGGACCTCGACAGCGCGGTCTCCGCCTTCCAGGGCGGCGCCTTCGAGTACCTGCCCAAGCCCTTCGACCTGCCCAAGGCGGTCGAGCTGATCCGGCGCGCGGTCGACGAGAGCCAGCGCGAGCAGGTGGCCGAGGAGGGCCTGGTCGAGGCGCCCGAGATGCTCGGCCAGGCCCCCGCGATGCAGGACGTGTTCCGCGCCATCGGCCGGCTCAGCCAGAGCAACGTCACGGTGCTGATCACGGGCGAGTCGGGCTCGGGCAAGGAGCTGGTCGCGCGCGCGCTGCACAAGCATTCGCCGCGCGCCAA
>JBEEPT010000014.1:0-9062 GCA_041190985.1 Pseudomonadota bacterium
TCGTGCCGGTCAGCTCTTCGCGCATCGTCTTGTGGGCCCACGGGTCCTTGAAGCCCAGCGCGTCGAACTCGACCACCACCACGCCGGAGCTGACGTAGCGCTTCACGAAGCCGACGAACACACCGCCCACCGGACTGAAGACGAAGGTGTCGTCGTCGGTGGCGTAGATCGGCTGACCGACGTCGGTGGCGAGTGCGCCGCTGACGGAGAGCACCACCTGGCCGGCGTCGATGAGCTCGACGTTGATGGCCGCGGCGGCGCCGGCGCTGTTGTCGGCCTTGCGCTCGGCAAAGCCGACGAACTCGTCGCCGGCGGCCAGCGGGCGGGCGTGGCCGGTGCTGACCACCATGCCGACCGCGGCGCCTTCGTAGATGATGTCGGACGCGATGACCGGCAGGGAGTTGGTGCGGCCCACACCGTAGGTGCGCGGCTTGTTGACGGCGAGCGTGGTCATGGTGGCTCCTGTGGGTGCGGTGGGTCAGGCGGCCAGGCGGCCGGTGAGGACGCGCACCTTGCCGGCCTGGGAGGCGCGGGTGTAGGCGGTGAAGTCCGCAAGGCTGGCGAACTCGGCGCGCACTGCGGCGTCACCGTCCCACTTGGCCTTGCAGCGGTCCTCGAGCGACTTGCTGGTGTCGGCCATCGGGTCGGCCGGCGTGGTGGCTTCGATGGCCGGCGCGGCGGCGGGCGCGGCGGGCTTGGGCGCGTCCAGGGCCAGGTTGCCGGCGGCGCGGGCGCGCAGGTCGCGCTCGGCCTTCATCACCAGCAGCGCGGCGCCACCGCCGTCGGTCTTGCCGTCGAACTTCAGCGAGTTGATCAGCGCCTCGTGGCCGGGCAGCAGCGCCGACTCGACGGCCTGGATGCGGGCGCGCTCTTCGGCGGCACCTTCGGCCTTGGCGGCGGCGAGTTGCGCGGTGAGCGTGGCGACCTGCGCGGAGAGTTGCTCGACGGTCTGCTGGGTCATGGGGTCATCTCCTGAGGGGAGGTCGAAGAAGGTGGACTCGGTGCGCGGATCGGCGCCCAGGGTGACGATGGAGACCTCGCGCACCTGGCCGTTGCGCAGCACGTTGACGGGGCCGTTGAAGACCTGGCCGTTCACGGTGGCCTGCTTGCCCTGGGGCACGAACTCGCGGGTGTAGGCGTACAGGCCCACGGACATCTCGAAGGGCACGCCGCGCTGAGCGAGCTTGGCGATGCGCTCGGCCGGGGTGCCGGCCATGTCGCTGAACACCTGGCCGCCGACGACCATGCGGCCGTCTTGCGTGGCGGCCTGGTCGATGACGCCGATGATCTCGCTGCGCACATGCGAGTCGAGCAGCGGCATCTTCTGCTTGTACGTGGTCGACGCCATGTCGATCACGATCCCGTAGTCGGGCACGAAGCCGCCGGAGTAGGCGGTGCCGCTGAACTTGGCCGGCAGGCCGCCCGCGGCGGCCGGTTTCAGCTCGATGGGAGCGCCCAGCAGGACGGCGTCGACGCGCGCGGGCTGCTGGGCCTCGAGGTGCTGTGTGCGGGTGGCTGGCGTCACGATTGGACGGCAATCTATGTGCACACCCTGTGCCACATCTAGGCAAACGTGGCACCGCGTCAGACGAGGCGCATCAGCAGCAGGGCCTCGTCTTCGTCTTCGTCGAATCGCCGCCGCCGGCGAGGGCCGCCGCCACCTGTCGGAGATGCGCGCGGCGCAGGCGGCTCAGGCTCTGGTGGCGCTGCAGCAGCTGCGTATGCGCCGCCGGCCCAGAAGGCCAGCAGGCCGCGATAGCCCGCTTGCGCGCCGGCAGCAGCCGGGCTCGAGGCGCCGCCGACCCACGGCGCGAGCAGGCCTCGGTAGCCGGCCTGCGTCGCCGCTGCCGCAGGCGCCGACGCACCACCGACCCACGGCGCGACGAGGCTGCGGAAGCCCGCCTGAGTAGCCGGCGCCGATGGTGCGCTCGCCCCTCCGACCCAGAAGGCGAGCGGGCTGCGGTAGCCGCCCGCCATGGGCCCGCCTTACGCCGGATCGCTGCCCGTGATCGGGTCGGCGCTGGCGTTCGTGGTCAGGGTGGAAGTCCACGCCGACGTGGTGTCGTCTTCCTTCGTCACGGTCAGCGTCGTGCCGCTGACGCTCCACTTGTTGCGGATGTGACGCAGGGCGTTGAGCGGGCTGCGGCTGTTGGTGTCGCTGACGGCGCTCATGTCGCGGTTGAGCAGCGCGTCCGCGTTCTGCACAGCGGTCGGGATGTCCCCCGTCGCCGCCGGGCTCGCCGGGAGGTTGTCGGTCTTCGCCTTGATCGCCGCGACTTCCGTATCCACCGCCGCGAGGATCGCTGCGACTTCGGTGTCGACGTATCCCGCGAGAGTCGCCAGATTGGACGCGCTGGCAAGGGCCGTGAGCCCCGCACCGGCCGCGCCTATCTCGGCGGTGTCGAGCAGGATCGAGTCCACGATGCCGTCGATCGTGTCCACGCTGGATTGGCTGGCGCGGCTGCTGACGGTGGCGTTCAGGTTCGTGCCGACGATGTACCCGGCCTGGCCCGCGCTGTATGCGCCCGGCAGTGCCGTCGTCCACGGGTCGCCTGCGGCGCCGGCGGCGTTGAGGGCTTCGCCGGTGCTGCCGGCGGACAGGTGGCCGGACAGCGCCTCGTCCCAGACCGCATCAGCGATCTCTGCCACCGCGTCAGCGGCCAGCTCGCTCGCGCCGATGGCGTTGGCTGCGATGGCCGCGGAGTCGATCGCGCCCGCGGCGAACGATGCAGCGCTGATGCCGCCGGTTGCGATCGAGCCGACCGAGCCCGTGACGTTGCCCGTGACGCTGCCCACTGCGCCAGTCACGCTGGCGATGGTCACGTCGCTGGCCACTTTGGCATCGGTGATCGCGTCCGACGCGATGGCTGCCGCGGTGATCGCTCCAGCAGCGAACGTGGCCGCGTCGATCGCCCCGTCCGCGATCTTCGCCGCCGTGATCGCATCGGCCGCGATCGAGGCCGCGGTGATGGCCCCGGAGCCCCACGCGGTGCCCGCGGCGTGCGTGGTGTTGACCTCTGGTCGGCCGCCGGAGAACGTGCCGGCGACGTTGCCGAACTGCGAGACGTCGACCTGCAGCAGATCGGTGCCGGCGATCAGCGCGTCATAGACGTTCGCTGCCAGAACGATGCACTCGCGCCGCACCGGCAGGGCGCCGCTGACGTGCACGTTGATCTCCATCGAGCCCAGCGTGTCGGTGTCGGTGGCGTCCAGCACAGCGTAGTAGCGGCCGGACGCGATGTGCGTGGCGCCGCCGCTGTTCTTGCTGGCTTCGCTCGTTCCGCCCGCCTTCCAGATCTTGATGTCCGTGTTCGCAATGGTGAGGCCGGTTTCGGCCGTCTTGCCGTCGGTGTCGTCAAGGAACGGGCCGAGCAGGATCTCCTGACTGGCCGTGGACTGCTTCAGGATGATCGCCATCACATGATCCCTTGCTGGCGGTAGTGGTGGACGAAGATCGGGAGCGTGGCCGTGGCGTCTGCCGTAGATGGCGGCACCGACACCCGCGCCCGCCCACGCCCGCCCGTGCGCACGGTCCACGCCGGACGAGGCGCACCGACGATCGGGTCAGGCTCGGCCTCGGTGGTCCGCCAGATGACGGCAGAACCGACCGAACGCCGGAACTCGTAGGTCAAGATGTCAGGGCTCCAAGGTCAACGTGAGCAGCGTCGGGGCGGCTCCGCTGGCGGTGACGTAGTACGTGACGTTGTTGCCGGTGTGATCGCCGGTGCCTGCGTTCAGGCGGTACAGGCCGTTGCCGATCTCCGTGATCGACGCGAGCGTGCCGGAAGCGAACGAGCCGTTATCGATCACGCGCTGCACGGTGCACGTGAGGCCCGTTAGCGGCGCCCCGGTCGTGTCGGTCATGGCGAAGTGCAGGTAGTTGAACGCTTGCCCGGACTTCAGTCGCGCCTGCACTTTGACGCTGTTGTTGGCGTCGACCGTCGGTAGACCGCCGTTGGCTGCCGCTGCGGCGTTCGGCAGCGCGGTAAGACCGGCCCGCACCGAATCCTCTAGGTCAAAGTCGACGAGGCGCACTCGCCCGCCGATCACGATCATCCCGGTGACTGTGCCGCCGAAGTCCACGTAGTTGGCGCCCGTGGCAAAGGCGGCATCGGGCGAGTCAAGCCGGTAGTAGCCGTCTGACACCGCGAGGAAGCCTCCGTCGGTATGCGCGGTGGTCAGGGCCGCCAGCGAGGCTTCGGTGATCGAGGTCTTCGCCGCGCCCTCACGTCGATACCAGAGATCGATACCGCTGGTGTTGTAGGCCACTCCGGTTTCCGGCGTGCCGTCCGTGCTGTCGATGATGCGCAGCAGCACCGAGCGATCGGCGGACCCCTTTTTGATGATGTCGAGCAGCATGTCAGACTCCTGTCATGAGTTGCAACTTGATGGGCACGGTGGAACCGCCACCGCCGCCGCCGGTTGGGATCAGCGCCAATGCGCCAGCGCCCCATCCGGTACTGGGGCTGACCGTCCAGTCGATTTGCGTAGATGTCCCGCTGGCGGTCTTTTCCATCGCAAACTGGCCCGTTCCACCGCTGCCATTGCGCGCGGTGGTGCCGGCTGATGCTGCGTAGACCGAGCTGGATGTGTTGTCGTCGCCGCCCGCCCAACAGATGTCGCCGGACTGACTCGTTACGGTGATGTTGCCGACGCTGGACGTGGCGGTCGTGGTGGCGGCACTGGAGGTGCGGTAGCCGCTGATGCCGTCGTAACTGGAGACGGTCATCCACGCGATGCCGCTGCCCGAGCCGGTGGCCGTCACGGTGAGTGAGCCGGTGCCGGCCACGCTGCCCTCATAGACCTTGCGCGTGCCACCGCCCAGGCCGGCGCCGCTGGCTCGCTCGGTCATCGACACGCCGTTGACGGTCAGGCTGGTGCACACGCCAGCGCCGGTGCAGGTGACCGTGGCAACAGCCCAGCGATCGGCGTTGCTTCCGAAATTCAGCGAGATGGTCAGCGGCCAGCCGCCGCCGTTGCTTTGGTAGGTTGTTGCGACGTGTGCCATTGCGTCCTCAGATCGGCTCGCCCGGGGCGCGCCACAGTTGCACAACCCCGTCCCGCGTCATGCCGTCTGCGCACACGCCGGTGGTGGTGGGCCCGTCGTGCCATGCAAAGCTCTCATACGCGGGCACGTAGATCCACTTGCCGTAAGGAGCCTCAGTGCCGGCGTTGCCGTAGTTCTGCGGCAACGGGGCCTTGTTGATCGGAGAGGCGCCGCCGAAGTCTTCTTTGCCCCAGGTCCAGGTGCACGTGGCGAAGTTGAGCGACGACGGAGTGAGCGTCGTGCAAAAGGTGTCGCCCCAGCCCTCGTAGATGTAGAACTTCTGCAACGCGGGATGCCATGCAACGCCAACGTTCCAGCCGCCGTGCAGCATGGGGTTGTTCGTCGGCAGGTCGGCGTCGGTGCGGTGCACCGGCACGCCCGTGCCCATCGTCAAAACGGTCAGGCCCATCGCCAGATTGGCGCTGGCGGTGGACTGATTGCCGGGCGACAGGATGATGACCGCATCGGCCTCGGCGCAGTAGCACACGGCGCACTGCGTGACCGGCAGCGCCGTCGTCGCGTTGGCCTGCGTCTTGAGCGTGTGGGCCGTGAATGTCAGCGGCAGAGTGCCAAGCGGGTGATAGAACGCCTGCGAGAACGACTGCACGAAGTACCAGATGCGGTCACGCTTGGTGTCGCGGAAGCTCTGCGTCGTGGCAAAGCCCGGCCAGCCGCCCAGCGGCGCCGCGGTGGCGCGGCTCATGACGCCCGTCGCCAGATCCATGACGTGCGGCGCCCACAGCGCGTTGTCTCCACTGCTGCCAGGGCGTGGATCGACGCTGCTCGCGTCTTGGTGGTAGTGCGCCTCTGGCAGCAGCAGGGAGCCCAGAGGGCCGCCGCCCGCATATGGCGGCACGTATCCGTTCTGGTTGTACTCGTGGTCGCTGAACTTGATGTAGCTGCCGTTGTGGTCGTAGTCCAGCCACGCCAAATCGCGCAGATCGTTGGCCGCTACGTAGCTCAGAATGTTGCGCGCGTCGCTCCACCCGCTCCACGCGCTGGTGGTTGGCACGTTGCCCGGCGCGCCCACGCACCGCCACTTGCGCGACGCGAAGTCGAAGACGTAGCCGAAAGCGCCGATGTTTCCGCCGTGGCCGCCACCGTGCACGATGGCCGCGCCGGCTGCGCCGTACTCTGGCGCGTGGGTGGTCCCGCTGTAGCTCGACACCATCGAAGCGAAGCTGTTCGCACCGCCGTAGCCGTTCCACCAGCGATTAGCCAGCGTGACGCCAGAGGTCGCGTCGTAGTCCACGCTGGTCGCGTCGTTCAAACTGATGTTCGACCGCTCGCCAACAGCCGGCAGGATGCCGCTGTAGCTCTCCAGCGCAAGCGTGGTCACGTCGGCCGCGTTGGTCGGGTACTGATCGGCGTAGGCACCTGCGGTGCCGGTCAGAACGTAGGTGCTCCAATTGGTGTTCGCGCGCAGCCTTGCCAGCGCCGCGCTCGCACCGGGCGCATTGAGCGACGCGCACGCTGCAATCGTCTCTCCCAGGATGGCCCACCAGCCGGTGGTGTCGGTGATGTCGCCGCCGAACAGGTCGGCGCCGTCCACCTTGCCGCCGCTGTAGCCGTTGTCCGTCACGATCCACTTGTCGTAGAACGCGCCCCAACTTGCGAACCACGGGCCTGTCCCACCAGCGTAGTCAGGGTACGTTCCATCGTCGTGATCGACAGTCACACCGCCGCTGGTGGCAGCCCAAGAGCCGGCATTGCTGTTCGCCCAGAGTCGGCTCGCCAGGAGCGGCAGATACTCATTCGTCGCGCACACAGCGAAGCGATAGAAGAACTCCGTTGATCCCGTCCCTCCGAGACGCCCGACGATGCTCTTGCTGATCCAGTCGAAGAAGGCGCGCGCCTTCTCGCGCCGCTGGATCGACGTGCCCACGCGCATGGCGATGGCGCGGCCCCATGCGCCCGTCCAGAAGTCGTATTGCCACGCCTGATTGCCGCCGTTCGTGCCTTGGCCGATGCACTCGATCAGGCCCAGCGGGTTCATGCCGCTGGAACCGTAGGGCTCCACATACTTGCCGTGGTAGTAGTCGATGTTGTGATCGACCGAGGCGTCGAGATCGGCCTTCAGCGAGTCGCCGTCAGGCGTCACGCACGCGGCAATCACCAGATTGCGCATACACCACGCGGCGCCGCGCATCTGCTGGAGAGACGGCACGATGCTCGGCTCGCAGTGCATCATCCCGCTGACGCGCTGCTCCGCCGTGGCGAGGTAGTTCACCGCCGCGATGTGCTGGCATTCCTCCATGAACCAGAAACGGCCCGATGTGAGGTACGCCATCAGGGGCGCGGCCGGCTGGTGAGAGCGCTGGAACTTGCCGGTCGTGCCGGCGTTGTTGGTGCCGACGATGGCAGGCGTCTGCGTCAAGCCGGCATCCTGCCGGTCATACACGTTCACCAGCGTGTCGGCCTCGCCCACGCGAAGCTGATAGTCGCTGCGTTGGCTGAAGCGGATGGGCCGGTTCGTCGCCTCGTCGCGGTAGTGGATCTGCCACTGGCCCATGCGGAAGGACTCGCGCCAGCACTGCGTGACACCCAGCGCGTCGGACGACACCAGCGCGATGGCTTCCCACGCGGGCTGAACGCCGATGCTCGGGTGGCCGCCGCCCTGACCCATCACCGTGCTGTGGATCGTGACGGTGGAGCCGAACGCCTCGTATGGCGTGAACTGCGCGCTGACACCCTTCCCGCCACCGCTGATGCTGCCGAAGTCGCGCTCAACCGTACTCATGTACGTCTGCACCAGTCCGGTGGCATACAGGTAGCCGCGCGAGTGCTTCGGCGTCGTGGTCTTGTCGGTGCCCAGCCAGTAGGACAGCGTGCCGCCGCTGATGAGCGGCGCGCGGGTGTGGTGGTGCACCGGCAGGCTGGTGCTGATGAAGCGCGTCGTGCCGCCCAGGCTGAAGCTGTAGTTGCCCGGTTTCTCGGTCGGGCTGGAGACTCCGAGGTATCCGTTCTCGATCCACGGCAGCACCTCGACCGCGCCCGTAGACCACATCCGCACCTCCATCCACGCCGTAAGGTGCGCGTCACTGCCGATGGCCTTGCGGTAGATCCACGACGACATGACCGGACCCGTGGCCCAGGTGATGAACGGGGCATCCCAATCGGCGCTGTCGCTGGCCCATGTGGCGTTGCCATAGACATCGGTGCCGAACACGGCCGCGATGCCGGTTGCCTTCAGGTCCGCCGTGGTGATCGTGCTGCCGGTGGCCGCGGTGCCAATGTCGATGGGCACGGTCGCCGACGTAGAGGCCAGCGTCGCAACCCCAGAGACCAACGCGATCTTGGCCGAGCCATCGGGCCAGCGCGACTTGACGTCGAGTTGCAGCCCGCCGAGAGTGCCGCCCTCAGGCACGTCTCCAGCAGCGAATGCGTGCCCAGCAGTCCAAGGATAGATTCCGGAGCTTGCTGCAAACAGCGTCAGATCGGCCAGCCACTGGCGGCCGAAGACGCGACGGGCTGGCGTGACTGTTGAGCGGCCCAATGGCCCAGTCCTAGTTAAGGCCCCGCGCGCGGTAGAAGCCCGCGGCGTTGATCTGCAGCGTCACGTCGCCTCCGCGCACGTGCACATCCGGTGCCGCGGGCATGTTGGCCTCGACGGTGGTTTGCACCATGCCTTCGACCATGTGGACGTGCGTGTCGCCGGTGGTGACCTGAGTCTGCGGCACGTTGACCGTGATCTGAGACGGCGTTTGCGGGCGCGACAACGCCGCGGTCATGTGGGCGAAGGCGGCCGCCATTGCCTGCGTGTTCGCGTCCGGCGAGTCGGTCGGCGGGGGCGGCGCATCTGCGTCGATCAGCGCCTGCAGCGCGTCGCGGATGTTGGTCGCTGCGGCTGCCTGCGCGGCGAGTACGGCGAGCTGCCCGGGTGTCAATGTCACGACGCGTCCTTTTCGATCTGCACCGACCGCGTGATGCGCTCGGTGACGGTGTCGCGCTCGATGCGCGACGTGGTCTCGCGGTCAGGCATGGAGACGATGCGCATGTCGACCACGGCCGGCGC
>JBEEPT010000015.1:0-3491 GCA_041190985.1 Pseudomonadota bacterium
CGTTCAGGCGGCGCGAGACTTCGCCCATGATCCAGTTGCTGGCCAGCTTGGGCTGGCCGCAGGCCTTGGCTGCGGCTTCAAAGTAGGCGGCCATGGCCTTGCTCTGGGTGAGCGTGGTGGCATCGTATTCGGGCAGGGCGTAGTCCTTGACGAAGCGCTCGGCCATCACGCGCGGCAGCTCGGTCATTTCGCCCTTGACGCGCTCGACCCAGTCGCGGCCAATCACCAGCGGCGGCAGGTCGGGGTCAGGGAAGTAGCGGTAGTCGGCCGAGTCTTCCTTGGTGCGCATGGCGCGGGTTTCGCCGGTGTCGGGGTCGAACAGCACGGTGGCCTGCTGGATGGCGCGGCCGTCTTCAATTTCTTCGATCTGCCAGCGCACTTCAAAGTCGATGGCCTGCTGCATGAACTTGAAGCTGTTCAGGTTCTTGATCTCGCGGCGCGTACCCAGCGGCTGGCCGGGCTTGCGCACCGAGACGTTGGCGTCGCAGCGGAACGACCCTTCCTGCATGTTGCCGTCGCAGATGCCGATCCAGGTGACGATCTTGTGCAGCTCCTTGGCGTAGGCCACGGCTTCTTCGCTGGAGCGGATGTCGGGCTCGGTCACGATTTCGAGCAGCGGCGTGCCGGCACGGTTCAGGTCAATGCCCGACTGGCCAATGAAGTCTTCGTGCAGCGACTTGCCGGCGTCTTCTTCGAGGTGGGCGCGCACCAGGCGTACGGTCCGTTTTTCCGATTGCCCTGAGCCTGTCGAAGGGCCAAGGTAGAACGACACCTCGCCGCCCTGCACCACCGGGATCTCGAACTGGCTGATCTGGTAGCCCTTGGGCAGGTCGGGATAGAAGTAGTTCTTGCGCGCAAAGATGCTGCGCTCGGCAATATGCGAGCCCACGGCCAGGCCGAACTTGATCGCGCGCTCGACCGCGCCCCGGTTCATGACCGGCAGCGTGCCGGGCAGCGCCATGTCGACCGCGCAGGCCTGGGTGTTGGGCTCGGCGCCGAAGGCGACGCTGGCGCGGCTGAAGATCTTGCTGTTCGTCGAGAGCTGGGCGTGGGTCTCGAAGCCGATCACGACCTCGTAGCCCTGCACCAGCAGGGAGGTTTGCTTCTTGCTCATATCAGGACTCCCGTCGGGCCGCCCCAAGGGAGGCCTGCGCCCCCCCGGGGGGCAGCGAAAAAACAAAGTTTCGAGCGTGGGGGCTCATGCATATTCCTTGGGCGCGCGGGTGTGCCAGTCAGTGGCGCACTGGAAGTGATGGGCTGCGCCGAGCAGGCGCGCCTCGTCGAAATAGTTGCCGATCAGCTGCAAACCGACCGGCATGCCGTCGGCGCCGAAGCCGGCCGGCACGCTCATGCCCGGCAGGCCCGAGAGCGAGGCCGGCAGCGTGTAGATGTCGGCCAGGTAGGCGGCGACCGGATCGTCCGACTTCTCGCCTATCTTCCACGCCACGGTCGGCGCGACCGGGCCGGCGATCAGGTCGCACTGGCCGAAGGCGGACTGGAAGTCCTGCGCGATCAGGCGCCGGATCTGCTGCGCCTTGAGGTAGTAGGCGTCGTAGTAGCCGTGGCTCAGCACATAGGCGCCGGTCAGGATGCGGCGCTGCACCTCCTCGCCGAAGCCCTCGCTGCGCGACTTCTTGTACATGTCGAGCAGGTCGGCGTACTGGTCGGCGCGGTGCCCGAACTTGACGCCGTCGAAGCGGCTCAGGTTGGAGCTGGCCTCGGCCGGCGCGATGATGTAGTAGGCCGGAATGGACAGTTCGGTGCGCGGCAGGCTGATCTCGACCAGGGTCGCGCCGAGCTTCTCGTACTCGGCCAGCGCGGCGCGCACGGCGGCGAGCACGTCGGCCGAGCAGCCGGCGCCGAAGAACTCCTGGGGCAGGCCGATGCGCAGGCCCTTCAAGGGCTGCGCCGCCGTGGCGTCGGCGCCCAGCGGGCGTGCCAGCGCCGCGGCGTAGTCCTCGGCCGGGCGGTCCAGGCTGGTCGAGTCGCGATCGAGGTCGGGGCCGGCCATGGCCGACAGCAGCAGCGCGCAGTCGAGCGCGCTGCGCGCCATCGGGCCGGCCTGGTCCAGGCTGGAGGCGTAGGCGACCATGCCATAGCGCGAGCAGCGGCCATAGGTCGGCTTGATGCCGGTGATGCCGCTGAAGCTGGCCGGCTGGCGGATCGAGCCACCGGTGTCGGTGCCGGTGGCAGCCGGCGCCAGGCGCGCGGCCACCGCGGCCGAGGAGCCGCCCGAGGAGCCGCCCGGCACGCGCGCCTTGTCCCAGGGGTTGTGCGCGGGACCGTAGGCCGAGTTGTCGTTGCCCGAGCCCATCGCGAACTCGTCGCAGTTGAGCTTGCCGAGCGTGACGGTGCCGGCGGCTGCCAGCTTGGCCACCACGGTCGCGTCGAAGGGGCTGCGGTAGCCGGCCAGCATCTTCGAGCCGGCGGTGGTCGGGAAATCCTTGGTGACGAAGATGTCCTTGTGCGCGACCGGCACGCCCAGCAGCGGCGTGCGTTCGCCCGCAGCCAGTCGCTCATCAGCGGCACGCGCCTGCGCCAGGCTGGCCTCCTCGTCGAGCGCCAGGTAGGCGCCGAGGTCGGCGTGCGCGCGGGCGCGCGCCAGCAGGGCCTGCGTGACTTCCACGCTCGAGACCTCGCGCGCGGCCAGCTTCTGCGACAGCGCGCTCACGTCCAGTTGATGCAATTCGCTCATTCGATCACCTTGGGCACGAGGAACAGGCCGTTCTCGACGGCCGGGGCGCTCTTCTGGTTGGCTTCGCGCTGGTTGGGCTCGCTCACCACGTCGTCGCGCAGGCGCAGCGCGACCTGACCGATCACGGCGGTCGGGTGCGCGAGCGGCTCGACGCCGGCGGTGTCGACCGCCTTCATCTGCTCGACGATGTCGAAGAAGCCGTTGAGCCGGGTCAGCATGCGCTGGGCGTGTGCCTCGTCGAGCTCGAGCCGCGCGAGATGGGCGATGCGCCCGATATCTTGCAGGGTCAGGGACATGAAGGGTCCAATGGGAAGGGCAGCGCCAGCCGGAAAGGCCGGCACTTGGTTACAAAAAACCTTGGTGCCAAAAGGCTTTAGACAAGGCCATGCGGTATTATCCCGCGTTTGGCGGCTGCTTCTGCATACGCGTGCCTTTGCGCGCCTCCACGAGAAGACCGGCCCGCCCCACCAACCCGCTACCACCCCCATACCAGGCGCTGCCGCGCCGATCGCTGACGGCAGGCCATATAGGACATTCGGACATGTTTGAAGTTTTCCGTCGGCATTTTTCCTCCGACCTGGCCATCGACCTCGGCACCGCCAACACGCTGATCTACATGCGCAACAAGGGCATCGTGCTCGACGAGCCCTCGGTGGTCTCGATCCGCCACGAAGGCGGCCCGAGCGGCAAGAAGACCATCCAGGCCGTCGGCCGCGAAGCCAAGGCCATGCTGGGCAAGGTGCCCGGCAACATCGAGGCCATCCGCCCGATGAAGGACGGCGTGATCGCCGACTTC
>JBEEPT010000016.1:0-2666 GCA_041190985.1 Pseudomonadota bacterium
CTGCCCGGCGCCAAGGTGGTTGCGGCTGATCCGCCAGCCGGCCGCCTCAAGCTGCGCGCGGAAGTCGTCCAAGCCGTAGAGCGTGGTGTCGGCCATTCACGCGGCCCCTGGCAGCGACGGCGGATCGTTCGGCGCCTCGGTCGGCAGGAACTGCTGCAGGCGCCATTCCTCGATCAGCGCGATCTGCAGATGCCGCGCCGTGCTGAAGTGCTCCGCCAGCGAGTAGCAGGCCGGCTCGGCGCGCAGCGCAGCTTCGGCGCGGTACAGGCCGGACATGCCGTGCAGGCGCTGCTGGGCGGCGTGCAGGGCCTGGGTGGTGGCGAGGAGCATCAGGCGGCTTCCTGCGCTGGCTTGGCTTCTGGCGCAACGCGCTCATACAACGCCGGCCCTCTGGCGAAGTTGCAGCGCCGGCAAACCGGCTGCACGTCCATCGGCTTGGAGTAGTCGCGATGGTCCCAATCACTGGCCTTGCCTCCGCAGTCGACGCAAACATGCTCGACAGCGGGAGCCAATTCGCCGCGGCGAACCGCCTGATGCACGGCCCGCTGTGCGGCCTGCATGTGCCGTTCAAAGTTCTTGCCGCAAGGCCCGCAACGCTGGCGCATGAAGTGAGCGCGAGGCCACTTCGCCCCGCCGCAATCAACGCAAGCCATGGCAGCAGTGCGCTTCATGCCGCCACCTTCGCGGGCTCTGCCACGTCCAGAACCGGGCGGCCTTGCGGATGCCAGGGCCACGCCGCATCGGCCATGCGCAGCCAGCGCAGGTCGGGCCGCAACGCTTCGCAGGTCACGGCGCCCTTGAGTGCGCGCTCCATGTCAGCGCAGCCTTCGGCCGAGACGTTTCCCCGCGCGCGCCAGTTGCTGACGACGGATTGGCGGGAGCCGATCAGTTCGGCGAGAAGCCCGACGCCGCCGGCAAGGGTGATCGCTTTTTCAAGTTCGTCCATGCCGTCAGGCTATCACGTTCGTGTTTGTCTTGCAAACACTTCCGTGATTGGCTGATGCGAACACAAACGTGTTGACACGCTCAATCACGAGCGTGATACTACGTCATCGGTTCAGCCAACACCCAGGAGCGCAGAGATGAACGAAGCCCAACGCGAAGCAGTCGCCAACGCCGACGCCCAACAGATCGCCGAGTACCTGCAAACCATCCCGGCCGCACTGCTGGCCGCCGTGGCTCAAGGCCGCGTTGACATGAACAAGTTGGCCGCCGATGAACTGGCAAGCCGTGGCCTTAACGAGCAAGGCAAGTGGGTGGGCTTCGACACCGCCCGCGCCGCCTAACCCCGCCCAGGAGCCCACCGTGTCGCAACTTCTCGAAGCCCTCCGCACCCGCCAGCCGATTGGCAACCTGGCCGCCGTCGCCCACTACAGCGCGATGGCTGTGGAGGCCGCCGCCCTCAAGGCCCCGCGTGAGTGGCACGGCCTGAACGCTGGCGAGTGCGCGAACGTGCTGGACACGCTGCCGGTGTGGCTGCGGTACGAAGTGACCGCCGACCGCTGCGGCAGCGACGTGTGCGAGGTCACCGTTGTGCTGATCGCCGGCCACGTTCTGGACGCGGCCAACTTCGATGTGAGCCTGTGCGCTGAGTGGGGCCGGCAGTGCATGCAGCTGCGCGGGGGTCTGTGATGACCAGCCCCGACTACCAGGGCACGCTCGGGTTTGAGCTGGTGACGGTGGCGCTCGAGGATCAGTCGGCGCTGCACCTGATCCGCGAAGACGGCGCCGACGACCGCGATGCCACGCTCACCGAGCGCGTGCTGTGGTCTTCGCTGGTCGAAGCGCTGGCCGCACTGAACGACGCCGAAAGCATCCTGCGCTACGCGCCTGACATCAGCACCAACTGCATGGGCAAGAAGCCGGCGACGACGACCGCTGCCGCGCTGTCAAAGGCCCGCGCTGTTCTCAAGTCGAACGGGTGGCAGGCATGACCAGCACCGAATGGCAACGCCTGCGCGCCGGCTTCGCGGTGCAAGGGCCCTACCAGCGCCGCAACCGAGCCCGAGTGTGGCGCTGGCTGCTCGCCTTCTTCGTCGTCGGCGCGGCCATCCGCGCAGTGATCGGCGCCCTGTCATGACCGTCGTTCTTTCGGAGGACTACATGCCCACCATCAACCTGAACCGCCCGGCGATCGATGCCGGCCAGATCAGCGCGGCAGATCTTGAGGCGGCGCGCCAGCACAGCACCGGCCGCATCGTGCATCTGCGCCGCGCCACGCTGCTGCCGGCCGGCTGCGATCAGCAGGGCCGGCACGCCACGCGGCAGTGGCCGGCGTTCCCCGACACCGTGCCCACCGACTGGCACGGGCTGGATGCCTGCGCACCAGAGGGCGGCAAGCGCGCCGAGCCCGTGCCGAGCGCCCAGAAGAAGCGCGACGTCAACGGCGCCCGCATCGGCTTTGTGCTGCTGCTGCTGAGCGCCACCACCGTCGTCGGCGTGATCTTCGGCGCGATCTACGCCCGCTGGCCCATCGCCTTGCCGCTGGGCTGAGTTTCCGGCCGCTGGTTGCTCCGCATCCATGCGGGGAGGTTCCGGTCGGCGCCCACCCATTCAACGATCCACAGGAGAGACGCATGACCACCGCACTCGCCACGCTTTCAAGCAAGCTGGCCCACCGCTTCGGCATGGCCGAAGACGCCGAACTGATCACCACGCTGAAGCAG
>JBEEPT010000017.1:0-2502 GCA_041190985.1 Pseudomonadota bacterium
TCGCCGGCGACGATACGCAACGTCATGTCGGACCTCGAGGCACTGGGCCTGATCGCCAGCCCCCACACCTCGGCCGGCCGCATTCCGACCGCGCGCGGCTACCGTCTGTTCGTCGACACCATGCTGACCGCTCAGCGCGAGCAGCTCACCGCGCCCAGCCTGGCGCCGGACCAGCCGCAGAAGGTCATCGCCAACGCGGCCAGCCTGCTGTCCAGCCTCTCGCAGTTCGTTGGCGTGGTCATGGCGCCGCGCCGCAGCTCGGTGTTCCGACACATCGAATTCCTGCGCCTGTCCGAGCGCCGCCTGCTGGTGATCATCGTCTCGCCCGAAGGCGACGTGCAGAACCGCGTGCTGTTCACCGAGGCCGACTACACCCAGTCGCAGCTGGTCGAGGCGGCCAACTACCTCAACGCGCACTACGCCGGCATGGCGATCGAGCAGGTGCGCGGCAAGCTGCAGCAGGAGGTCGAGACCCTGCGCGGCGAGATCGCCACGCTGATGCAGGCGGCCGTGCAGGCCAGCTCCGAAGCCCTGACCCAGGCCCAGGACGAGGTGGTGATCTCGGGCGAGCGCAACCTGCTGGCCGTGAGCGACTTCTCGAGCGACATGAGCCAGCTGCGCCGTGCCTTCGACCTGTTCGAGCAGAAGGCCCAGCTGATGCGCCTGCTCGACGTCTCGGCGCAGGCCGACGGGGTGCGCATCTACATCGGCGGCGAAAGCCAGGTCGTTCCGATCGAGGAGCTGTCGGTGGTGAGCGCGCCCTACGAGGTCGACGGCCAGGTGGTCGGCACGCTGGGCGTGATCGGCCCCACGCGCATGCCCTACGACCGCATGATCCAGATCGTCGACATCACCTCGCGCCTGCTCAGCAACGCGCTGAGCCACAACAAATAGGCCCCTACAATACGGGACTCGCGCCGGCCTCGTCACGGGTGCCGGCACGCGGGGCGTTAGCTCAGTTGGTTAGAGCAGAGGACTCATAATCCTTTGGTCGTTGGTTCAAGTCCAACACGCCCTACCAAGTACGGATTTTTCCGTGCTATAATTCAAAGCTCAGCGGCTGTAGCTCAGTTGGATAGAGTACTTGGCTACGAACCAAGGGGTCGTGGGTTCGAATCCTGCCAGCCGCGCCAAACGGATAGCCCTAGAACAGCAATGTTCTAGGGCTTTTTCGTTGGCGTACCATGCTTGAGTTGCGAGAAGGCGCCATGAGCAAGGCATTCACCAAGGAAACCGATTCGGACGACGACGAGGGCGTCGCGCTGCCGGCCCTGCCGGCGGGGGGCAAGAACTACATCACGCCCCAGGGCTACGCACGCCTGCGTGCCGAATTGCTGGACCTGATCGACAACGAGCGGCCCAAGGTGGTCGACGTGGTGCACTGGGCGGCGAGCAACGGCGACCGTTCGGAGAACGGCGACTACCTGTACGGCAAGAAGCGCCTGCGCGAGATCGACCGGCGCATCCGCTTCCTGACCAAGCGGCTGGAGATCGCCGAGGTCACGGACCCCAGCCTGCACCATGGCAACGAGCAGATCTTCTTCGGCGCGCGCGTGACCTATGCCGACCAGGCGGGCGCCGAGCGCAGCGTGACCATCCTGGGCATAGACGAGGCCGACAGCGCGCGCGGCGAGGTCAGCTGGATCTCGCCGATCGCACGCACCCTGCTCAAGGCGCGGGTGGGCGACCAGCTCAAACTGGTCACGCCGTCCGGCGTGCAGGAGATCGAGGTGGTCGAGGTCGCTTACCCGGCGCCGAACTGAGGCCGGGACCGAGCCCCGGTCAGCCCGTGGGCAGGGCGCGCGAGGCGCGCAGCACCGAGGGCGTGCGGCGCAGGTTGCGCAGCACCTGGTCGAGGTGGATGCGGTCGCGCACGGCAATCACGAAGCGCAGGTCGGCGGCGTCCTGGTTGGATTCGTCGTTCATGTCCACATGCACGATGTCGGCCTCGGCCGAGGCCAGCGCGGCCGCCACGCGGGCCAGCACGCCCTTGCCGTTGGCCACGGTGATGACCACGCCGGTCTCGAACGGACGGATCGGCTCGTCGGCCCATTCCACGGTGATGAAGCGCTCGCTGTCCTTGTTCTGCAGCTTGCGCGCTACCGCGCAGCCGTCGGCGTGCACCACCAGGCCTTCGCCGCGACCCAGGTAGCCGACGATGGCTTCGCCGGGCACCGGGCGGCAGCAGCTCGCGTACTTGACCGAGGCGTTCTCGCTGCCGTCCAGGGTGACGGCGCCCTGGGACACGGTCTCGTGCGCGGTGTAGCGCTCGCGCGTCATCAGCAGGGCGTCCGGCCGCTCGCCGCTTTCCGACAACAGGGTCATCAGCCGCTTGGCCACGATGCTGGCGATGCGCTTGCCCAGGCCGATGTCGGTCAGCAGTTCGGCGCGGCTCTTGTTGCCTGTGAAGCGCAGCAGCTTGTCCCAGATCGGCTGGTAGGCCGGGTCGTCGTCGGGCAGCTTTTCCATGCCTTCGGCGCGCAGGGCCTGGGTCAGCAGCTT
>JBEEPT010000018.1:0-3711 GCA_041190985.1 Pseudomonadota bacterium
TGCTGCGGCACTGACCTCCCCCACGCCCCCCCATATCACAGGATTCCCGCCATGCTTGCCATCATCGTCTTCGCCCACGGCTCGCGCGACCCGCTCTGGCGCGCCCCGGTCGAGGCGGTCGCCCGGGCCGTGCGCGAGCGCGCGCCAGGCGTGCTCGTCGACTGTGCCTACCTCGAACTCTGCAGCCCCGACCTGCCCGCCGCCGCCGCGCAGGCGGTCGACCGGGGTGCGACCGAGGTGCGGGTGCTGCCGCTGTTCTTCGGCATGGGCAAGCACGCGCGCGAGGACCTGCCGGTGCTGATGCAGCAGCTGCGCGAGCGCCATCCCGGCGTCGCCTTCCGGCTGCTGACCACCGCCGGCGAGCAGGCCCGCCTGACCGCGTTGCTGGCCGAGCTCGCGCTCGAGTCGCCGCCTGACGCCTTGGTGGCCGCGCCGGAGGCGCGCGCATGAACCTGCACCAGTTCCGCTTCGTGCAGGAGGCGGTGCGCCGCAACCTGAATCTGACCGAGGCCGCCAAGGCCCTGCACACCTCGCAGCCGGGCGTCTCCAAGGCCATCATCGAGCTCGAGGACGAACTCGGCGTCGAGATCTTCTCGCGCCACGGCAAGCGCATCAAGCGCATCACCGAACCCGGCACCCACGTGCTGCGCTCGATCGACATCATCCTGCGCGAGGTCAACAACCTCAAGCGCATCGGCGAGCAGTTCTCGGCGCAGGACAGCGGCAACCTGAGCATCGCCACCACCCACACCCAGGCGCGCTACGTGCTGCCGGGGCCGGTCGCCAAGCTGCGCATCGCCTACCCCAAGGTCGGCATCACCCTGCACCAGGGCTCGCCCGACCAGGTGGCGCGCATGCTGCTCGACGAGGTGGCCGAGATCGGCATCGCCACCGAATCGCTGAGCCAGTACGAGGAGCTCATCACCCTGCCCTGCTACGACTGGCAGCACGTGCTGGTCCTGCCCTACGGCCACCCGCTGCTGGACAAGCCCCGCATCAGCCTGGAAGACCTGGCGCAGCAACCGCTCATCACCTACCACCCCACCTTCACCGGCCGCACCCGCATCGACCAGGCCTTCGCGCAGCGCCACCTCAGTCCCAACGTGGTGCTCGACGCGATCGACTCGGACGTCATCAAGACCTATGTCAAGCTCGGCATGGGCGTCGGCATCGTGGCCGAGATGGCCATGGCCGGCGACGAGCGCAGCCCCGAGCTGGTCGCGCGCCCGGCCGGCTACCTGTTCGGCCAGAACGTGGCGCGCGTGGCCTTCAAGCGCGGCGCCTACCTGCGCCAGTTCGTGATCAAGTTCGCCGAATTCCTCAGCGACCGGCTCTCGCGCGACCTGATCAGCAAGGCCATGTCCGGCCACGGCAACGACTTCGAGATGTGAGGCCCGCCATGACGCCCCTCCAGCCCATGCAGCCCATGCAGCCACAGCAGCCCGCCGCCGCCCCGATGTCGCCGACGACGCCGGCGCTCACCTCGCGCCTGCCCGGCGTCGGCACCACGATCTTCAGCGTGATGTCGGCGCTGGCGGCCGAATGCGACGCGGTCAACCTCGGCCAGGGCTTTCCGGACTTCGACTGCGACCCGACCCTGGTCGACGCGGTCTGCGCCGCCATGCGCGCCGGCCACAACCAGTACCCGCCCATGCCGGGCATACCGGCACTGCGCCAGGCGATCGCGGCCAAGCTCCAGGCCCTGCACGGCCGCGCCTACGACGCGGGCAGCGAAATCACCGTCACCGCCGGCGCCACCCAGGCCATCCTGACCGCCATCCTGGCCGTGGTCCAGCCCGGGGACGAAGTCATCGTGCTCGACCCCTGCTACGACAGCTACGTGCCCAACATCGTGCTGGCCGGCGGCGTCGCGGTGCGCGTGCCGCTCGGCCGCCCCGGCGGCGGGCCGGGCGACTTCCGGCCCGACTTCGACCGCATCGCCGCCGCGCTCACGCCGCGCACGCGCGCGCTCATCATCAACAGCCCGCACAACCCCAGCGCCAGCGTCTGGACCGAAGCCGACATGCTGCGCCTGCAGGAGCTGCTCGCCCCCACGCCAGTGCTGCTGATCAGCGACGAGGTCTACGAGCACATGGTCTACGACGGCCACGCGCACCAGAGCGCGGCGCGTTTTGCGGGGCTGGCCGCGCGCGCCTTCGTCGTCAGCAGCTTCGGCAAGACCTACCACGTCACGGGCTGGAAGGTCGGCTACGTCGCGGCGCCCGCGCCGCTGATGGACGAATTCCGCAAGGTGCACCAGTTCAACGTCTTCACGGTCAACACGCCCGTGCAGCACGGCCTGGCCGCCTACATGGCCAATCCGGCGCCCTACCTGCAGCTGCCGGCCTTCTACCAGGCCAAGCGCGACCTGTTCCGCGCTGGCCTGCAGGGCACGCGCTTTCGCCTGCTGCCCAGCCAGGGCAGCTACTTCCAGTGCGTGGACTACTCGGCGCTGGCGGTGCCCGAGCGCCAGCTGCCCGAGGCCGAGTTCTGCCAGTGGCTCACGCGCGAGGTCGGCGTCGCCGCCATCCCGCTGTCGGCCTTCTACGGCAACGGCCACGAGCAGCAGGTCGTGCGCTTCTGCTTCGCCAAGCGCGACGACACCCTGCGCCTGGCCCTGCGGCGCCTGGTCAGGCTCTAGTCAGCCTATAATCCGGCCCCTCTGAGTGGCAGCGGATGCCACCACTGGAAGGACATGGACAGCAGCCACGCGATACACCCCGTCCTGGACGCGGAACAACAGACCGACTGGTACCTGGCCTACACCAAGCCCAAGTCCGAGGACATCGGCCTGCAGAACCTGCTGAACCAGGGCTTCGAGGCCTGGCTGCCCAAGATCAAGGCCATCGCGTCCAGGCGCCGCGCCGCCTCTGCCGGAGTCCAGGACAAGCTCTACACCCAGGAAGCGCTGTTTCCGCGCTACCTGTTCTTCCGCCCCGCTCACGCGCAGCAGTCGATCGCCAGCGTGCGCTCCACCATAGGCATCACCAAGCTGGTGAGCTTCGGCTTCGAGCCCGCGCGCCTGTCGCACGCCAAGCTCATGCAGATCGCGCGCTGGGTCGAGCAGCAGCAGACACGTGAGGCCGCCGAGCTGATGGGACTGGCGCCCGGCAAGGCGGTGCAGCTGGTGGCCGGGCCGCTGGCGGGCCTCAACGCCCTGGTCAAGATGGCAGCCAAGGACCGGGTCGTCGTCCTGCTCGACATCCTGGGCAAGGAGCAGACCGTGGCAGTGCCCTATACCGACATCACCCCGCTCTAGCGCCATGCATCACCGAGCCAGCTTCACAGGGCCCGCATATACTTTGGAGTATGCTAACGAAAAGTGCGGAGCATTTTCCCACCCGTTTCATTCAAACCCCATCGTTCCAACCAGGAGTACCCATGACTTTCGACCTCGTGCGCAGCGCCAAAACCATCGCTCTGGCGGCCATCTCCGCTGCGGCCCTGAGCGCCTGCCTCGGCGGCGGCGATGCTGAAACACCCGTGACCAAGATCGCCACCGCAGACGTCGCCATCCCGGTGACGGCCAGTACCGTGGCTGCCATCGCCAACCAGGAATTCGCATTCCCGGCCGGCATCTCGGACCCTGCCAGCGGCTTCCAGGTCAACGGCGACACCAAGCTGACGCTCACCGGCGACAGCTTCAGCATCAAGTCGAGCACCGACGGCGAACTGACCGGCGTGCTGTCTTTCGGCTCCTGCATCTTCACG
>JBEEPT010000019.1:0-2811 GCA_041190985.1 Pseudomonadota bacterium
CCCGCTGCCGGCCACCTGCATGCGCGCGTATCGGGCGCTGATGTCCTGCGGCAGCACGACCCAGACGCCGAAGTGCCCGCCGTCGAAACTGAACGGCGTGAACGGCCAGCAGCTCAACGCCGAGCCCTCGTAGACCTCGACGCCGCCGGAGGTGGTGCCAGCGGTGACGGTGATCGTGTCCGCGGCGCCGAGGTTGTGACCGACGAGGCCGAAGACGCGCATCGTCTTCGCCGAGCCGTGGTCGATCACGATGTCGGCGCTGCTGCCAGACGTGCGCGCGTACGTCCACAGGCGGCGGTCCTGGAGGTTCGTGATCGGGTACTCGCTGGCCCACCCGGAGCCGCTGAGCGTGGCGGCGTCGATCAGGTTGCTGTAGCCGATGCCGACGGTGCTGCTCATCAGTAGACCTTCAGGTAGGCGCGGTCGCCGAGCGACGTGGCCGCATTGGCTGCAGTGGGGGCCTCGCTCCAGACCACGATCAAGCCATCGCGCGAGGTGCTGACGCCGCGGCCATGCTGCTGGTTGTTCGTCGGGCTGGCGCTGTCGATGTTGCTGCCGAGCGCCCAACTGGTTGGGCCCGTCCACCGGCGGATGCGCCCGCGCGACGTGCTGTAGAGGAAGTCGCCGAGCACCACGGTCGAAGCGTCGCCGGCCATGGCCATCGCGGCGGTGAATGAGCCGCTTCCGGAGAGGCCCAGCCCATAGACGATGTCGACGAAGGTGAGCACGCCGCCGCTGAGGCTGTAATGCGCGCTGTCGGGGTAGGTGGCCGTCCAGTCGCAGGTGAGGAGCCGAGTGCAGTCCTCGTCGACCGCGAGCACGGCGCCGACGCTGGAGATGCTGTTGAGCGGGTCGTCCTCGGTGGCGTACTTGCGGCTCTGGAGCGTCCACGTCGAGCCGCTGCGGGTGTATCCCTCCACCGCGCCGAGGCCGAAGAAGGACGGCGAGAAGACGCCGGAGTTCCCCAGCACCGCGGTCGTGCCGTCGCCTGAGATGCGAGCGGCGCCGCCGAGGTTGCCGAAGCCGTTCTCCGACGCGTCGGGCAGCGTCTGCTCGAGCGAGAAGGATGACCCGCCGTCGAGGTACACGTGCGCGCGGCCTAGCCCCTGGACGCCATCGTAGTAGGCCTGCTCGCCGACGATGATGCGGCTGCGGTCGTTGGTGATGTCCACGTCGGCGCCGAACTGCCCGGCCGCACCGCTGCTCGGCGGGCTGATGCGCTGGTACTCCGTCCACGTGTCGGTGCTGGTCTCGTCGAAGATGTAGACGCACCCGTCGCCGGAAGCCGCAGCCGGCAGGCCGAGCACTGCGCGCGTGCCGTCTTCGCTGCAGGCGAGCGACATCGCCGGCATCTGCGTCGCCGCGGTGAAGTCACCGGGCACACTGAGCGCGATGACCTGCAGGTTCGGCCACGCGCTCGCGCCGTCCCAGCGCCACACCCACAGGCCGAGCGCGCCCGCGTTCTGGCCGACGGCGAAGACCGTCGAGCCGTCGCGGCTGATGACGATCGGGCCGGCGTCGATGAAGGGCTTCGCGGTCGCGCTGATCGTGTCGATCAGCGTGTAGTCGCCGGCTCCCGGGGGTGTCGGCCCGCCTGCTGCCGCAGCGATGAAGTGCACGAAGCTGCTCATCGCTGGTAGCCCTTGACCCAGGTCACCGGGCCTTTGCCGCCAGTGCCCGCGGCATCGATCGGGAACGTGAGCAGGTCGCCCTTGTTCAGCGACGGCGCGCTGATGACCGGCGGCGTGGCCGCGCTGAGGCTCGATCGCTCGCCGTTGTCGACGGTGATCTTCGTGCTCATGATGCTGGTGCCGTTGGCCTTGACGTCCTGCGTGTAGATGCTGCCGCTGGCCTGCACCGTCGAGAGGTAGGAGCCCACCTCGGTGAGGGTCATGTCATAGGGCACCAGGAAGTCCTGCGTCGGCGTGCCGGTGGCGATGGCCGTCGTCTTGTCACCCAGAGGGATCACGAACGCCTCCTCCTGCGGCGCCGCATCCCCCCGCCCCGTCGCGCCAGACCCGGCGCCGTTGCCGCCAGCGCCCTCGGTGAGGTTCTGGCGAACGATCACGATCTCGTCGGCCGTGGGCGCCGCGGTGCCGAGCACGGTGCCACCCTCGTCGTGGTGCCACAGATCGAACCGGCAGCGCCTGCGATCGAGGTCGACGTCATACCCGATGACGATGGCCTGCCGGTCGCCGCCGAAACGCGCGGACTCGACCTCGACGCAGTCGCCCAGGTTGATGGCGAGCGTGTCGAAGTCGAGGTCGGTCTCCAGCGTGCCGGCGAGCTGGCGGGCTGCGAACAGCCGCAGGAAGCGCAAGGCGAAGGCCTCCATGTCGGACTCGTCGGCGAACTCGTGCCCGACGATCTCGACCACCACGGCCTCGGAGGTGGGGTCCACGTCCTGTATGCGCACCTGGCGGAAGATCGTTGTGTAGAGGCACTCGGCGGTGAATTCGACCATCCAGCCGTCGCGGCTGAACCGGTCGCGCACGTCGTCCTCGACGATGCCGGCCAGCGCGCTGCGCTGTGTCTTGCCGGCGCGCACGGTGACGCTGCGCACGCGCTTCTCGGCGCCGCGCAGCTTGGCCCAGCGTAGGCCGTCGGCGTTGCCGTCGCTGTAGCTGCCGGAGTCGCGGAAGGTGTACACCGGCGTGCCCTCGAAACTCGGCACCAGCCGCCTGGCGAAGAAGCGGTCGAGCCGGTCCATGCCGATCGCCGCGACCTCGAATCGCGCCACGTCGGCCAGCACGTCCTCCACGCGCTCGGTCTCCACCACGCGATTGCCGGCGCTGAGGTTCTCGCTGCCGG
>JBEEPT010000020.1:0-14846 GCA_041190985.1 Pseudomonadota bacterium
TCTCGGTCGGGCAGTTGAAGGTGAAGGCCGCCGGCATGAAGATCACGACCGACCACTTGCCGTGCAGGCTCTGCTCGGTGACTTCGATGAACTTGCCGTTATGGAAGGCCTGGGTCTTGAAAGGCTGAACCTGGGTGTTGATGATGGACATCGTGTTTCCTTGCGCTTGCGGTTGATGAAACTTTGTCGTTGCGACGGAGTGAATCATAGCTCGGAACTATGAAGATTCTTGATTGATAGTTGCAATCGTGCCGATAGGCAGAAACCTGACGCAGGCCTCGCGCTGCCGGCGGCCTCCTGCCACGCACCGGAGGTGCGGCCATGATCCAGCTCGCATGGTGCACCCGCGCCTGGCTGGCGTCAATACGCGCGCGGGCTGACTGCTGGCCAGGCGTGACGGGCACGAGCCACAGGCGCAGGGAGGACGCCGGAGTCGGGCCAGCCACGAATCCCTGCCCTGCCTGGGGTCGTTGGCCCCTGCCATCGCGGGTCGAGCGCCGCCCCTACAATGAGGACGTCACAACAACCCCGGAGACCGATTGATGTCCGACTACACCCCCGGCTATGGCCGCTTCGGCAGCGCCGTTGCCACCGCGCAACGCAACAAGGTTCTGCGCAACACCTACTGGCTGCTCGCCCTCAGCCTGCTGCCGACCGTGCTTGGCGCCTGGATCGGCGTGGCGACCGGCGTCACCGCCTATCTGGGCGGCGGGCTGGGCCTGGTGCTGTTCCTGGCCGGCGCGTTCGGCTTCATGTTCGCGATCGAGAAGACCAAGGATTCGGCCGCCGGCGTCGCGGTGCTGCTGGGCTTCACCTTCTTCATGGGCCTGATGCTGTCGCGCCTGATCGCGATGGTGCTGGGCTTTCGCAACGGCGGCGAGCTGATCATGACCGCCTTCGGCGGCACTGCCGGCGTGTTCGTCGTCATGGCCAGCCTGTCGACCACGATCAAGCGCGACCTCGAGGGCCTGTCCAAGTGGTTGTTCGTCGGCGTGCTGGTGCTGCTGGTCGGCGGCATCGTCAACGCCTTCGTCGGCAGCAGCGCCTTCATGCTGGTGCTGAGCACGCTGGCGATCGCGGTCTTCAGCGCCTTCCTGCTGGTGGACCTCAAGCGCATCGTCGACGGCGGCGAGACCAACTACATCACCGCCACGCTGGCGATCTACCTGAACCTGTTCAACATCTTCCAGAACCTGCTCGCGCTGCTGGGCATCTTCGGCGGCGAGCGCGACTGAAAAGCTCGACCGCCCCCTGCGATGTAGAAAGGCCCCGGGAATTCCGAGGCCTTTTTCCTTGCTGGCGGTCCCGCCAGTGAGATGATGGGCGGCCTGGCCGCCCCACTGGCTCAGTCCGCGCGCTCGAACACCGCGATGCTCTCGACGTGCGCGGTGTGCGGGAACATGTTGACCACGCCCGCCGCCGTGCAGCGGTAGCCGGCCTGGTGCACCAGCAAGCCGGCGTCACGCGCCAGCGTCGCCGGGTTGCAGCTGACGTAGACGATGCGCTTCGGGAAGGTCCAGCCGGCGGCCTCGGGCGGCAGCGGCTCGGCGCCCTCGGCGCCGATGCGGGCCTGGTGGATGTCCGCCAGCGCCTTGGACAGCGCAAAGGCGCCCTCGCGCGGCGGATCGACCAGCCACTTGTCGGCGTGGCCGTCGGCAACCAGCATCGCGGGCGTCATCTCGAACAGGTTGCGTGCCACGAAGCTGGTCGGCGCCAGGCCGCCACGCTGGCGCTGGTTGCGTTCGAGGTTCTGGCGCGAACGCGCGACCAGCGCCTCGCTGCCCTCGATGCCCAGCACCTCGCGCGCCTGCGTCGCCAGCGGCAGCGTGAAGTTGCCCAGACCACAGAACCAGTCGATGACGCGCTCGCTTTTCTCGACGCCCAGCAGGCGCAGCGCGCGCGCAACCAGCACGCGGTTGATGTGCGGATTGACCTGGGTGAAATCGGTCGGCTTGAACGGCATCTCGATGCCGAAGTCGGGCAAGGCGTAGGCCAGCGGCACCGGCTCGGGTTCGGTGTCGAGCAGGTGCACCGTGTCCGGCCCCTTGGGCTGCAGCCACCATTGGATCCCCTGGCCGTCGACGCTGTGGCGCAGCGCGAATTCGCGCAGGCGATGGATGTCGGCCGCCGACAGCGGCTCGAGGTGGCGCAGCACCAGCGCGGTGACCTGGTCGCCGCAGGCCAGCTCGATCTGCGGACAGGTCTCGCGCGCGTCCATGCCGAAGATCAGCGCGCGCAGCGGCACCAGCAGCGCGCTGACGTGCGCCGGCAGCACATGGCACTCGCGCATGTCGGCGACATAACGGCTCTTGCGCTCGTGGAAGCCGACCAGCACCTCGCCCTTCTTGGCGACGTAGCGCACCGACAGGCGGCCGCGGTAGCGGTAGCCCCAGGCCGGCCCCGCGATCGGGCGCAGCAGCGTCTGCGCCTTGACCTTGCCGAGATGCCAGAGGTTGTCCTCGAGCACGCGCTGCTTGACCGCGACCTGTGCCGCCGGGTCGAGGTGCTGCATCTTGCAGCCGCCGCAGGCGCCGGCGTGCAGGCCGAAGTGCGGGCAGCGCGGCTCGACCCGCAGCGAGGACTCGCGGTGGATCTCGGTCAGCTGGGCCTGCTCCCACTGGTTCTTCTTGCGCGTGGTCTGGGCGCTGACGATCTCGGTTGGCAAGGCGCCGTCTATGAAGACGACCTTGCCGTCGGGCTTGCGCGCAATGCCCTGGGCGTCGAGGTCCATCGATGTGACTTCGAGCCAGCCCTCGGGCAGCGCGACCTGGTCCACCATGCCGGTGGCGTGAGTGATTTCTTGTTCCATCAACGTGCGGGGAGGTGCTTGAGGGGGTCGACCGGCTTGCCCTGCCGACGCACCTCGAAATGCAACTTGACGCGGTCGGCGTCGCTGTTGCCCATCTCGGCGATCTTCTGGCCTTGACGGACGTTCTGGTCTTCCTTGACCAGCAGGGCCTGGTTGTGGGCGTAGGCGGTCAGGAAGGTGTTGTTGTGCTTGAGGATGATCAGGTTGCCGTAGCCGCGCAGGCCGGAGCCGGCGTAGACCACGCGACCGTCGGCGGCGGCCAGCACCGGATCGCCCGCCTTGCCCGCGATGTCCACGCCCTTGTTGCGGGTCTCGTCGAAGCGCTCGATCACGCTGCCGCTGCTGGGCCAGCTGAAGGCGATGGCCTCGCCAGCGGCGCTGTCGGCGGCCTTGTTCGGCGCAGCAGCCGCCGACGCGGAGCCCGCCGACGCCAGAGAACGCGCCTGGACGCGGGAGTCCGGGGCGGCGTTGCCAACCGGTGCGCTGGCCGCGACGCTGCCGGCCGGAATCGCCACGCCATTGGCCGACGGCGGCGCAACGCGCAGGACCTGCCCGACCTCGATCAGGTTGGGGTTTTCCAGGTTGTTCCAGCGCACGATGTCACGCCAGTTCTGGCCGTTGTCCAGGCCGATGCGGATCAGCGTCTCGCCCGGACGCACCGTGTGGTAGCCGGGCTTGCCGGCGTTCTCCTGTCCCGGCAAGGGCGCCGCAGCGGCCGCAGTGGCCGCTTCCGGGACCGGCTTGCCTGCGGCCTTGCCCCCGGAGGACTTGTCCACGACCGGAACGCGAGCCGGTTCCTGGAGGCTGGTGGTGGTGCAGGCCGCCAGCAGCGAGGCGCCGGCCGCCAGCGCGAGCTGCAGCGGCCAGCGGGCGAATGAGTTGGTGCGCGGCGCGCCAGCGCCGGTGAGCGGAACTTTTTGTCCCATCGAAAAACCCCTGCTTTAACTGATTGGCGCCCGACCGCAGCGGTCAGGCAATCCCGGATTTTAGGGGGACAAAGTGAACCGGCTCGAGCACGGTGCGCACGCACGCACGTTCGGTCTTGTCGATCACGAGCAGGCACTGCCGCCCCGGACGCACCGCCGCGGGCGCCACCAGCCTGCCACCGGGCGCGAGCTGGTCGAGCCAGGCCTCGGGGATGGCGTCGCCGCCGGCGGCGGCGATGATGCCGTCGTAGTGCGCGCCCCGGGGATAGCCGAGCATGCCGTCGCCCAGAATCAGGTGCAGGTTGTGCTGGCGCAAGCCGCGCAGGTTGTCGCGCGCCTTCTCGTGCAGGGCGCGCAGGCGCTCGACGCTGTAGACCTCGCGCGCCAGCTGCCCCAGCAGCGCCGCCTGGTAACCGCAACCGGTGCCGATCTCGAGCACCCGCCCGAGCGGAGCCTGGCGGCCCTCGAGCAGCAGCGCCAGCATGCGCGCGACGACGCTGGGCTTGGAAATCGTCTGCCCCAGGCCTATCGGCAGGCTGGTGTCCTCGTAGGCCTGGTTGACCAGGGCCGAATCGACGAAGCGGTGCCGCTCCACCGCGCCCAGAGCGCGCAGCACGGCAGCATGATCCGTGCCCTGCGCGGCGACCCGCGCCACCATGGCCTGGCGCACGGCGCTGGAGTCCAGCCCGAGCCCGGCCGGGCTGGCTGGCTGGCCGGCGGCGACAGCCGCTGGCCAGGGCGGCTGCGCCGGCCTGGCCGGCACGGCACCGGGCGCGATGCTGGACAGGCTGGCCGGAAAACCGGGTCTGGGCCGGCTCATGCGACGTCGGCCCGGGCCGGATCGGTGCTGCGCCCCACCCGGGCAGCGGTCTGCGCCCAGTAGGGCAGGCGCGCGTGATCGGTCAGGTCGATCTGCAGCGGCGTGATGGCCGCATAGCCCTCGCGGGTCGCATGGAAATCGGTGCCTTCGCTGTCGTCCAGCGCCGGACCGGCCGCGCCTATCCAGTACATCGTCTCGCCGCGCGGGTTGAGCTGCTGGATCACGGGCTCGGCGGCGTGACGCCGGCCGAGGCGCGCAACCTTGAAGCCCCTGATCTGCTCGCGCGGCAGGTTGGGGATGTTGACGTTGAGCAGCCACGGACCATTGCCGCCGGCCGGCGCCGTCGTTCCGTGCTGTGCCGACAGCGCCAGCGCTGCTGGCACCAGCGACTCGACCAGTTCGCGCGCACAGGCGACCGCCGCATCCAGATGCGCCCAGCCCTTCTCTGCCTGGGAAAAGGCGATCGCCGGCACGCCAAACAGGTAGCCTTCCATCGCGGCGCCCACGGTGCCGGAATAAATGGTGTCGTCGCCCATGTTGGCGCCGTTGTTGATGCCCGAGACCACGAGATCCGGCCGGTAGCCCAGCAGGCCGGTCAGCGCGATGTGCACGCAGTCGGCGGGCGTGCCATTGACGTAGCGAAAGCCGTTGGCCGCGCGGTGCACGTAGAGCGGCGAATGCAGCGTCAGCGCGTTGGACTTGGCGCTGTTGTTCTGCTCGGGCGCGACCACTTCGACCATGGCGATTTCGCTCAGCGCCTCATGCAGGGCGCAGATGCCGGGGGCCTGATAACCGTCGTCGTTGCAAAGCAGAATCTTCATCGTCACGCATTTTAGGTCCGCCAGGCATCAGTCCGCCTGCTCCAGGGCCTGCAACGCAGCCCCGAAGTCGAAGCGCTCGACGGCCTGCCGCACCGCGTCGTAGCGCCCGCCCAAGGCCACGCGCAGCAGCGCCTCATGCTCCGCCAGCAGTTGCTGGCATGCGGTGTCGTCCTGCCGCAACAGGCCAAGCAGGCGCTCGCGCAGCGCCTGCCACGGTGCCAGGTCCATCTGGTCGGCATGCTCCGCCGCTGCCCGCTCGGTGCGCCCGAGCTGCCGCGCCAGTGCCTGCAGCAGCGGTTGCAGTTCACCCGCCAGCGCCACCTGCAGGGGTTCCAGCACGGCAAGGGGCTCGCCCGCGCGGATCGCCTGCTCCAGAGCCAGGGCGCGCTCGCTCAGCCGCGCCGCGCCGATCTGCGCCGCCACGCCCTTGAGCGTGTGCGCGGCGCGCTCGGCCTCGGCGTGCTCGCCCGCGGCCAGCGCGGCGCCGATGCGCTGCGGGGCGTCGCCCTGGCCGGAAACGAACTTTTCGAGCAGATCGCGGTAGAGCGCCTCGCGGCCCAGCACCCGGCGCAAGCCCTGCGCGACGTCCAGTCCCGCGATGTTCTCGAGTGCCGGCAAGGCGGCGCTGGCCGCGCCAGCAGGGGACGCCTTGGCTGACTGAGCGGGCGCGGCCCTGAGTTGCGCTGCCGCACCGGAGCGGTCAGCCGGCCGGTGTGGCAGCCAGCGGCCCAGGGTATCCTGCAGCACGGCTGGATCTATGGGCTTGGCGATGTGGTCGTTCATGCCGGCCTCGATGCAGCGTTCGCGGTCGCCCGGCATGGCGTTGGCGGTCATCGCCAGGATAGGCAGGGGTCCCAGCCCGGGCAGCTCGCGTATCTGGCGCGTCGCGGTCAGTCCGTCCATCACCGGCATCTGCATGTCCATCAGCACGACGTCGTAGCGGCGGCGCTGCACCATCTCGAGCGCTACCGCTCCGTTGCCGGCCAGCTCGACCTCCAGGCCCAGCTCGCCCAGCAGCTCCTTTGCGACTTCCTGGTTGATCTCGTTGTCCTCCACCAGCAGGACGCGCGCGCCTGCCAGCGCCGTGCGCTCGGGGACGGCGGCCTCGGGCTGGACTTGCAGCGGCATCGGCTCGCCACCCAGCACCCGCATGACCGCGTCGAACAGCTGGGAGGCACTGAACGGCTTGACCAGGATCTCGCGCACCCCCGCCTGCTCGGCCGCGGCCTCCAGTTCCTCGAGGCCATAGGCGCTCATCATCACGATCGCCGGGCGGCCGGCTGCCAGCGCCATGCCCTGGATCGAACTGGCCACCGCGACGCCATCCATGCCATCCATCTGCCAGTCCAGCAGCACCAGCTCGTAGCCCTGCCTGGCTGCAGCCGCGCGCCCCAGCTCCGCCAGTGCCTCCGGTCCGCAGGACGCCTTGGCCACCACGAAACCCATGCTGCGCAGCATATCGGTCACGGCCTGGCGGGCGTGCTCGTTGTCGTCCACCACCAGCACGCGGCGCCCGCGCAGGTCCAGCCGCGGCAGCGGCACCTGGACGGCCTGCGCGCCGCGCGACAAGCTGGCGGTGAACCAGAAGGTGGAGCCCGCACCCGCACGGCTCTCGACGCCGACGCTGCCGCCCATCAGTTCGGCCAGGCGCTTGGCGATCGCCAGGCCGAGGCCGGTGCCGCCGTACTTGCGGGTAACCGAGCTGTCGGCCTGCTGGAAGCTCTGGAACAACAGGGATTGCTGCTCCGCCGTCATGCCAATGCCGGTGTCGCTCACCTCGAAGCGCAGACGCAGGCCTGACTCGTCCTCGCCGGCCGGCAGGACACGGATCGCGACCTCGCCATGCTCGGTGAACTTGACCGCATTGTTCGCGTAGTTGACCAGGATCTGGCCCAGGCGCAAGGGATCGCCCACCAGCCTGCGCGGCACGGCTGCGTCGATCGAGACCACCAGCTCCAGCCCCTTGCTCGCCGCCCGCTCGCCGACCAGGCTGACCACGTCATCGAGCAGCTGATCGAGCTCGAAATCGACCTGCTCCAGGATCAGCTTGCCGGCCTCGATCTTGGAGAAGTCCAGAATGTCGTTGATGACCCCGAGCAGGTGGCGGCTGGACGACTGGATCTTTTGCAGATAGTCGCGCTGGCGCGTTGTCAGATCGCTCTTGAGCGCCAGATGCGTCAGGCCCAGGACGGCATTCATCGGCGTGCGGATCTCGTGGCTCATGTTGGCCAGGAAGTCGGACTTGGCACGCGCCGCCTCCTCGGCCAGCTTGCGCGCCTTCACGATCTCGGCGATCGCGGCGCGCTCGGCCGTGATGTCGTCGATCACCCAGACCACTCCGAGCTCGGGGTGGGACACGTCGATCGCGCGCCCGCTCAGGCGGGTCCAGAGCTGCGTGCCATCGCGCCGGGCCAGGATCTGCTCGCGTTGGTGGGTGCGGCCCTGCCAGATCTCGGCATAGCAGACGCCGGCCGCCTCGTAGGCGGCGTCGTCGGGGTAGAAGACCCGGGTCGACTGCCCGACCAGCTCGCCAGGGCCCCAGCCCAGCAGCTCGTGCATGCGCCGGTTGCAGCGCACCATGACGCGATCGCGCGCCAGCATGATGCCCGAGCTGGCCGATTCGAGCACGGCTTCCTGCTCGGCGTTGGCGCGCCGCAAAGCCTCGGCTGCGGCGCGCTGCTCGGAAATGTCCTGGAGCAGGCAGACTATGCCCTTGGCGGGCGTCGCCGCGTCCACCGAGCGCGCCGTCACCCACACCCACAGGACGCTGCCGTCCTTGCGCCGCAGCCGTGCCTCCGTCGCGTAGGATTCACCTCGACCCAGGCAGTCGTAGAGCGCCTGTCCATCGCGCTCCCAGCTGACGGCATCGACATACAGCACCCGGGTCGACAGGCCATCGAGTTCGGCCGCCGCATAGCCGCTGAGCTCCTCCAGGCGGCGGTTGCACTGGCGGATGCGGCGCTCGCGCACCAGCATGATGCCCGCGGTGGCCGCGTCGAAGATGGCCTGCAGCTGCTCGTTGGATTGGCGCAGCGTCTCGGCCATGGCGGCCAGTTCGGCGGTGCGCGCCTCGACGCGCTGCTCCAGATGGCGCTGGTTCTCGGCCAGTTCGCGCTCGACCCGCTTCTGCTCGGAGATGTCGGCCCACACGACATGCAGCAGCTGCCGGCCCTCGCGCTGGATGGCGGTCAGCAGCACGCGCGCCGTGAACGGCTCGCCGTCGGCGCGCAGGTGCACCCACTCGAACTCGTGCGCGCCACGCGCTTGCGCGATCGCGATCATCGCGGCGGCCTTCTCGGCCGAGGGCCGGCCGTCGGGCTGCAAGGGCGGCGAGATGTCCACCGGCGTGCGCCCGACGAACTGCTCGAGCTGCTGCAGGTGCAGCATCTCGAGCGAGGCCCGGTTGGCCGCGACGAAGCGCCCGTCCTCGACCAGCATGATGGGCTGGCGCGTGTCCTCGAACAACGCGCGCATGAGCTCATCGCTCTCGCGCAGCGTCTGCTCGGCCTCGCGGCGCTGCAGCACGTCGGCCAGGCGCGCGGCCACGGCGTCGATCAGCAGGCGCTCCTCGGCGAGGAACGGCCCATCGTCCAGTGCCGGCTGCGGCTCCAGGTAGGCCAGCACCACCGTGCCGCGCCGCTCGCCACGTGCCATGATGGGCGCGTCCAGCCTGGCCACGGCCTGCTCGTCCGCGAAGTCCCGGCTGCTGTAGCGCAGCCCGTCCAGCTCGATGCGCGCTGCGGCAGCCTCGGGGTGGAACCAGGCCCCCGGCAACAGGACGACGACTGCCTGCACCAATTCGCCCACCGGCCTTTGCAGGTCCTCGGTCGCGCCAAACACGGCGTAGAGGCATCTCTGCTCCTTGACCCGCTCGCGCAGCGCCACTTCGTTGACCTGCAGCTTGTGCGCCTGCTCCTGTGCCAGCCGCTTCTCGCTGCGCAGCCGCCGCCCGGAAAACCACAGCTGCACCGCCAGGCCCAGGACCAGCGCCAGCGCCACCGCGGCGCCGCCGATCTGCCAGCGGTAGCGTTCCCAGACGTCGCGCAGGTCGAACGACGGCGCCGCCTCGTAGGGCGGCAGGCGCAATTCGCGCAGCAGATCGGCCAGCGGCGTGTAGTCGGCCGGGATGGCAAAGCTGCCCAGGCCCAGCGCGCGCGCTGTCGGCAGCCGCTCCTCGAGCTCGAACAGCACGGCCGTGACCTTGCGCGCCAGCTCCTCGTCGACATGGGGCAAGGCGGCAAAAGCCCATTCCGGATACAGGTGCGTCGAGACCGCGACCGGATAATCGGGGAAGTCCTGCCGGTTGATGACCCTGATCTGCGCGGCATCGATCCTGCCCTCTGCCGCCATGGTCTCGAGCAGCCCCGAGCGCACGAAACCCACATCCGCGCGCCCCGCCAGCACCGCCTCGACCACCCGGTCCATGGGCGAGCCGGTCGACACGAAAGTCAGCTCCCGCTCGGCCAGGCCGGCGCGCTGGAGTTCCAGCCACTGCATGCGAAAGCCCGCCAGCGAGCCGGTGTCGTTGAAGGCGATGCGCCGCCCCCTGAGATCGGCCAGGGACTGCAGTTCGGGCCGGTCCGAGCGGCTGAAGATGACGCCGCCGTAAGCCGTCACCCGCTTGCCCCCGTACAGGGAGGCCTGCGTGGCCAGGGGCGCCGACAGGCCGTAGCGCTGCGACAGCAGGATGTACTGCGACGCGTCGGTGAGCGCGAAGTCGAGCTCGCGCGTCACCACCGCGCGGTCCAGTTCCTCGCGCGAGAGCGCCTCGACGACGAAGCGCTGGCCAGCGACCGCACGCCCGAGGGCCATGGCAACCGGCTGCCACTGCGCCTCCACCTGCTCCTTGGGCCGAAAGGCCAGCACACCGATGCGGACCGTCGCGGACGCATGGGCAGCTGGCCAGGCCATCAGCAGGGTCAGCCATAACAGCACGACGATCGAGCGCCACAGGAGCGGCGGGCGGTGGCAGGCTTGCGCTTTCATGGTGAGGCCGCCCCTCTATCCCGGGGCAGGTAATCGGCCCGTATCAGTCCGTCCAGGGGCTCATTCTTGCCCAAAAGACCGCTGGACGCCATCACAGCTGCGAGCTCGCGCGCCCGCGCCAGCAGCATCGGCTCGCGGCCGCCGAGCAGGCGCCGGTTGTTGGCGGCGTCAGGAAGCAGCAGCCCCCTGAAGGCGCGCAGGACCTCGTCGGCGCGCAGGCCGAGGTGGCGGGCCATGCGGTAGGCGGCATCCTGCGGGTTGCGGTTCAGATGTCCGAGCGCGCGGAAATGCGCCGCCAGCAGATGTCGCAACGCCTTGCCCCTGCGATCCAGCACCTCGCGGCGCAGCGCCAGCACGTCGACTATGGTGTTGGGCAGCTGGCGGCTGTCGAACAGGACCTGCCCGCCCGCGGCGATCAGCTGGCTCGCCACCGGGTCGTAGCTGATGCAGGCGTCGACCAGTCCGAGCCGCCAGGCCTCGGACTGGGCATCGACAGTCATGGGCAGGCTGCGCACGTCGCCGGGCTGCAGGCCCGCGGCGCGCAGCAGCAGCACCAGCATCAGCTCGCCCAGCGCCCCCTGCTCGAAGGCGATGCGCCGCCCCTTCAGGTCGGAGAGCTCACGCAGCGGCGGCCGCGCGACCACCATGTCGGCACCGGCCGAGACGTCGAACACCATGACCACCGCCAGCGGCAGGCCGGCGGCACGGGCCTTGAGCACCTCGTCCAGCGTCAAGGCCGCACCCTGCACCCGCCCTTCGGCGAGCGCCTGCAGCGAAGCCGTGGCCGAACGGGTCTCGAGCAGCTGCACCTGCGCGGCATCCAGCCAGGCCTCGCGCTGCGCCATGAACAGCGGCTCGTAGCCCGGCCAGACATGGGCCGCGATCGTCAGCGGCCGCTCCACCTCTTCGCGGCAGCCCGCCAGGCCGCTGGCCAGCGCAAGCCCACCGAGTCCGGATGCCAGCAGGCGGCGGCGCAGGGAATCGTGGCGGTGGATCGTCATTGCTGCTCCAGCGCCGCGAGCGCGGCGGGGAAATCGTAGCTGCGCACGGCCTGGGCCACCGTCAGGTAACGCTCGCCCAGCCCCTGGCGCAGCAGGCCCTCGTGTTCCTCGAACAGCTGCACGCTGTCGACGTTATCCTCGCGCAACAGCAGCAAGAGCCGCTCGCGCAGCGCTGGCCAGCGCGCGTCGTCGCACGGCGCCGGCCCTGCGGCGATGGCCGGCGCCGAGGTCCAGCGGTAGGGCGAGCGCTGCGTCTGCGACGGCGGCGCTGGCGGCTCGGCCACCGGCTCGAAGCGGGCCGTGAACCAGAAGGTCGACCCCCGCCCCGGCTCGCTCTCGCAGCCGGCTGCTCCGCCCATCAGCGCCGCGAGCTGCTTGACCAGCACCAGACCGAGGCCGGCGCCGCCGTAGCGGCGCGTCGCCGAGCTGTCGGCCTGGTGAAAGCTGCAAAAGAGCTGCTCGCGTTGCTCGCGGCTGAGTCCGATGCCGGTGTCGCGGACCTCGAAGCGCAGACACAGCCCGGGCTTGCCGTCGCGGACCAGGCCAGCGCTCAGCTGGACCGAGCCGCGCTCGGTGAACTTGATCGCATTGTCGGCATAGTGCAGCAGCATCTGGAGCAGTCGCTGCGGCTCGCCGCGCAGCCGCTGCGGCACCTCGGCGGCCACCGTGACGCCGAGCTCCAGTCCCTTGTCGGCGGCCGCAGCGGCGACGCGGGCGGCGAGCTGGTCCAGCACCTCGGCGAGCGTGAAGTCGACGCTGGCGAGCTCCAGACTGCCGCCGTCCAGGCTGGAGAAATCCAGCATGTCGTCGATGATGGCCAGCAGCTGGCGGCTGGCGTCCTTGACCTGCTGCAGATAGCCCTGCTGCTGGGCAGACAGCGACGTCTGCTGCGCCAGGTGCAACATGCCCAGGATCGCGTTCATGGGGGTGCGCAGCTCATGGCTGATCTTGGCGATGAAATCCGCCTTGGCGCGGCTGGCAGCCTCGGCGGCATCGCGCGCCGCGGCCATGCTCGCCTCGGCGTGCTTGAGCTCGCTGATGTCGGTCACGATGCCGCACAGGCCATAGATCATGCCACCGGCGTCGCGCAGCGGCAACTTGACCTGGGCAAAGGTGCGCGCGCGGCCGTCGCGCTCCAGCACCCACTCGCCGGCGACGCGCTCGCCCCCCTCGAGCGCACGCCGGGCAAGCGCCTGCGTCCGGGCGGCCTGGCGGGCATCGAGCAGCGTCTCGTCGGTCTGCCCCACGATCTGGGACAGCGGATGCCCGATGAGCTCGCAGGCCAGGCGGTTGGCGTAGCGGTAGCGCAAGTCGATGTCCTTGATGTAGATCGCCGCATCCACGCTGTCGAGTATGGTGTTGAGCTTGCTCTCGCCTTCGCGCAGCGCCTGCTGCTGCTCGAGATTGCGCTGGTGGTATTCACGAAACAGGACGCCCGACCAGCGCGAGAACGCCAGCGACGCGAGCAAGCCCAGGGTCAATGCCGCCGCCAGCGCCACGGCCAGCCCGACCGCCTGCTCGCGCCCGAGCAGCTTCTGCTGGCCCAGCTCGCGCTTGACGGCCGCCAGCAGCTCCTCGTCGAACATCGTGACGGTCAGCACCCAGCCCCAGGGCTGGAAGATGCGCACCAGCGCGGTCTTGCGCTTGTTCTGGCCGCTGACCGGATCGGGCCAGTCGTAGCTCACGATGCCTCCGCCCGACTGCGCGCTGCGCGTGATCTTGTCCAGCGCCGCCTCCGTCAGCGCCGGCATCTCCGACAGATGCCGGCCCTCGAGCTCGGGCAAGGCCGGCATGAGCAGGGCCCGGCCGTCCAGGCTGGACGCGACGATGTAGCCGGTGCGGCCGAAACGCGTGGCGCGCAGGCGGTCCAGCGCCTCGCGCTGCTGGTAGCTCTCCCAGTAATGCAGGTAGTCGCCCGCACCTATCATCCAGCCATAGGGCTCGAGCTGCCGCACGTAGGAGAGCTTGTCCTCCATCTGGCGCGGATTGTCCGGGGTGTACCAGCGGTAGCGCGCAAAACCCTCGCCGCGCGGCCGGCGTGCCGCCTCGATCAGGGTGCCCATGACGGGGCGGCCCTGGTCGTCGCGGTTGTCGCGGTTGTCGCGACCCTCGAGTTCGGGCGCGGTCGGCAGCAGCCGGTAGTAGCCGGCCAGGTCGTTGATGAAGAGGTAGCCCCGCCCCTCGAAGAAGCGCGCCGGGCGCAGCGTCTCGATGATCATGCGCTGGACCTCGCTGGCAGGGCGGTGCCCGGCCTCGCGCGCCTGGATGGCCTGGGCGATCGCCATCGCAGCGTCGACCTGGTTGACCAGGCTGCGGCGCAGCTGCTCCTCGGCGCGCGAGCGGGTGAAGTCGATGGCGCCGAGCGCGCTGTCCATCTCGCTGTGCAGCCGGGCGCGTATCTGCTCGTCCGCGACCTCCTCGATGCGACGCAGCGCGTCGCGCTGGGCGCCGAAGCTCTGCCAGGAAAAAACCGCCGCCAGCAGCAGCGTCAGCAGCAGCGTGATCGCAAGCGTGCCGCACAGATGGATGCGCGGCAGCGTCTTCTCGTTGGCCACCAGCTTCATGGGCAAGCCTCCTCAGACCGGCTGGAGCGAGCTGGAGCTCGAGCCGCCATGGCAAGGCCGGGCAGGCCGCCCATGCGCGGCCGCCAGCACTTGTCACGGCATGCCTCCAGCCCTTCGATTGCCCCCATCTGCATCTCCCTTGACCCGACATCGTAACGGGGCGGCGTGACGCCTGGGCCGCCGAGAAACGGCCGAAAACCAGCGGGCAAGCGCAGAGCAAAGAAAGAAGAAGCCGGCCATCTCGCGATGCCGGCTTCCTGGGGCGATCCCGAACGGCAAAGCCGCCGGGATCAGATGCCTGCGCTCAGCACAGTCAGGCCTGCGCGCTCGCCAGTGCGGCGTTGAAGGTGGCGCTCGGACGCATCACGGCATCGAGCTTGGCCGTGTCGGGCAGGTAGTAGCCGCCGATGTCGACATGGTGGCCCTGGATCGCGGCCAGTTCCTCGACGATCCTGGCCTCGTTGTCGGCCAGCGTCTTGGCCAGCGGCGCGAACCTGGCCGCCAGTTCGGCGTCCTCGGTCTGCGCGGCCAGCTCCTGCGCCCAGTACAGGGTCAGGTAGAACTGGCTGCCGCGGTTGTCGAGCTGGCCGGTCTTGGGCGACGGGCCCTTGTTGTGGTCGAGCAGCTTGCCGGTGGCGGCGTCCAGCGTCTTGGCCAGCAGCTTGGCGCGCGGGTTGCCGTTCTTGATGCCGAGGTCTTCGAGCGAGACGGCCAGCGCGAGGAACTCGCCGAGCGAATCCCAGCGCAGGTGGTTCTCTTCCACCAGCTGCTGCACGTGCTTCGGGGCCGAGCCGCCGGCGCCGGTCTCGTACATGCCGCCGCCAGCCATCAGCGGCACGATCGACAGCATCTTGGCCGAGGTGCCCAGCTCCATGATCGGGAACAGGTCGGTCAGGTAGTCGCGCAGGATGTTGCCGGT
>JBEEPT010000021.1:0-21842 GCA_041190985.1 Pseudomonadota bacterium
GTCTGTTCGCCCCGCGCAAAGCGGTGGTGCATTACTGCCAGGAAAAGCAGATCAAGGGCGTCACCATCGATGACATTTACCTGGGCAATGGCGCGTCCGAGCTGATCGCTATGAGCATGAATGCGCTGCTGGACAGCGGCGATGAAGTGCTCATTCCCTCGCCCGATTACCCGCTCTACACCGCTGTGGTGTCGCTCTCGGGTGGCACGCCGGTGCATTACCGTTGCGACGAGGGCTCGGGCTGGATGCCCGACTTGGACGACATGCGCGCCAAGATCACGCCCAATACCAAGGCGCTGGTGATCATCAACCCGAACAACCCGACCGGCGCGCTCTACCCGGAGACGTTGCTGCAGAGCCTGGTCGACCTCGCGCGCGAGCACGACCTCATCGTGTTCGCCGACGAGATCTACGACAAGGTGCTCTACGACGGCGCGACGCACACCGCGATCGCGTCGCTCGCCGACGACGTGCTGTTCCTCACCTTCAACGGGCTGTCGAAGAACTACCGCTCGTGCGGCTACCGCGCCGGCTGGATGATCGTGTCGGGCGACAAGCGCCGCGCGCGCGACTACATCGAGGGCCTCAACATGCTGGCCTCGATGCGCCTGTGCGCCAACACGCCGGGGCAGCTCGCGATCCAGACCGCGCTGGGTGGCTACCAGAGCATCAACGACCTGGTCGCGCCGGGCGGGCGCCTGTGCCGCCAGCGCGACCTGGCGCACAAGCTGCTGACCGAGATCCCGGGCGTGAGCTGCGTCAAGCCCAAGGCGGCGCTGTACATGTTCCCGCGCCTCGATCCCAAGATCTACCCGATCGCCGACGACCAGCAGTTCGCCTACGAGCTGCTGGCCGAGGAGAAGGTCCTGATCGTGCAGGGCACGGGCTTCAACTTCCCGACGCCCGACCATTTCCGCCTGGTTTTCCTGCCGCACGAGGACGACCTGGCCGAGGCCGTCGGCCGCATCGCGCGCTTCCTGGGCAACTTCCGCAAGCGCCACGGCACCTGATTGACTGAAACTTTTGCAACTGGAAAACACCAAATGAAACCGATCCAAGTCGGCCTGCTCGGCATTGGTACCGTCGGCAGCGGCACCTTCAACGTCCTCAAGCGCAACCAGGAGGAGATCAAGCGCCGCGCCGGCCGTGGCATCGAGATCGCGATGGTCGCCGACCTCGACGTCGAGCGTGCCCGATCCGTCGTGGGCGAGGGCGTTCAGGTGGTCAACGACGCGCGCGCCGTGATTGCCAACCCCGAGATCGACATCGTCGTCGAGCTCATCGGCGGCTACGGTATCGCCAAGGCGCTGGTGCTGGAAGCCATCGCCGCTGGCAAGCACGTGGTCACCGCCAACAAGGCGCTGCTGGCCGTGCACGGCACCGAGATCTTCGCTGCCGCCCAGGCCAAGGGCGTGATGGTCGCGTTCGAGGCCGCCGTCGCCGGCGGCATCCCGATCATCAAGGCGCTGCGCGAAGGCCTGACCGCCAACCGCATCGAATGGGTCGCCGGCATCATCAACGGCACCACCAACTTCATCCTGTCCGAGATGCGCGACAAGGGCCTGGACTTCGACGTCGTGCTCAAGGAAGCGCAGCGCCTGGGCTACGCCGAGGCCGACCCGACCTTCGACATCGAGGGCGTGGACGCCGCGCACAAGGCGACGATCATGAGCGCGATCGCCTACGGCATCCCGGTGCAGTTCGACAAGGCCTATGTCGAGGGCATCACCAAGCTGTCCGCGGCCGATATCCGCTATGCCGAGCAGCTCGGCTACCGCATCAAGCTGCTGGGCATCACCAAGCGCGTCGCCGCTGGCGTCGAGCTGCGCGTGCACCCGACCCTGGTGCCGGCCAAGCGCCTGATCGCCAACGTCGAAGGCGCCATGAACGCCGTCATGGTGCAGGGCGACGCCGTCGGCACCACGCTCTACTACGGCAAGGGCGCCGGCTCGGAGCCGACCGCCTCGGCCGTGGTGGCCGATCTGGTCGACATCACCCGGCTGCACACCGCCGACCCGCTCAACCGCGTGCCGCACCTGGCGTTCCAGCCGAGCGAACTGAGCGACCTGCCGGTGCTGCCGATGAGCGAGGTCGTCACCAGCTACTACCTGCGCCTGCGCGTGGCCGACGAGGCCGGCGTGCTGGCCCAGGTCACCGGCATCCTGGCCGGCATGGGCATCAGCATCGACGCCGTGCTGCAGCGCGAGGCCGACGAGGTGGCAGGCGAGGGCGCGGCCCAGACCGACCTGATCATCCTGACCCACGACACCCGCGAAGGCACGATGAACGACGCGATGGCGCAGATGCAGGCGCTGCCGACCGTGCTGGCGCCGATCGCCCGCATCCGCAAGGAGGAACTGGCCTGATGCGCTACCTGTCCACCCGCGGCCACGCCGACCGCAAGCGCTTCTGCGAAATCCTGCTCGAAGGCCTGGCGCCCGACGGCGGCCTGTATCTGCCCGAGTCCTACCCGCAGGTGGACGGCGCCACGCTCGATGCCTGGCGTTCGGTCCTGCGCGAGCAGGGCTATGCCGAGCTGGCATTCCGCATCCTGTCGCTCTACATCGACGACATCCCGGCCGACGAGCTGCGCGCCCTGTGCGCCAGGACCTACACCGGCGAAGTGTTCGGCACGCGCGAGATCGTGCCGGTGCGCCGGCTGGAAGACGGCCTGCTGATCGAGGCGCTGTCGAACGGCCCGACCCTGGCCTTCAAGGACATGGCGATGCAGCTGCTGGGCAACCTGTTCGAGTACGAACTGGGTCGCCGCGGCGAGCAGCTCAACATCCTGGGCGCGACCTCGGGTGACACCGGCAGCGCGGCCGAGTACGCGATGCGCGGCAAGCAGGGCGTGCGCGTGTTCATGCTCAGCCCGCACGGCCGCATGAGCCCGTTCCAGCAGGCGCAGATGTTCAGCCTGCAGGATCCCAACATCCACAACATCGCGATCGAAGGCGTGTTCGACGATTGCCAGGACATCGTCAAGGCGGTCTCCAACGACCTCGAGTTCAAGCGCCGCTACAAGATCGGCACCGTCAACTCGATCAACTGGGCGCGCCTGCTGGCGCAGGTGGTCTACTACTTTGCCGGCTACCTCTACGCCACCGAAAGCAACGCGCAGAAGGTCAGCTTCACGGTGCCGAGCGGCAACTTCGGCAACGTCTGCGCCGGCCATGTCGCGCGCATGATGGGCCTGCCGATCGAGCAGCTCGTGGTGGCGACCAACGAGAACGACGTGCTCGACGAGTTCTTCCGCACCGGCGTCTACCGCGTGCGCGGCAGCGCCGACACCTACGAGACCTCCAGCCCGTCGATGGACATCTCGAAGGCCAGCAACTTCGAGCGCTTCGTGTTCGACCTGCTGGGCCGCGACGCCGCGCGTACCCAGTTGCTGTTCGGCGACGCACTGAACCGCGAAGGCCGCTTCGACCTCAGCGCCGATCCGCACTTTGCCCAGGCTGCCAGCCGCTACGGCTTCGTCAGCGGCAAGAGCGTGCACGCCGACCGCCTGGCCACGATCAAGGACACGTTCGAGCGCTTCGGCCAGATGATCGACACGCACACCGCCGACGGCGTCAAGGTCGCGCGCGAGCACCTGAAGGCCGGCGTACCCATGATCGTGCTCGAGACCGCGCTGCCGATCAAGTTCGCCGGCACGATCGTCGAGGCCCTGGGCCGCGAGCCCGCGCGTCCGGCCAAGTTCGAAGGCATCGAGGCCTTGCCCAAGCGCGTCGAGGTGATGAAGGCTGACGCCGAGCAGGTCAAGGCCTACATCGCCGCCCACTGCGCGGACTGATGCGCTGCCGGAGAGGGTGAGATGACCGTTGCCAAGGACGACGCGGTTCGCCGCCCCGGCCTGATGCCGCTGGCGCAGGCGCTGAGCACTCTGCTGGGCAAGGCCGGGCCGCTGCCCGGGCGCGAGACCGTGGCCACGCTCGAGGCCGATGGCCGGGTGCTGGCGCAGGATCTGGTCTCCGCGCTCGACGTGCCGGCGCACGACAACTCCGCCATGGACGGCTACGCGGTGCGCTGCGCCGACGTGGCCGCTGCCTTGGCGGCAGGCCAGGCGCTGTCGGTGTCGCAGCGCATTGCCGCCGGGCATGCCGGCCCGGCGCTGGCGCCCGCCAGCGTGGCTCGCATCTTCACGGGCGCGCCGGTTCCGGCCGGGGCGGACGCCGTGATCATGCAGGAGGAGGGCGAGGCCGCCAGCGACGAGCAGGGGCGCTCCAGCGTGCGCTTCGCCCTGGCGCCGCAGCCGGGCCAGTGGATACGCCGCCAGGGCGAGGACGTGCGCAAGGGCGCGACCGTGCTGCCGGCGGGCACGCGCCTCGGTCCGGCCGAGCTCGGCCTGGCCGCCAGCATGGGCTTCGCAAGCCTGGAGGTGCGGCCGCGCGTGCGCGTCGCGCTGTTCTCCACGGGCGACGAGCTCGTCATGCCGGGCGAGATCCCGCCCGAGCGGATGGCGCCCGGCGCCATCTACAACTCCAACCGCTTCTTCCTGCGCGCGCTGCTGCAGCGCCTGGGCTGCGAAGTCAGCGACCTCGGCATCGTGCCGGACCGGCGCGAGGCCACCGTGGCCGCGCTGCGCTCGGCGGCCGAATCGCACGACCTGATCCTGACCAGTGGCGGCGTCTCGGTCGGCGAGGAAGACCATATCAAGCCCGCCGTGCAGCAGCTCGGCGGCCTCGACCTGTGGCAGATCGCCATCAAGCCGGGCAAGCCCTTCGCGCATGGCTGGATCGCGCGCGCCAACGGCGCCAGCTGCCACTTCATCGGCCTGCCGGGCAACCCGGTCTCGAGCTTCGTGACCTTCCTGCTGCTGGTGCGCCCCTTCCTGCTGCGCCTGCAGGGCGTGGAGGTGGGCGACGGGCTGCCGCAGTCGATCCCGATGCGAGCCGACTTCGCGATCGCCAAGGCCGACCGGCGGCGCGAGTTCCTGCGCGTGCGCCGCAACGACCAGGGCGGGCTGGATCTGTTTGCCAACCAGAGCTCGGGTGTGCTGACCTCGGTCGTCTGGGGCGACGGACTGGTCGACCTTGCCGCGGGCAGCACGGTCGCGCGTGGCGACACCGTTCCCTTCATCCCTCTGGAGGCCCTGCTGGCCTGAACCCCGATGCAGATCGAGATCCGATTCTTTGCCGCCATCCGCGAGGCGCTGGGCACTTCCAGCCTGTCCGTGCAGACGCAAGCCACCACCGTGGGCGCGCTGCGCGACGAGCTGGTCGCGCGCGGCGGGGCCTGGGCCGATGCACTGGCGCGAGGCCGGGCGGTGCGTGCCTCGCTCGACCAGGTGATGGTCGATGACAAGGCGGAGCTGCATGAACGCGCCGAAGTCGCGTTCTTTCCCCCCGTGACCGGAGGCTGAGCATGTCCGCCGCACAAACCCTTGCGCCGGCCGCTGGTCCCCGCGTGCGCATCCAGAGCGCGGATTTCGACCTGACTGCCGAGGTCGCGGCGCTGCGCCGGGCCGACCCTCGGGTCGGCGCCGTCTGCACCTTCGTGGGCACGGTGCGCGACCGCAACGACGGCCAGTCCGTCTCCACCATGGAGCTGGAGCACTACCCGGGCATGACCGAGAAGGCGATCGAGGCCATGGTCGACGAGGCCATGCGACGCTTCGACATCTATGGCGCGCGCGTGGTGCACCGGGTCGGCCTGCTGCAGCCCATGGACCAGATCGTGCTGGTGGCGGTGAGCTCAGCCCACCGCGGCGAGAGCTTCCAGGCCTGCGAGTTCCTGATGGACTACCTCAAGACCCAGGCGCCGTTCTGGAAGAAGGAGCAGACCCCCGAGGGCGCGCGCTGGGTCGATGCGCGCGTGAGCGACGACGCGGCGCTGGCGCGCTGGGGCATCGCGTCGGGCAACGCATAAGGTGGCATCGGACGTGCTGGTCCGGCGCTGCGTTCATGGGCAGCGGCCATTGCGCGTCGTGTCGACCATGGCTTGTCCTGTGGCGCTGATCGCGACGACTTTCTCCAGCGCGCCAGACGTCGGGGCGTTGCGGCAAATCGTCAGCGTCGCTGCCGCCGAGGCTCCGACGCCACTGGGCTGAAAATCCAGCCGTGACACGCTGCTGCCGACCACGAAGCCGGCCTTGAGCGCCTCCTGCCGGTGAATCACGGTGCCGTCGGATGCACGCACGATCCAGCCCCTTTCCCAGCGCCGGCTGGTGGCGTCAGCGTCGCTCATGCAACTGCTGCCGTTGGCCGTGACGCAAAGGGTCACGGCACCATTGCGCTTCATCGCCTCGCTGCGCGCCAGGTAGGCGCTGCTCACCAGTTCGTTGGCATAGGACGTCAGCTTGCCGTTCAGCGTGGCGTCGTTGAAGGCCGGCACCGCGATCATCATGAGGATCACCATGATCGAGATGGTCGCAAGCAGCTCGATCAGCGTGAGTCCGCGTGCCGGCCTGGAACCGGCCCGGGACGGCGGGTCGGGCCACGGCGCACCTGGGATGACTGACATCGTGCGCCTCACTGCTGGAGGTACCAGAACACCCGGCGTTTGGGCTGGGTGCTCGAGGTCGGAGCCGGCGGGCTGCCACCCGACAGGGGCGAAGTCGGATTCGCCCCCACGATGAAGGCCACCTGCTTGCCGTTGTCGAGGGTGACCATGCCGCCGACCGGAGAGGGCGGCAAGCCCCCGCCGGTGACCGCCTGGAACGGCCGGGGAGTGCCGTTCATCGACGCGCCGGTCTGGTAGTTGAGGTTGTAGACATTGGCCACCCCGAGCGTGGACGAGCAGGTCGTGGCACCACCGACCGGGACCGGAACATGCGTGCTGAAGGTCGCCGTGCCGTAGATCGTGAGCGCCGAGGTGACCACGGATTCGTGCACGGCCAGCCCGAGGTACCAGCCCTTGTCCGTGGGCGTTCCGGTGACGCCCTGGTCTGTCGAGGTCAGCTGGCCGAGCGAGGCCAGGCAGATCACGGAATTCCCGCCGCACCTCGCCGATTCCGCAGACAGCCAGGTGGTCGTGGTTGGCTTGTCCTTGATCACGAAGAAGTAGTCGGTCACGTTATAGGCGGAGGTGTAGCTGTTCACCGGCTTTTCCCGGTCCCCGCTGCCGACGATGAGCGAATAGCTGCCGTCGCTGTTCTGCACGATGTCGGGACCGAAGAAGAACTTGCGGTTGGCCGTGCAGGTGCTGGTGGAGTTGCAGCCGAGCGACGCGATCTTGGTGATGGTCCAGTTCTCCGGTGGCGTATTGCCGATCGCTGCATTCGCCGTGGCACCGGAAATCCGGTAGACGTTGCCACCCAGATCCGTGGCATAGATCCATGAGACCATGCCGTTGCCGTCCAGCACGGGAAACACGTCGCCGGCCACCGGGCGATCGGTCGGGAAATCCTTCTTCGCATTGCCGTTGCTGGAGTCGAGGACGAAGATGTGATTGCCCTTCAGGCTGGCAGTAGCGCAGGTGTTGGGATCGGCATCCTCGCAGGTGTCGTAGCCGCCACCCATCACGACGAGCGGCGCCGTGCCGGAACTGAATCCGCCAGCGAGCACCGGGACTGGTGCCGACCAGGTCTGGCCCATGGAAGTCCAGGTCGCCGGGCACCCCGTATCGGCCTGGGCCAGCGTCGTGACCGCAGCGCCTGAAGAGTTGGTCGGCAGTGCCGTCCCGGAGGCGTTGATGTAGGGCAGGTTGTTCGGACAGCCGATCTTCCACAGCAGGCTCGGTGTCAGGCTGTCGGGATTGCTCACGTCGAAGGCGTACAGCACGCGCCCGCCCCGGCGCATGCCAGCGAACAGCCAGGTTTTCCCGTCGCTCTTCGTGTAGGTCTTGAGCGGTCCGTCCATGCCGTAGATCTTGGGGCTGCCGGTGGTGATGGTCGGGGTGTAGACGGGGGTGTCGTTCTTGTATGAGCGATTGAACAGCAGGTAGGCCTCCGGCGGCGCGAATGACCACAGCTCGTTGCCGGGTGCCTTGCCACCTATGGTCGCACCGGCTTCGCGGTTGCCGTTGATCGCCCGCAGCAGCCCGTCGTTCGAGCCATAGAACACCAGCACGTTCGGTGACGCGGTGGTGCCGAAGTTGACCGCCTGCGGCCTGGAATGGATCACGTCGCCTTGGACCGAGGGACGGATCACGGTTGAGCTCAACGTAGTCGTGCCGCTTGGCAAGACGCCATCGGTCGTGTTCTCGTCGAGGATATCCTTGCCCAGCACCCAGTTGAGCAGGCTTGCCGCTTCAGACGAGCTGGATGCCCCCAGGCTGGCGTAATTGGCGGTGTTGAAGGATGCGAGGCTGCTGAGTGTGCTGGTCGAAGCGCAGGTGGAGAAGTTGGTGGAGCAGGTGTAGACCGTGCTGCGGCTGGCTGGCGAGAGGCTTCGCACCATATGGGCCGAACCGCCTTTTTCCACCACGTCGCCGTCGGGATAGTTCGAGTTCTTGTAGTAGTTGATCGGCTGACCGCTGGGGGCAGGACAGGCGCCCATGGGCTGGAAGGTCCAGTAGCTGTCGGGCGTGGTCGGCGTCCAGTAGCTCCGGGCGCAGATGCCCACGAAGCCCGAATTGGGGTCGATCGCGGCGCTGTCGTCCGCATCCAGGGTCTGGAGCACCGAGGAGCCGTTGACGTAGCCGAGCTTGTACTGCTTGAGGTTGCCCGCCCAACGTGGCCGGTCGTCGGCGTCGGGGCGGAACATGCCCACGAACAACTGGTTCAGGTACTGGCCTTGCGTATTGGTCGACGCCGGCAGGCTCACCGAGGCAAAGACGCTGGCCTTGTTCTGGATTTCGGCCAGCGCCGCGTTGATGGCGGTCTGGATATCGGCACCGGCGTTGTTGGCGGACGAGGCCTTGTAATAGACGCCACCGCTGACGGAGGCCATGCTCTTCAGCAGCGCAGTCCAGCCCGGCCCCTGGCCCGACGACGAGGGGTTGACATCGATCGTGAACGTCGAGATTCCATAGGGGCTCAGCTTCATGAAACGTGCCCATTCGTCGCTCAGGTTGGACTGAGAGCCGCTGGGCGACACCGGAATCTGGCTGGTGTCGCCGCCGGCTGTCGACAGTAGGGATGAGGCTTGGGTCGAAGATGCGTTGCTGTCCTGCGCCGGTCCGTTGCTCAGGTAGATGATGTAGTTGTTCAGGCAGTTCGAGGTATTGGGCGGGATGTAGGTCGTGGCCGACTTCGAGGAAAGCACATTGCCTGAGCGGTTGTAGACCGCCTGCATCGAACTCCTGATGTCGGCAGTCGAGTAGGTGCCAGCCCAGCCGCTGGTGTCGTTGGTTCTGAAGTCGGCCTTGACCTTGCCGTTGCCCGCGTAGGGGGTGCCGCCGGAGTAGTACAGGTAGGCTTCCGCCATGGCGAGGCCCGACACCCCGGCATTGCCCTTGTCTTTTTGATTATCCAAGGCATTGATCATCGCGGCATAGATGGCCTTGTTGTCACCAGTCATAGGCCTGAGTGCCGCCCTGACGTAACCGCCCTGGATGTTGGTGTCGTCGGACCCGCTCTCGTTCATCATCAGCAGACCGACGTTGAACCTGGCCGAGCCGTCGCTATAGGTCGGCAGGCTATTGAAAATGGCGGTGAGCGCCGCCTTCTCGTTGGCGAAGGCTGTGTTCCAGTTCGCGGTGTTGTCGATCACGAACAGGACATTGGGCAGGCTGTTGCTGCTGACCCCGGGGTTGATGTAGAGGTCGATGTCCTCGGGATAGGCCGGTGTGACGCTAGCCAGGGTGGTGGCAAGCAGCAGGGCGATATGTCTCGAGTTCATGGTTTCCCTTTTTTCGGCGGGGATCAAGGGCAGACGGCAATTTTCTGCGCGTCGGTCATGAAGACCCGAACACCCTCATGCAGGGTGATAGAGGCACCCGTCTGCTGTACGCTCGTTACGGTGGCGTTGAGGTCCCACAGAACCTCCCAGGTTGTCATGAGGCTCATGCTGTCGGGCAGCGAGAGGCTGCTGGGCACGGGGGCAGAAACCGAAGTGGCCGAAACGCAAGTCGGGAGGGCAAACGCGACGACGTAGTCGGTGCTGCCGTCGTTGTTGAGGTCCACGTTGATCGTTTCAGCAGCCGGTGCGGTGGTGAAGGGGGAATTGATCACTGTTTCCATCGCCAGATTGCCGGCCGCGATCGCTTCTTCGCGGAACTGCATGTTGCCCACCGACGTCAGGGCGTTGCGGCTGGCCACGAATGAGGAGGAGACCAGGATGGTGATGACCACGAGCAGGATCAGGCCGACGGGAAGCGTGATTCCCGCCTGGCGGCCTTGGGGTCGGGAGCACTTCATGGCGTTGCGCGCCGGCCCGAAACATTGTTCAGGCGCACGGTGGTGGTGTAGACATGCCGCTTGTACCTCGCCGCGTCGCCGCTGTACGGGCCGTAGCTGCTGGCGCCCAGGTGGTAGGTCTTGAGGTCCGCATAACCTGTGCTCGGTTGCAAGGCCTGTGCCAGTACATGTATCCGGGCCGCCACGGCGTTGCGCAACTGCTCCACGGAGCAAGGAGAGGCCGCCGAGCATCGCACATAGTCTCCGTCCGGGGCGCCGTCGCCGCGGTTGGTTGGCACCTTCATCGTCGAAGGGTCTGACCACGCGACGGCCGCGCTGTAGTCCACTGCTGCACTGGTTCGACTCAGGCTGTCTATGCCCAGCTCGATGCGGAATGCCGCGATGCCAGGTATCAGGGCCTGCGCCGGCTGGTGTGACAGTCCGCCTCCGGGACCGAGTCCGAAACTGGACTGCACCAGCGTCGGGATGCCATCGCCGGCCGTCACGTAGTAAGTCCTGACGTAGTAGATGTCCGACACGAACCTTCTGAGGTCTGCTGCATCAGTGCAATTGCGCCGGTGCCGCGTGAAGTTCGCTGTATCCAGCACATAAGTCGGGGCCGGGTCGGTCGAACAGAAGGACGCCTGGAGATAGAGGCCTGTCGCCACGACTGCAGGGCAGGTTCCCATGCCGGCCACACAGGTGTCGGCATGCCTGACGACCAGGACATCGGTGTTGGGCTGGATGTCGGTCACCACGCTGCCGCAGGTCGTGGCCGTCGCGATCGACTGGTCGTCGTAGACCTGGATGGGAATGCCCAGCAGGTTGGTCTTGTAGGCGGCATCCCAGTTGCTCATGTTGTAGGCCAGGCAGGGATCTGGCACTGTCGTCGGCACGTCGCCCGGGACGACGCCCTGTGTCAGGTCGTCGAAGGCGGGGACGAAGCCCCCCCAGTAGCCAGCGTGAGCCAGGTCGTTTTCGAGGATCTGTATCGCCACCCTGCCGTTCTCGATCTGGTCGTTGGCCCGGCCGAGCTCGGTGCCGGACTGGGACAGCTGCACGTAGGCGGTGGTCAGTACGCCTACTGTCAGCATGCCGAGCACTACGGCGACCATGAACTCGACCAGTGAAAAGCCCCGTGAGCGCGCCCTCTGTCCGGCGCGTTGCCGGATCACCGATGTGGTGGGCATATCGTTCATCATGGTGTCGCCAGGTTGGCAATCCTGACCGTCGTGCTCACGGTGCGACGGCAGGCATCGTTGGCGCAGCCGGACACGGCGTTGTAGGCGCCCACGCCGCACGTGCTGCCGGGGGGAGATCCCAGCGCCCCCATGCCCTGCCAGGCGACCGTGACGAGATACTGGTTGTTGCCGATCGCCTCGATGCATCCCAGGCCGTGGATCAGGGCGCCTGCGTTGGAGTCGTTGTAGGTTTCACCCGCGCCCAGGATCGCAGAGCACCAGGCCAGAAAATCCTTCTCCTGGGGGGTGGTGGATGCGGAAGGACAAATCGAGTTGCTGGCTATCGGGGTCACGACGCCAGTCACGTAGTTCGCGGCGTTCAAGGGGTTGGCGGCGATGCGGTTTTCCATGTCCTTCAGCAGGATCAGCGCCTGTGCCCTCTGATAGGCCTCCAGCTGATGCAACTGCAGTCGCGTGGAGAGGCCGAACAGCCCCAGGATGCCGACAGTCAGGATGATGATGGTAACCAGCACCTCTATCATCGAGAAGCCTTCAGCCGGACTGGCGAGATGCGTCTTCATGGGCTCACCACTGGCCGGGATCGCCGTTGCGGGTCCTGCTGCCGTCGCTGCCGAGAACCAAGGGTCCGTCGCCGCTTTGCGGTCCCTTCGGCGTGCAGGTGACCGTGAAGGAAGGGGTGTTGGTCGCGGTCGTGCTGCAGTTGTAGCGCTCTCTGACCTTGCTGGCGAGCTGGTAGTTCCCGAGGCCGGTCAGGTCGGTGTAGCGCTTGTTGGCCAGAAAGAACTGCTGTTCCAGGCTGGCGATGTTCATCATCTCTGCCTGCGCCGCGGCTCTGTTGGAGCGCAGGACGAATGCCGTGTAAGAAGGGTAGGCGATCGCCGCCAGTATGGCAGCAATCGCCATGGCTATGACCAGCTCGATCAGGGTGAACCCCGCCGGAACAGTCCGGCCGAGTCGACAGAGCCCGATATCCCACATCGATGTTCCTATTGCGGGCAGGCGCGCTGCGGACCTGAAGCGCCGTGAGCCAGCAAGGTCGGCAGCAGGCAGCGCACGGAAAGGCTGGCCGACTCACACCCGTTCGAGTCATGGGAATTGGTAGCAGTCATCGCAGATGTCTCCCGCTCATGCTTTTGATTTTGCCGGCTAACTGATAAGTATCTTACTAGTAATGGTTGGTTTGTGGGGGTGATGAAAGGAGGGCAGGACTCATGCCGCAGCGAAGCGGATCTGGAAGCAGCGTCACGGTTCGGCGCGCGTCCCCCGCGCCTGTGGCCCGGGAATCGCATCCACTGCCCCGGCCATGCAGCGCCTGATGCGTCCGTCCGCTTCAGGAAAAGGTGATGGGCTGCGCCTGAAGCGACAAGCGGTCCCGTGGCTCAACGCTGTTGCCCAGCGCCCTGGCCCGCAACTGCCCGCAGCCGCCGTCCACGTCCTGGCCCGCCGAGTCGCGCAGGCAGGCGATGATGCCGTGGCGGCGCAGCTGCTGGGCCATTTCCCAGCAGCGCTCCTCGCTCGGGCGGCCAAAGCCCGAGCCCTCGACCGAGTTGAAGGGGATGAAGTTCATCATCGCGTACTTGCCCGCCAGCAGCCGGGTCAGGCGCTCGAGCTCGGCGTCGCCGTCGTTGATGCCTTCGAGCAGGGTCCACTGGTACTGCACCGGATAGCCGCTGGCGCGGGCATAGGTTTCCGCGAGCTCGACCAGCTCGTCCGGGTTGATGCGCTGCGCGCGCGGCAGCAGGCGTGCGCGCAGCTCGGGATCGGTCGTGTGCAGCGACACGGCCAGCGCCGGCTTGACGCGGCCCTGGGGCAGGCGCTCGAAGACGCGGCGGTCGCCCACGGTGGAGAACACCAGATTCTTGTGCCCGATGCCGCCGTGCGTGGCCATCAGCTCGATGGCGTCGAGCACGTTGTCGAGGTTGTGCGAGGGCTCGCCCATGCCCATGAACACCACCTTCTTGACCGGGCGGCGCTGGCGTGCCAGCACGAACTGGGCCAGGATCTCGCCCGCGCTGAGCTGGCGCAGCAGGCCGGACTGGCCGGTCATGCAGAACTGGCAGCCCACCGCGCAGCCGACCTGGGTCGAGACGCACAGGCCGTCGCGCGGCAGCAGCACGCTCTCGACGGTCTGGCCGTCGGCCAGCGCCACCAGCAGGCGGATCGAGCCGTCGCTGCCCGGGTGCTCGCTGAGCACGCGAGCCGTGCCTTCGAGCTCGGCCGAGATCGCAGGCAGCGCGGCGCGCAGTTCGAGCGGGAAGTAGTGCTCGGCCAGGCGGCGCGAGCCCTGGTCCAGGGGTTTGGCCTGCAGCCAGGCGCGCAGGATCCGGTCTTCGTGGCAGTCCTTGGCGCCGAGCGCGCGCAGCCGCTGGCGGAGTAGGTCGATTTGCATGGGATGCGAATGCTAGCACCACGCGCCGCAGCGGGTGCCTTGCGGGGCACGGGTCCTTCAGCGGAACTGGCCGCGAAAGCGTGCCACCCCCAGGCCGAGGAAGGCCAGGCCGAGTGCAGCCATGCTCAGCGCCAGCGGCATGACGACCCCGATGCCGCTGCCCTTGAGCAGCACGCCGTAGGCGATGTCGACGAAGTAGCGCAGCGGCGACAGATCGACCAGGCGCTGCAGCCAGATCGGCATGCTCTCGCGCAGGTTCCAGGTGCCCGAGAGCATGATGATGGGCATCACCAGCAGCAGCACGATCAGGCCCACCTGGCCCGAGTTGCGCGCGAAGGTCGCCGCCAGGATGCCGAGGCCGGACGAGGTGCCGGCATACAGCGCCACCATGGCGAAGAACAGCCAGGCGCTGCCGACGAAGGGCACGCCGACCACCAGCTTCATGACACCGCCGACCGCCACCATGGCGCCGAGCAGGATGATGACCGTCATCGCCAGTACCTTGGCCAGCACGATCTGCAGCGGCGACAGCGGCGACACGAGCAGCTGCTCGATGGTGCCGCGCTCCTTCTCGCGCACCAGCGCGGCGGCGGGCAGCAGGATGGCCGCCGCCGTGATCATGGTCAGCAGCTCGGAGATCGTCGAGTACCAGGCTTCGCGCAGCGTCGGGTTGAAGCGTGCGCGCACCTGCAGCCTCACCTCGGGCCAGCGGCCGGCCTGGCCGGCGCGCGCGAACTGCTGCTGCAGCGCCTGGGCGGCCAGCGGCTGCAGGATGCGCTCGACGTAGCTGGCCGACAGGTAGCCCAGGTTGGCGTCGCTGGCGTCGACCAGCAGCTGCAGCGCCGGCGCCGCGCCGCGGCGAAGCGACTGCTCGAAGCCGTGCGGAATGGTCAGGACCGCGCGCAGCTCCCCGCGCTCGAGGCGCCGCTCCACCAGCGCCATGTCGTCGGGCAGCTGCAGGACCGTGAACTGCGGCGGGCGCAGGCGGTAGCCCAGCTCGCGCGACAGGGTGCTGTGGTCGCGGTCGATCAGGCCGAGACGGGCCTGCTTGAGGTCGAGCTCGGGCGCGCCCGCGGCGATCATGATGTCGGCGGTGAAGATGAAGACCACGAAGCCGATCAGGGCGCGGTCGCGCAGCAGCTGCTTCCACTCCTTGGCGACCATGGCGCCAACCTGGCGCCACCAGCGGGCGACGGTGGACAGGTTCATTGCTTGCCTCGCTTGTGGAACAGGGCGTGCGCGAACCAGAGCACGGCGCAGGCGTAGGCCGCCAGCCTCAGCAGTTCCGGCCAGAAGGCTCCAATGCCGGCGCCGCGCGTGTACATGCCGCGCACTATGCCCAGGAAGTCCTTGGCCGGAAACAGCCAGGCCAGGTACTGGTTCACCGGCACCGCGGTTTCCAGCGGAGCGAAGAAGCCGGCCATCTGCATCGAGGCGATCACGGCACTGAGCGTGGTGATGATGATGGCCGCCTGCTGGGTCTTGACCGCCGCCGACACCAGCAGGCCGAGGCCGGCGGTGGCCAGCACGTAGAGCAGCATGGCCAGCGTGAAGGCGAGCGGATTGCCCCGGAACGGGACATCGAACCAGAAGATCACCATCAGCCAGAGCAGGAAGCCGTTGAGCATGGCGATCGCCACCACCGGCAGCAGCTTGCCGAGCAGGAACTCCATGCGCGTGACGGTGGAGCTGGCGATGTTGAAGATGGCGCCGGTTTCCTTCTCGCGCACCACGCTGACGGCGATCAGCAGTGGTGGCACCAGCATCAGCACCAGCATCAGCAGCGAGGGCGCCACCATGGCCACGCTGCGCAGCTCCGGGTTGTAGAGGAAGCGCGGCCGCAGCTGGACCGGCTGGGCGATCCAGGCCAGCACGGGCGCGCGGCCACCGAAGGTCGCCGCCGCATGGCGGCTGCGGTAGGCGGCATTGGCCTGGGCGTTGATGGCCTCGACATAGCCGCGGATGGTGCGCGCCGAGGCTGTGAAGGCGCCATCGATCTGGACCGAGACGTCGACCGGACGGCCTTGCGCGAGGCGGGCGCCGAATTCGGGTCCGATCCAGAGCACCACGCGCGCGCGGTTGCCGATCAGGGCCTGGTCGGCCGCGGTGGCGGGATGCTGGTTCTCGAGCAGGCGGAAATGGCGGGTCGAGAGGAAGCGCCGCGCATAGTCGCGGCTGGCCAGGCTCTGGTCCTCGTCGACGACCACGAGGCCGACATCCTTGACGTCGCTGGTCATGCCGTAGGCGAACACGAACATCAGCGTCACCGGCAGCAGGAAGGCCAGCATCAGGTAGAGCCGGTCGCGCAGCACCTCGCGCAACTCCTTGTGCACCAGGGTCGAGATGCGGCGCAGGTTCATGCTGTGCCGCTCCCCGCCGTCGCCTGGGCCTGAGCCGCCTCCAGCGTCAGCACCTGGTGGATGAAGACGTCCTCCATCGTCAGCGCCTGCGGCGCGACCTGGGGTGCCGGGAGTCCGCCAGCCAGCAGTGCCTGAGCGATGCGGCTGGCGTCCTGCTGCGGCTGGCGGCTCATGACATGGATGCGCCGCCCGTGCAGCATCGCATCGGCGAAGCCTGCGGCCTGCAGCAGGTCGACGGCGCGCAGCGGCTCGGCGCTGGCGACCTCGAGCAGCTGGCCGCGCTCGGCCTGCAGGCTGGCCTTCATCGCCTCGGGCGTGGCGTCGGCCACGACCCGGCCGGCGTACATCAGCGCCAGCCGGTCGCACAGGTCGGCCTCGGCCATGTAGTGCGTGGTCAGCAGGATGGCGACGCCCTGCTCGCGCGCCAGGTAGCGCAGCGTGTCCCAGAAGCGCCGGCGTCCGACCGAATCGACGCCCGAGGTGGGCTCGTCGAGGAAGAGCACGCGCGGATCATGGATCAGGGCGCAGCCCAGGGCCAGGCGCTGGCGCAGGCCCATCGGCAGGCTGGCGGCGCTCACGTTCTCGTAGCCCTGCAGCTCGCCGAGCTCGATCGCCCAGCGCGCGCGCTCGCGGGCGCGCTGGCGCGTCAGCCCGTAGACGCCGGCGAACAGCAGCAGGTTCTCCTGCACCGTCAGGTCGGTGTAGAGCGAGAAGGCCTGCGACATGTAGCCTATGCTCTCCTTGATCGCCTGGCGCGCGCGGCTCATGTCGGCGCCGGCGACCTTGCCGACGCCGGCGCTCGGCGGCAGGATGCCGGTCAGCATCTTGATCGCGGTGGTCTTGCCCGCGCCGTTGGCGCCGAGCAGGCCGAAGATCTCGCCGTAGCGCACGTTGAAGCTGACCGCATCGACGGCGCGGAACTCGCCGAAGTCGCGCGTGAGCGCATCGGCAGCGATCGCCATTTCCTGTTCCGGGGCAGCACGCCGGGCTCGCGGCATCGCGGCGTGCGCCGCGCCTTCCAGGCCGAGCAGCCTGGCGACGAAGACGTCTTCCAGCAGCGGCCGGCCCATGGCCACCTGGGCGGCGAGCGCCTGGCGCTCGGGCGGCAGGGCGGCGCGCACCAGCTCCAGCGCCGCGGCCTCGCTGCTCGCCGGCACATAGGCGCGTATGCGCTGCGCCGTGAGGTCGTTCTGCGGAAAGGCTTGTGCCAGGGCTTCCAGCGTCGCCTCGTCGGCCTGCAGCTGCGCGATGCAGGCGGGGGTCGCGTCCGTCAGTTCCTGGGGGTCGCCTTCCGCGAGCACGCCGCCCAGGTGCATCAGCGCCAGCCGGTCGAAGCGGCTGGCTTCGTCCAGATAGGCGGTCGAGATCAGCGCGGTCAGCCCCTCGCTCTGGATCAGCTGCGCCAGGATGGTCCAGAAGTCGCGCCGCGACACGGGGTCCACGCCGGTGGTCGGCTCGTCCAGGATGATGAGCTCGGGGGCGTGGATCAGGGTGCAGACCAGGCCGAGCTTCTGCTTCATGCCGCCCGAGAGCTGGCGCGCCGCGCGGTCGCGGAAGGCGCTCAGGCGGGTCATGGCCAGCAGCCTTTCCTTGCGCTCGCGCAGGACGTCGGCCGGCACCAGGCGCAGCCGGGCGAAGAAGTCGACGTTTTCCTCGATCGAGAGCGTGGGGTAGAGGTTGAGGCCCAGCCCCTGGGGCATGAAGCCGATGCGGGACTTGACCCGCTCGGCATGGGCTTCGGTGTCCATGCGCTGGCCGAGGACGTCGACCGTGCCGCCCTCGTGGCTCATGACGCCGGCCACCGCCTTCATCAGGCTGCTCTTGCCCGCGCCGTCGGCACCGATCAGGCCATAGATCTGCCCGCGCGACACCGCCAGCGAGACGCCGCGCACGGCCTGGACCTTGCCGTAGCGCTTGCTGAAGTCATTGACCGTGATGACGCTGGCGGTATCCACGGGGGCGGCGGCAGACATGGCAGGGCGGGCACGCCAGCTGGCGTTCAGCGCAGCGGCTTGCGCCACTCCACCCCTTCGGCCAGCTTGATCATGGCATCGGCCGGCTGGCCCGGCAGCAGCTTGCCGCCGCTGTCGCCGCTCGGGTAGAGCCGGATCTCGAACACCAGCTTGGTGCGCTCGTCGCGGGTCTGCACTTCCTTGGGCGTGAATTCTGCGCGCGAGGCGATGTAGCCGACGCGGGCGTCGAACGGCTGGTCGGGGTAGGCATCGGTCCAGATCTGGGCCGGCTGGCCCAGGCGCAACCGGCCCACCATGGGTTCGGGCACATAGGCCTTCAGGTAGGCCTTGCGCAGGTCGGTCAGGCCGAGCAGCGGCGCGCCCGCGGCCACCACCTCGCCCGGGTTGACGTAGCGCGTGACCACGTGCGCTGCCGTCGGCGCGCGGACCTCGAGGTCGCCTGTGTAGCTGGCGGCCTCGCGCTGGCGGGCGCGGGCGCTCCTGGCCTGGGCGCGCGCCGCCGCCAGTTCCTCGTCCTTGGCCTGCACGCGCTGCGGACCGAGCTTGGCGTTGCGCAGGTTCTGGCGCGCGCGCTCCACGCTGGCTTGCGCCACCTCGGACTGGTCGGCAGCGGACCGGGCTGCCAGTTCGGCCTGCTCCAGGGACTGCGGGCCGACGAAGCCGCTCTGCCTGAGCTGGCGCACGCGCTCGAGCTCGCGCGCGCTCTGCTGTGCCTGGCTGTTGGCGCGTGCGAGTTCGGCCTTGGCTCCTGCCAGCTCGGCACGGGCGGCGGACAACTGGACCTCCGTCTCGCTTTCGAGCAGCGACAGCGAGGTGCGCAGCGCCTTGACCTGCGCCTCCTGCGCTGTCGTCGAAGTCTCGGCCTGGGCCAGCCGCGCCTGGGCCGCGTCGTCAGTCAGGCGGGCCAGCAGGCGGCCGGGCTCGACCACGTCGCCCTCGCGAGCGAGCAGTTCGCTGACGCGTCCGCCCACCTTGGGCGCGACCAGGATCTCGTCGCCTTCGATGCGGCCGTTCGATTGCAGCAGTCCTTCGGGCAGTTGCTGGCGCTTGCTGTAGAGCACAAAGCCGCCGATCACGACGCTGGCCGCCACCAGCACCCCGGCCGCGACCAGGACGATGCGGCGGCGACTTCCAGGCATGCTCATGCTTGATTCCTCCCCCTGGCAAGTTTCACGACTGCCGATATGGATTTGATGCCAACTGACGTAGCGCTGGGCATCCTAGCACAGGGCTGTCGCGTCTTGTCCTGGCCGGCAGTCCGGGCGATCGCGCGATGGAGGCGGTGCGGGACGAGGGCCGTCCTTCGCCATGTCACCGGCGCTCAGCTGTGGTTTCACCCTCCTGCGCGGCCTGGTCCTGGCGGGCTTGAAATCCTTTTGCGCGGCCCCCAAGTCCGTGACAATCGATCATCACGGAGGTATTGGATGCGAGCAGACAAACTCACCACCAAGTTCCAGGAAGCGCTGGGCGAGGCCCAGTCGCTGGCCCTGGGCCAGGACCACGCCTACATCGAGCCGGCGCATGTGCTGGCAGCCATGCTGCAGCAGCAGGACGGGCCGAAGTCGCTGCTGCAGCGCGCCGGCGTCAACGTCGTCGTGCTGGAGCAGGCGGCCGAAGCGGCCATGCGGAAATTGCCCCAGGTGCAGGGCCAGGAGCAGGTGCAGGTCGGCCGCGATGCCGTGACGCTGCTGCAGGCGGCCGAGAAGGACGCGATCAAGCGCGGCGACCAGTTCGTCGCGAGCGAATCCTTCCTGCTGGCGCTGGCAGACGCGAAAACCGATCTGGCCGATGCGGCGCGCAAGGCCGGCCTGAACCGCAAGACCCTGGAGGCGGCCATCGTTGCCGTGCGTGGAGGACAGCAAGTGGACAACCCGGAAGCCGAAGGCCAGCGCGAGGCGCTCAAGAAATACACCCTGGACCTGACCGAGCGCGCGCGCGAAGGCAAGCTCGACCCGGTGATCGGGCGCGACGACGAGATCCGCCGCGCGATCCAGGTGTTGCAGCGCCGCAGCAAGAACAACCCGGTCCTGATCGGCGAGCCCGGCGTCGGCAAGACCGCCATCGTCGAAGGGCTGGCGCAGCGCATCGTCTCGGGCGAGGTGCCCGACAGCCTGAAGGAAAAGCGCGTGCTGGTGCTGGACATGGCCGGCCTGCTGGCCGGCGCCAAGTACCGCGGCGAGTTCGAGGAGCGGCTCAAGGCCGTGCTCAAGGAGGTGGCCGCCGACGAGGGCCGCATCATCCTGTTCATCGACGAGATCCACACCATGGTCGGCGCCGGCAAGGCCGAGGGCGCGATCGACGCGGGCAATATGCTCAAGCCCGCGCTGGCGCGCGGCGAGCTGCACTGCATCGGCGCGACGACCCTGGACGAATACCGCAAGTACATCGAGAAGGACGCCGCGCTCGAGCGCCGCTTCCAGAAGGTGCTGGTCGACGAGCCCACGGTGGAGGCCACGATCGCCATCCTGCGCGGCCTGCAGGAGCGCTACGAGAAGCACCACAACGTCGACATCACCGACCCGGCCATCGTCGCCGCGGCCGAACTGAGCCAGCGCTACATCACCGACCGCTTCCTGCCCGACAAGGCGATCGACCTGATCGACGAGGCGGCGGCCAAGATCAAGATCGAGCTCGACTCCAAGCCCGAGGTGATGGACAAGCTCGACCGGCGCATGATCCAGCTCAAGATCGAGCGCGAGGCGGTCAGGCGCGAGAAGGACGAGGCCTCGCTCAGGCGCCTGGCGCTGATCGAGGAGGAGCTGGTCAAGCTGCAACGCGAGTACAACGACCTCGAGCAGATCTGGAAGGCCGAGAAGGCCAGCGTCCAGACCTCGGGCGAGGTGCGCGAGCAGATCGAGCGCATCCGGCTCGAGATCGAGGACTGGAAGCGCAAGGGCGACTTCAACAAGGTCGCCGAGCTGCAGTACGGCAAGCTGCCCGAGCTCGAGAAGCGCCTCAAGGAAGCGCAGGCCAAGGAGGCCGCGGGCGAGGGCGAGGCCAAGGGGCCGAAGCTCTTGCGCACCCAGGTCGGCGCCGAGGAGATCGCCGAGGTCGTGGCGCGCGCCACCGGCATCCCGGTCGCCAAGCTGATGCAGGGCGAGCGCGACAAGCTGCTGGCGATGGAGGACAAGCTGCACGAGCGCGTCGTCGGTCAGGACGAGGCGATCGTGGCCGTGGCCAACGCGATCCGGCGCAGCCGCGCCGGCCTGAGCGACCCGAACCGGCCGCTCGGCTCCTTCCTGTTCCTGGGGCCCACCGGCGTCGGCAAGACCGAGCTGTGCAAGGCGCTCGCCGGCTTCCTGTTCGACAGCGAGGACCATCTGATCCGCATCGACATGAGCGAGTTCATGGAGAAGCACTCGGTCAGCCGCCTGATCGGCGCGCCGCCCGGCTATGTCGGCTACGACGAGGGCGGCTACCTGACCGAGGCGGTGCGGCGCAAGCCCTACAGCGTGATCCTGCTCGACGAGGTCGAGAAGGCGCACCCGGACGTGTTCAACGTGCTGCTGCAGGTGCTCGACGACGGCCGCCTGACCGACGGCCAGGGCCGCACGGTCGACTTCAAGAACGCGGTGATCGTGATGACGTCCAACATCGGCTCGCACCTGATCCAGGCCATGGTGGGCCAGGACGCCGAGGACATCAAGGACGCGGTCTGGGGCGAGCTCAAGAGCCATTTCCGGCCCGAGTTCCTCA
>JBEEPT010000022.1:0-7879 GCA_041190985.1 Pseudomonadota bacterium
CCGGCTCGACCCTCACACTGGGCCAGACCCAGGTGGGCAAGGCCATCAGCGTCAAGGCCGGCTACACCGACCTGCTGGGCACGGCCGAGAGCGTGAGCAGCTCCGCCACGTCCAAGGTGGCCAACGTCAACGACGCGGGCTCGGTCACGGTCAGCGGTACGGCCACGCAGGGCCAGGTGCTGACGGCAGTTGTGGCGGATGCCGATGGCGTGCCGACAACGGGCGTGACGTATCAGTGGCTGGCCGATGGCGCGTCGATTGCCGGCGCGACGGCCAAGACCTTGACGCTGACCCAGGGCCAGGTGGGCAAGGCGATCAGCGTCAAGGCCGGCTACACCGACCTGCTGGGCACGGCCGAGAGCGTGAGCAGTTCCGCCACGGCCAAGGTCGCCAACGTTAACGACGCAGGCTCGGTCGCGATCAGCGGGATGGCCAAGCAGGACCAGGTGCTGACGGCAGCAGTGACGGACCTCGACGGCGTGCCTGCGACCATCACCTACCAGTGGCTGTCCGACGGCCTGGAGATTGGCGGCGCAACGGGCAAGACCTACACGTTGACGCAAGCCGATGCCGGCCATGCGATCCGCGTGGTGGCCAGCTACCAAGACCTGCAGGGCACGCAGGAAAGCGTCACCAGCGTGGGCGGCGTCTACCAGGGCAGTTCGGGCCAGGACTCGATCAACGGCAGCGCGGGCGACGACACCATCTATGGCGGCGAAGGCAGGGATACCCTCAACGGCGGCGACGGCAACGACTACATCGACGCCGGCGCATCGGCCCCCTTCAGCGTCACCATGGCGCACAACGACTGGATCAGCGGCGGCGCGGGCAACGACACCCTGCTCGGCGGTGCGGGCTCGGACTGGTTCGCGATCGAGGCGGGCGACGACTCGATCGACGGCGGCGTCGTGACCGACCGTGCCAACTACACCGACTTTAACGCCATTCGCTACGATGGCGCCGCCAACCTGACGGTCGACCTGCGGGGCATCACGGGTGACGGCAGCGTCGGCGAGGGCAAGGTCACGTCCAGCGACGGCAGCGTCGGGGTCGGGGTCGACACGGTGGCCAACATCAACTATGTCACCACGGGTGCCGGCAACGACCTGCTGCTGGGCAGCAGCGCGATGATCATCGAATTCTTTGACGCCGGGCTGGGCGACGACACCATAGACGGCGGCGCGGTCGACCCGGTCACCCTGGCCAACAGCAACCGCGTCTATTACAGCTCGGCAGTGGCCGCGGTGACGGTGGACCTCAAGGCGGGCACGGCCAGCGGCGGCGGCGGCAACGACAAGCTGAGCAACATCAACCAGGTGTTTGGCTCGGTCTACAACGACACGCTCTACGGCAGCGACAGCACGACGCTGACGGAGGGCCTTGAAGGGGGCCGTGGCGATGACTTCATCGACGGCCGCGGCGGCTTTGACATGGCGCGCTACCAGAGTGGCGGCGACGCCGCCAGTGGCATCGGCGTCACCGTGAACCTGGTGACCGGCGTCGCCACGGGGCCCAACGTCGGCACCGACACGCTGCTCAACATCGAGGGGGTGGTTGGCTCCAATTTCAACGACACCCTGATCGGGGGCAACACGGCCAACGGCGCGAACTACAAGGCGGACATCCTCAAGAAGGAAGTCTTCATGGGCGGCTACGGCAATGACACGATCGACGGCGGTGCCGGCTTCGACCGCGCGGACTACAACAACTCGCAGTCGGGCATCGTGGCCACCCTGAAGGTGGATGCGTCGGGCGTCGTCACCGGCGTCGTCAGCGACGGCCTGGGCGGGCGCGACACCCTCAAGAACATCGAGGGCATCCGCGGCTCGAACTTCGATGACCTGCTGCGCGGCAGCGACCGGGACACCTATGCGAGCGACGGCTATTTCGAGTTTTTCGAGGGCCGCGAGGGCGACGACGTGATCGACGGCCGCGGCGGCATGGACTTTGCCGACTACCTGAGCACGCCGGGCAGCGTCAACGTGAACCTGGCGACGGGCAGCGCGGACGACGGCTACGGCACGAGCGACACGCTGCTCAACATCGAGGGCGTGCGCGGCTCGGCTTTCGGCGACGTGATCGTCGGCGACGCGAAGGCCAACATCCTGGTGGGCAGCGGCGGCGCCGACACGCTCACGGGCGGAGCCGGCAGCGACAAGTTCGTGTTCACGGCGCTGAACGAACTGGGGCTGGGCGCGGGCAAGCGCGACGTCATCACCGACTTCAAGAGCGCCGAGGGCGACAAGATCGACCTGTCGCTGATCGACCCGAACGCCGCGCTGGCGGGGGATCAGGCGTTCAGCTGGGTGACGGCGTTCACGACGGCGGCGGGTCAAGTGCGCTTTGCCAACGGCATCCTGTACCTGAACACCGACACCGATGTCGACGCGGAGTACGAGATCGCTCTCACCGGTGTGATGACGCTGACGGCAGCAGATGTGATCTTGTGAGCTATTCGGCAGAAGCCGACTGTTGATAAATTCGAATTACACAGCAATTTGCCAAGTAACTCGAGCATCACACACTACGGGTAGCCACGGCGATTGCCTGATACTCTTGCGCGGCCAAGCTCGTCAGCTCTGCCGTGCCAGCAAGGCCCTGGCCACGCGCGAGTTCGTCGGCCGGCCCAGCGCATCGCTGATATAGGCGCCGGCCTCGACCAGCGCGTCGAGGTCGATGCCGGTTTCTATTCCCATGCCGTGCAGCAGGTAGACCAGGTCCTCGGTCGCGACGTTGCCGGTCGCGCCCTTCGCGTAGGGACAGCCGCCCAGGCCCGCGACCGACGACTGGAAATTCCAGACCCCCAGCTGCAGCGCGGCCAGCGTGTTGCTCAGGGCCTGGCCATAGGTGTCGTGGAAATGGCCGCTGACCTGGTCGATGTCATAGTGCTGCAGCGTGGCATCGATGGCACGCTGCACCTTCAGCGGCGTGCCCACGCCGATGGTGTCGGCGACGTCGACGCGCTGCACGCCAATACCCTTCATCATTCCGGCCAGCATGGACACGCGCTCGGGCGCGATATCGCCCTCGTAGGGACAGCCTACGGTGCAGCTCATGGCGCCGCGCACGGCGATGCCGGCTGCCAAGGCCGCCGCCACGACGGGAGCGAAGCGGGCTATGCTCTCGGCGATGCTGCAGTTGATGTTCCTCTGGCTGAAGGCCTCGCTGGCGGCGCCGAAGACGACGATCTCGTCGGGACGATCGGCCAGCGCGGCCTCGAAGCCCTTGAGGTTGGGCGTGAGCACCGAATAGCGCACGCCGTCGCGGCGCTGGATGCCGCTCATGACCTCGTGGTTGTCGGCCATCTGCGGCACCCATTTCGGGCTCACGTAGCTCGTGACCTCGATCTCGCGCAGGCCGCTGTCCTGCAGGCGCTGCACGAGCTCGATCTTGACCGCGGCCGGCAGCGGCTGCTGCTCGTTCTGCAGGCCGTCGCGCGGGCCGACGTCGATCAGCTGGACGCGGCGGGGATAGTGGATGTTCATCGGATTTCCTGTTCGGTTTCAGGCCGGCTCGAGCTTGAGCAGTTCGGCACCCTCGCCGACCTGGTCCCCGACCGCATACAGCAGCTCGGCCACGACTCCGTCCGCAGGAGCGGCGATCGTGTGCTCCATCTTCATCGCCTCCATCACGGCGAGCGGCTGGCCCTGGGCGACGCGCTCGCCGGCCGCGACCAGGAAGGCGATGACCTTGCCCGGCATCGGCGCGCTCAGGCGTCCGGCCTCGGCGCCGCTGTCACCTGCGTGCGCGAGCAGGTCGACCTCGATCAGCTGCGCCGCGCCGCGCGGCGTGAAGACCTCGACGCGTTCGCCCTGCAGGTAGACGCTTGCGCGACTGCGCAAGGCGCCGAAACCGATGTCCAGCGCCCAGTCACCGTCCTGGCGCTGCGCGAATTCCAGCGGTCCGGACCAGGCTGCCGCCCCCTCGCCCACGGTCAGCTGCAGCGTGCCGTCGTGGCAGTAGGCCAGCGTCGCGGGGACACGCTCGCCGAGGTGGTCGAAGGCGAAGCGGCGCGCGAGGACGCCGTGGCTGCGCCAGCCATCGGTCCGGCTGAAGGGGTCGACGCCCTGCGCTGCGCGCTCGGCCAGCAGCGTCTGCGCGACGGCGGCCGCGACCGCCAGCGGCAGGCCGACCGGATCCTGGCCGAACAGCACGGCGCGTTCGCGCTCGATCAGCGCGGTATCGAGGTCGGCGCCGGCAAAGGACTGGCTGCGCACCACATGGCGCAGGAACTGGACGTTGGCCGCCAGGCCGACGATGTGCGTCTGCGCGAGCGCCTCGTCCAGCCGCGCCAGCGCCTGCTCGCGCGTGTCGCCGTGCACGATCAGCTTGGCCACCATCGAGTCGTAGAAGGGGCTGATCGCGTCGCCCTCGCGCACGCCGTCGTCGAAGCGCACCGGCGCGATCCGGAAGCTGTCGTGCGCGGGCTTGCGATAGACATCGAGCCGGCCGGTGGCGGGCAGGAACTGGCGCTCCGGGTTCTCGGCGCAGATGCGCGCCTCGATCGCATGGCCCCTGATCTGCAGCTGGTCCTGGCTCCATGGCAGCGGTTCGCCGGCGGCCACACGAAGCTGCCACTCGACCAGGTCGAGTCCGGTGATCGCCTCGGTCACCGGATGCTCGACCTGCAGCCGGGTGTTCATCTCCATGAAGTAGAACTTCATCTGCTCGGGATGCTCGTAGCCGCCCGGCTGCTCGACGATGAACTCGACCGTACCTGCCCCCACGTAGCCGACCGCGCGCGCCGCTGCCACGGCGGCCTCACCCATGCGGGCGCGCAGCTCGGGCGTCATGCCAGGCGCGGGAGCTTCCTCCAGCACCTTCTGGTGCCGGCGCTGCACCGAGCAGTCGCGCTCGAACAGGTAGACGACATTGCCGTGCGAGTCGCCGAAGACCTGGATCTCGATATGGCGCGGGCGCTGCACATACTTCTCGATCAGTACCGCGTCGTCGCCGAAGCTGTTGCGCGCTTCGCGCTGGCAGGACGCGAGCGCGGCGGCGAAGTCCTCCGCGCAATCGACCGCGCGCATGCCCTTGCCGCCGCCGCCAGCGCTGGCCTTGATCAGCACGGGATAGCCGATGCGGTCGGCCTCGGCCTGCAGCAGTGCCGCATCCTGGTTGGCGCCGTGGTAGCCGGGCACCAGGGGCACCTGGGCCTGCTCCATCAGGCGCTTGGATTCGGCCTTCAGGCCCATGTCCTTGATGGCCGAGGGCGGCGGCCCGATGAAGACCAGGCCGGCGTCGGCGCAGGCCTGCGCGAAGTCCTCGTTCTCGCTCAGGAAGCCGTAGCCGGGGTGGATGGCCTGCGCGCCGGTGGCTTTTGCTGCCTCCAGGATGGCCTGCCAGCGCAGGTAGCTGTCCCTGGGTGCACTGCCGCCAATGTGCACCGCCTCGTCGCAGGCGGCCACATGCCTGGCGCCGGCGTCGGCGTCCGAATACACGGCGACGGTCTTGACGCCGAGGCGGCGCGCGGTGGCCGCGACGCGGCAGGCGATTTCGCCGCGGTTGGCGATCAGGATCTTGTTGAACATGGCTTGTCTCCTCAGGCCAGCCAGGAAGGCTGGCGTTTCTGCAGGAAGGCCTTTACGCCCTCCCTGCCCTCGGTACTGGCGCGGATGTCGGCGATGGCCTCGACGGTGGCGGCGATCAGCGCGGCATCGATCTCGCGCTGCGCGACGTCCTGCAGCAGGCGCTTGCAGGCACGCACCGCCGCCGGACTCGCATTGAGCAGCGCCTTGACGACCGCATCGACCCGCTCATCGAGCCGGTTTGCCGCAACGACCTCGTGCACGAGGCCGATGCGAAGCGCCTCGGCGGCGTCGAAGCGCTCGGCGCTCAGGCAGTAGCGCTGCGCGGCACGCGGCCCCATGGCGCGCATCACATAGGGGCTGATGGTCGCGGGCAGCAGGCCGAGCCGGGTCTCGCTCAGGCAGTAGTGCGCGCTGTCGACGCTGATCGCGATGTCGCAGCACGCGACGAGCCCCATGCCGCCGGCGTAGACATCGCCCTGGACGCGTGCGACGACGGGCTTCGGGCAGGCATGGATCACACGCAGCATCTCGGCCAGGCGCGCCGCGTCGGCCAGGTTCTGCGCGCGGTCGTAGTCGGCCATGCGGCGCATCCAGTTGAGGTCGGCGCCGGCGCAGAAGGCCAGGCCCTCGGCCGCGAGCACGATGGCGCGCAAGTCGTCTCGTTGCCCGAGCTCGGTGAAAGCCCGCGTCAGGTCGGCGATCACCTCGTCGTTGAAGGCGTTGCGCAGTTCGGGCCGGGTGAGCGTGACGGTGGCGCGCTGCGCCTCGATGTTGACGGTCAAGCTGCTCATCGAGGCCTCACATGCGGAAGACGCCGAAGCGGGTCTCTGGGATCGGGGCATTGAGCGCCGCGCTCAGGCCGAGCGCCAGCACGCGCCGGGTGTCGGCCGGGTCGATCACGCCGTCGTCCCAGAGCCTGGCGCTCGCGTAATAGGGATGGCCCTGCTGCTCGTACTGCTGGCGGATGGGGGCCTTGAAGGCTTCCTCGTCCTCGGCGCTCCACTGCCCTCCCCTGGCCTCGAGACTGTCGCGCCTGACGGTCGCGAGCACGCTGGCGGCCTGCTCGCCGCCCATCACGCTGATGCGCGCGTTCGGCCACATCCAGAGCAAGCGCGGCGAGTAGGCGCGGCCGCACATGCCGTAGTTGCCGGCACCAAAGCTGCCGCCGATGATGACGGTGAACTTGGGCACCTGCGCGGTCGCGACCGCTGTCACCATCTTGGCGCCGTTGCGCGCGATGCCCTCGTTCTCGTACCTGCGCCCGACCATGAAGCCGGTGATGTTCTGCAGGAACACGAGCGGGATCCTGCGCTGGCAGCACAGCTCGATGAAGTGCGCGCCCTTCAAGGCCGACTCCGAGAACAGGATGCCGTTGTTGGCGATGATGCCGACCGGCATGCCCTCGACATGCGCGAAGCCGCACACCAGCGTGGCGCCGAAGCGCGGCTTGAACTCGTGCAGCTCGGAGCCATCGACGATGCGCGCGATGATCTCGCGCACGTCGAAGGGCTTGCGCGTGTCGCTCGGGATCACGCCGTAGAGCTCGTCGGCCGCAAACAATGGCGCGCGCGGCTCGCGCAGCGCGATGTCCGCCCGCTTGTCGCGGTTCAGATGCCGCACCGCCTCGCGTGCCAGGCTCAAGGCATGCAGGTCGTTCTGCGCCAGGTGGTCGGCCACGCCCGAAAGCCGCGTGTGCACGTCGCCGCCACCCAAGTCCTCGGCGCTGACCTCCTCGCCGGTGGCGGCCTTGACCAGCGGCGGGCCGCCCAGGAAGATCGTGCCCTGGTTCCTGACGATGATGGTCTCGTCGCTCATCGCCGGCACGTAGGCACCGCCCGCGGTGCAGCTGCCCATGACGACCGCGATCTGCGCGATGCCCTGCGCGCTCATATTGGCCTGGTTGTAGAAGATGCGGCCGAAGTGCTCGCGGTCCGGAAAAACCTCGTCCTGGTTCGGCAGGTTGGCGCCGCCCGAGTCCACGAGATAGATGCAGGGCAGACGGTTGGCTTCGGCGATCTCCTGCGCGCGCAGGTGCTTCTTGACCGTCATGGGGTAGTAGGTGCCGCCTTTGACGGTCGCGTCGTTGCAGACGATCACGCAGTCCACCCCGCTCACGCGGCCGATGCCGGCGATCACGCCGGCGCAGGGCGCGTCGCCCTTGTACATGGCAAGCGCGGCCAGCGGCGCGAGTTCGAGAATGGGCGTGCCCGGGTCCAGCAGCAGGGCCACCCGCTCCCGCGGGGGCAGCTTGCCGCGCGCCACGTGCTTGGCGCGCGGGCCTTCGCCCCCGCCCTGCGCGACCTGCGCGAGGCGCGCGTTGAGGTCGTCGACCAGGGCGCGCATGGCCG
>JBEEPT010000023.1:0-6811 GCA_041190985.1 Pseudomonadota bacterium
GACGCCTATTCGCAAGAGCGCCGCCAGATGCGCGCACCGGGCAAGGGCAAGGGTGCGGGGCGCACTGCAGGGCCGCCCCAAGGTGCGCCAGCCCCCTCGGGGGGCAGCGCAGTACACGCAGTGACAAGCGTGGGGGCTCACATCTTTCCAGCATGGTCGCGGGCGAACTGGTAGGCCACGCGGCCCGAGCGCGAACCACGCTCCAGCGCCCAGATCAAGGCCTCGGGTCGCGCAGCCTCGATGGCAGCTACCGGCACGCCAAAGGACGACAGCCACTGCGCCACGATGGTCAGGTATTCGTCCTGGCTGAAGGGATAGAAGCTGACCCAGAGGCCGAAACGCTCCGACAGCGATATCTTCTCCTCGACCGCCTCGCCCGGATGCACCTCGCCATCCGGCGTGTGGGTGTAGCTGAGGTTGTCCTTCATGTACTCGGGCAGCAGATGGCGGCGGTTGCTGGTCGCGTAGATCAGCACGTTGTCGCCCGCGCTCGAGACGCTGCCGTCCAGGATGGACTTGAGCGCCTTGTAGCCGGCCTCGCCCTCGTCGAAGCTGAGGTCGTCGCAGAAGACGACGAACTTCTCGGGCCGCGCCGAGACCAGATCGACGATGTCGGGCAGGTCCACCAGGTCGGCCTTGTCGACCTCGATCAGGCGCAGGCCCTGGGCCGCGTAGGCGTTGAGACAGGCCTTGATCAGCGAGCTTTTCCCCGTGCCGCGCGCGCCGGTCAGCAGCACGTTGTTGGCCGGCAGTCCGCGCACGAAGTGTTCGGTGTTGCGTTCGATCTTCCCCTTCTGGCCGTCGATCTCCTGCAGGTCGGACAACGTGATCTTCGCGACATGGCGCACCGGCTCGAGCAGGCCGTGGCCGCCGCGCTTGCGGTAGCGGAAGGCGATCGACGCCTTCCACTCCGGTTCGCCCAGCGGCTGCGGCAGCACCGCCTCGATGCGCTCGATCAGGGATTCGGCCCGCTGCAGCAGGCGCTCGAATGCTTCGTTCATGATCCGGCCTCAGCTGCGGTAGTCGGCGTTGATCGTCACGTAGTCGTGGCTGAAGTCGCAGGTCCAGACCGTGTCGGCCGCGTCACCGCGCCCCAGCCCGACGCGGATCGTGATCTCGCTCTGCTGCATCACGCGCGCGCCGTCCTCCTCGCGGTACTCGGGGCGGCGCCCCCCCTTGCTGACCACGTGCACGTCGTCAAGATGCAGCTCGATCAGGCCCTGGTCGAGGTCGCCGATGCCGGCGTAGCCGACCGCCGCGAGGATGCGGCCCAGATTCGGGTCGCTGGCAAAGAAGGCGGTCTTGACCAGCGGCGAGTGCGCGATCGCGTAAGCCACCTTGAGGCATTCCTCTGTGTCCTTGCCGCCCTCGACGCGCACCGCGATGAACTTGGTCGCCCCCTCGCCGTCGCGCACGATCGCGTGCGCCAGCGTGCGCGCGACCTCGGTCATGGCGGCGACCAGGACCTGGCCGTCGGCGCTGGCCAGGTCGGTGACAGTCGGATTGCCGGCCTTGCCGGTCGCGATCACGATGAAGCTGTCGTTGGTCGAGGTATCGCCGTCGATCGTCACGCGGTTGAAGGAGGCGTCGGCCAGCCTCCTGGCCAGCTCGGGCAGCAGCGCCGGCGCGACCGCGGCGTCGGTGGCCAGGAAGCCCAGCATGGTCGCCATGTTGGGGCGGATCATGCCGGCGCCCTTGGAGATGCCGGTGATGGCCACGGTCTTGCCGCCGACCTGGGCCTGGCGGCTCGCGGCCTTGGGCACCGTATCGGTAGTCATGATGCCCTCGGCAGCCCGGAACCAGTTGTCGGCGCGCGCGTCGGCCAGCGCCGCCGGCAGGCCGGCGACAATGCGCTCGACCGGCAGCGGCTCCATGATCACGCCGGTCGAGAACGGCAGGATCTGCTCGGGCGAGACGCTGAGCTGGCGCGCCAGCGCGATGCAGGTCGCGCGCGCGTCGACCAGGCCGGGTTCTCCGGTGCCGGCATTGGCGTTGCCGGTGTTGATCATCAGCGCACGGATGCCGTGATTGGCGCCCAGGTGTTCGCGGCAGACCTGCACCGGTGCAGCGCAGTAGCGGTTCTGCGTGAACACGCCGCCAACGGCCGCGCCTTCGTCGAGCAGAAATACGGTCAGGTCCTTGCGGTTGGCCTTGCGCACGCCGGCTTCGGCGACGCCGATCTTGACGCCCGCCACGGGCAAGAGGCTGGCGGCCTCGGGTGCGGTCCAGTTCACTGCCATTCAAAACTCCTGTGATGTTGCTTGTGTCGATGCCGGCGGCAAGCTTCTGCCGGCCGCAGCGAATTGGTCCGATTCTAGGCTCTGGCGCCGCGCCTGTGCCCCTCTCGCATCCGCGCCCGGCCAGCTTCCGCAGTCGCGATGGCCGGCCTTTTGGCGTCCATTCGGACGCCGGACATTTTTCCCATGCAGAACCCGGCCGACTCAGCTATAAAGTCTGCATGCAAGCCTCGTCCCGCTCCGAACCAGTGCGCTTCGCCGGCCTGAGCGACTGCGGCCGCGTGCGCGCCAACAACGAGGACACGATCGCGTTCGAGCCCGCGCTGGGACTTGCCGTGCTTGCCGACGGCATGGGCGGCTACCAGGCCGGCGAAGTCGCCAGCGCGATCGCCGTGCAGGAGGTGCGCGCCCGCCTGGGCTCGGCCCTGGCCGATGACGCCGCTGCCGGCAGCCTCGAGCAGGCAGTGCGCGCCGCCGTCGACGGCGCCAACGAGGCGATCTACGCGACCGCGCAGCGCGACCCCGGCTGCCACGGCATGGGCACGACGCTGGTGCTGGCCCTGTTCGCGGACGGCGCGGTCATGATCGCGCATATAGGGGATTCGCGCGCCTATCGTCTGCGAGATGGCTGCCTGCAGGCCTTGACGCGCGACCACAGCCTGGTGCAGGAGCAGGTCGATGCCGGACTGCTGCGCCCCGAGCAGGCGCGGCAGCTGCGCTATCGCAACGTACTGACGCATGCCCTCGGCGTGGAGACCCACCCCCGCTTCGAACTGGTGCGCCACCCGCTGCAGCCGGGCGACCGCTACCTGCTGTGCTCGGACGGGCTGCACGACATGCTGAGCGACGCGCAGATCGCCGCCGAGCTGCGGCGGGCGGCCGGCCCCGAAGCCGCAGCCAGGACCCTGCTGGACGCTGCCAACCAGGCGGGAGGCCTGGACAATATCTCCATCATCGTGGCGGACTGCCCGCCGGATTCCTGTCCCAGGAGCAAGTCATGCCCAAGCTGACGGTTTCGACCGGCGGAGTGCTGTTCAAGGAAATCGAGCTGAGCAAGGCGCGCACGACGCTCGGACGGCGTCGCTACAACGACATCGTCATCGACAACCTGGCGGTCAGCGGCGAACACGCGCTGTTCCTGCTGCGGGACGGACAGATCTGGCTGGAAGATCTCGGCAGCACCAACGGCACCTATGTCAATGGCAAGGCGATCAGGTCGATGGCCTTGCGCGACGAAGACGTGATCGAGATCGGACGCTACGAGCTCAGGCTGGCGCAGGCGCAGGCCGCCCCGGCTGACGCGGCGACTGCGCCAGAACCCGCCTCAGGGCTTCCGGCGCGCATCCGCGTGCTGGACGGGCCAGCCGCCGGCCGCGAAGCCCAGCTGCTCAAGGAGGTCACCACGCTGGGCAAGCCGGGCGTTGCCGTGGTCGCGATCGCGCGGCAGGCGGCCCGCTACCAGCTGCAGCGGCTGGGCGGAACGATCACGCCCAAGGTCAACTTCGAACCCGTGGGTCAGGAGCCCGTGCCGCTGGAGCACGAGGACCTGATCGAGCTGGCCGACACCCGGCTGCAGTTCCTGCAAGGCTGAGACCCGCCCGCCCGCCCCGGACCACGGGTGCGGTGCGGTCGGGCTTCAGCGCCCCGCCGAGAGCAGGTCGCGCGTGCGCAGCGCCTCGGCCCGCGCCGCCGCGGCGAAGTCCTCGCCCGCGCTGGCATAGAGCACCGCGCGCGAGGAGTTGACGATCACCGGCGCCGTCGTCACGCCGTCCCGGCCGCGCCAGCCCGCCTGCACGGTCGCACGGGCGTCGCCGCCTTGAGCGCCGACACCGGGGATCAGCAGCGGCAGCGTAGGCGCGAGCTCGCGCACACGCGCGATTTCGGCCGGATAGGTCGCGCCGACCACCAGGCCCATCTGGCCGTTGAGGTTCCAGGGCCCCTGCGCCAGGCTGGCCAGGTGCTCGAACAGGCGCGGCTGGCCCTCGACGTCGGCCAGACGCTGGAACTGGAAATCGTCGCCGCCCGGATTGGAGGTGCGGCACAGCAGGAAGACGCCCTTGCCGGGATAGCGCAGGTAAGGCTGGACCGTGTCGAAGCCCATGAAGGGCGACAGTGTCACGGCATCGGCGCCATAACGCTCGAAGGCCTCCTTCGCATACTGCTCGGCGGTGCTGCCGATGTCGCCACGCTTGGCGTCGAGAATCACCGGCACCTGGGGCGCCGCGACGCGGATATGCGCCATCAGGCGCTCGAGCTGGTCCTCGGCGCGGTGCGCCGCGAAGTAGGCGATCTGCGGCTTGAAGGCGATCACGAGGTCGGCCGTCGCATCCACGATCGCCGCGCAGAAGTCGTAGATCCGGGACGGATCGTTGCGCCACTTGTGGGGAAACCTGGCCGGTTCGGGGTCCAGGCCCACGCACAGCATGGACCGGTTCTGGCGCTCGGCCGCGCCCAGCATGTCGATGAAGTTCATGGCCCCGATTGTAGGGAGGCGCGCCAGTTGCGGAAACTTCGCGCGGCCCGCAGCGCCACCCCGGCCGGGACCGGACGGCATGGGACTGGCTGGCCGGACGGCGTAAACTGCTTTCATCTCCTGCCTGGATCATCGCCATGTGCCAACTGCTGGGCCTCAACTGCGCCACCCCGACCGACGCCACCTTCAGCTTCACCGGCTTGTGCCAGCGCGGCGGCCGGACCGACCACCATGCCGACGGCTGGGGCATCGCCTTCTTCGAGGGCAAGGGGCTGCGCCTGTTCGTCGACCACCAGAGCGCGGCCGACTCGCCCATGGCCGACTTCCTGCGCCACTACCCGATCAAGAGCACCAACACCATCGCGCATGTGCGCAAGGCCACCGTGGGCCATGTCCGGCTGGAGAATGCCCACCCCTTCACGCGCGAGCTCTGGGGGCGGCACTGGGTGTTCGCCCACAACGGCGACCTCAAGGACTACCACCCGCAGCTGCACAGCCATTTCCACCCGGTGGGCGACACCGACAGCGAGCGCGCCTTCTGCTGGCTGATGCAGGAGCTGTCCAAGTCACACGCCGGCGTGCCCTGCGTCGAGGAGCTGACCCTGACGCTGCGCGAACTGGTGCCGCAGGTACGGCGTTTCGGCACCTTCAACTTCCTGCTCTCGAACGGCGAGGCGCTGTGGGCGCACTGCAGCACCCGGCTGCACTATCTGGTGCGCCAGCACCCCTTCGGCAAGGCCACCTTGATGGACCAGGACTGGACCGTCAACTTCGCCGAGCTCAACCGTTGCGGCGACCGCGCGGCCGTGATCGTGACCACGCCGCTGACCCGCAACGAGAACTGGATCGCGTTCGAGCCCGACGAACTCAAGGTCTTCGTCGACGGCCTGCCGCTGTCGGCCTGACACCGACCCGGTCGCAGGAGGCGGCGCGCAGGACGCGGCGCGACCTCCTTCAGGCGGCCGCCAGCGCCGCCTCGAGCGCGTCGACGAACAGGGCCGCCACGTCGCAGCCGGTCTGGTCGAAGATCTCCTGGAAGCAGGTCGGACTGGTGACGTTGATCTCGGTCAGGTGCTCGCCGATGATGTCGAGCCCGACCAGCAGCAGGCCGCGTGCGAACAGGATGGGACCGAGCGCCTCGGCGATCTCGCGGTCGCGCGCCGACAGCGGCTGCGCCACGCCCTTGCCGCCGGCCGCCAGGTTGCCACGCACCTCGCTGCCCTGGGGAATGCGCGCCAGGCAATAAGGCACCGGCTTGCCGCCGATCAGCAGCACACGCTTGTCGCCGTCGCGGATCTCGGGCAGGAACTTCTGCACCATCAGGCTCTGCGCGCCATGGCGGTTGAGCGTCTCGGTGATGCTGCCGAGGTTGAGCCCGTCGGCACCGACGCGGAAGATGCCCATGCCCCCCATGCCGTCGAGCGGCTTGAGGATGATGTCGCGGTGCTCCGCATGGAAGTCGCCGATGTCGCGTGCGTCGCGCGTGACCAGGGTCGGCGCGATGAACTCGGGAAACTCCAGGATCGCGAGCTTCTCCGGATGGTTGCGCAGTGCCGCCGGGTCGTTGAAGACGCGCGCGCCCTCGCGCTGCGCCTGACCCAGCAGGTGGGTGGCGTAGAAGTACTCGCTGTCGAAGGGCGGGTCCTTGCGCATCAGCACGGCGCCCATCTCGGCCAGCACCACCTCGCCTTCGGACACGACCTGGAACCAGTCGTGTTCGTCACCCGTGAGCACGAGGGTGCGCGAGCGCCGCGCCACCACGTGCGCGCCGCGCCGCCACACCAGGTCGGCCGGCTCGCAGGCGATGAGGTGGTGGCCGCGGCGCGCGGCCTCGCGCATCATCGCGAAGGTGGTGTCCTTGTAGGTCTTGAAGCTCTCCAGCGGGTCGGCGACAAAGAGCAGCTTCAGCATCATTCCAGCCATGGATCGGTCTCGGTTCAGGTCACGAATCAGGCCCTAGTGTCACACCATTGGCGCCGCCGCGCCGGGGCCGGGTCATGCCCAGCTGACCACCGCACACAGGCCGCGCCCCTGCGGACCGTCCTGTAGGGCCACGCGGGCACCGTTCTGCGCGGCCGCCTGCTCGACGATGGCCAGGCCC
>JBEEPT010000024.1:0-5034 GCA_041190985.1 Pseudomonadota bacterium
AAGATCAGGATGTCCGCGATGCCCGCGGCCGCCTGCGCCGCACCGGCGTTGGTCAGGATCAGGTAGGCGTCCTTCGGCAGCGTCACCGGCGCGGTCGTGGTCGACTTGCGCTGCACCGCCAGGGACGACAGCGCGGTCGACGCGGCGGTGAAGTAGTCGTCGTCCTGCGGCACCGCGGTGCTGTCCACGCCGTCGCAGTAGGCGAAGCCCATCTTGTAGGTGCTCGATCCCGTGAACGCGTCGCTGATGGTCACGACGGAGTCGAGCAGCTTCGTGCCCGCCGGCAGCTTGCCCAGCCGCACGACATCGCCGTTGCCGATGGCGCCGGTGGCGTCGCCGCCGACCAGCACGCCCGAGGCGTTGGTCTCCATGCGGTACGGCAGCATGAGCACGTCGCCATACGGCGCGCCGGTGAGTTGGCGGTCGTACGCGGTCTTCTTGGTGATATTGGCCATGGTGGTGTTTCCTTGAAGAGGGTTTGAGGTGGCGCGGCCTGGTTACAGCACGCCGCCCGGCGTCTTCACGGTCGTGTCGACCACGACCACGCCGTAGTCGGTGATCGTGTCGACGTCGTCCTGCTTGACCGCGAAGCGGACCTTGGACACGCCGCGGATCGCGCCGATCAGCAGCTCGACCTTGTCGCCGTGGTCCAGCTCCTTCTCGCTCCAGAAGAACGGCACACCGGACATGCGGGCCGCCGCCAGCGCTTGCGCGACGGCCTGGCCGCCGAGGATGATCGAGCGGTCGATTGCGTACGTGCCGAGGGTCAGCGCCGATGCGACCGTCGCGTCCGACTCGGTCTCGGTGGTGGCCGAAGCGCAGTACTTCACGACGTTGCCGGCGTAGAACCGAATCGGACGCGGCATCTTCTTGATGAGGAAGCCGTTCCACAGCGCCGTGTCGGGGCCCAGGAAGATCGGGTGCTGCTTGGCCATGGCCGCGCGCGCCAGGGCATTGGCCTGGTAGGTGCGGTAGGTCGAGCTCGCAGCGAACGAGTCGAACTGAGTCGGGCTCATCAGCCACAGCCGCAGCGGCGAGTCGTCGGCCGCCATGTCGCCCGGGATCTTGATCGACGGGGGCGGCAGCGCCATGGAGTCCATCACCGACCGCATCGCGTCCACCGTGTCGATGGTCAGCAGGTCGGTCGTGCCCAGGTCCACGTCGGACGACGACAGCGCGAAGGCCTTCACCGCGTCGGTCGCATCGGCCAGGAAGTGCCGATTCTTGGTCGGCGCCTTGACCGTGTTCACCATGATCTTGCTGAAGTCGGCGTCGGCCGTCGTGGGGATGACCCACTCCATGTTTTCCTGGAACCCTCGCGCGCCGGCCATGTGCACCAGCAGGCTCTGGTCGACGTAGCGATCCATCAGGTTCTGCGCGGCGGGCCGGCCCAGCTTGCGGAACTCCGCGGGGCTGCGGATGTCCGTCATGCTGTCGCCGAGGCTGACCGGGAAGCGAGCCTGGTTGACGCGCAGCTTGTCCTGGCTCAGCGACATCGCCGTGCCGCGACCCTCGGCCCACGCGCTGCCCATGATGGGCTTGGCCTTCATCGGGTTCAGCAGGTGGAAGGTGACCTCGTCACCGTCGCCCTTGGTCAGGTCCTGGCAGGTGACGATGGGCATGTGCTGCGTCGTCTGCTTGCGCAGCGTCTGTGCAGCGCCCTCCTCGCCCTTCTCCATGGGGCCGCTCATGCGGGCCATCATGGAGTTGCGCTGCATGTGCGCAGCGAACAGGCCGACGGCCTGCTTGACGTTGTTGGTGGTGTCGCCGTATGCGGCGTGCGTGGTAGCGGGCATGGTGGTTCCTTCGAATTACAGGGAGCGGTTCAGGTAGGCCTCGATCTGCTCCGGGCTCATGTTCTCCATGACCTGCAGCAGTTCGGGACCGGTTGCTTTGCCGGCCAGTTGCTCGAGGGGCGACAGCCCGCCAGGCTTGCCGCCGGGGATGGCGGACAGGCTTGCCGGGACCGGCGCTTTCGCGTTCGCAATGGCTGCTGCCGCAGCTACCGCCGCCGCCTTGGGATCAGGCGTCGGTGCTGGTGCTGGTGCTGCGGCTTGTTGACCGTCCGACCACCGGAAGACTTTGGCCGCGCTGCTCACCGCATCGGCAAGGGCCTCGTGCGCCGGCTTGCCTTGCTGGATCAGCGCGTCGCGCTTCAGCACGACGAACTCGATCGCGTCACGGTCGACCTTGTCGCTGGCGGGGTCCAGGGCCGGGTACTTGACCTGCGAGTCCTGAACCACGCGGGCGAAGGCCGCCGCGGCGTCGTTGGCTTGCTGGCGCTGCGCCTGCACCTCGGCCTCGATCTTCTCGTCGAGCGCGATCGTCTTGTCGATGTCGCCATCGAGCAGGGCGTTGTAGCGCTCGCGGCGCAGGTCGACGAGGGTGGGCCGCGTTTCGGCGGGCTCCTTCGCCGGTTCCTTGGCCGGGTCCTTGGCAGCAGCGTCCAGCTGGGCCTGCAGTTCCGCCGCACGGCGCACGGCCTCGTCACGTTCGGCCGCCGCCCGCTTCGCGCTGTCGCGCGCCTCGGCCAGCTTCTCGTACGCGATGAGGTGCTTGCCGTCCTTGGCGAGGATCGCAGGCTCTTCCTCGGGTTCCGGCTCCGGCTTGGCGTCCGGGTCCGGCTTCGTCGTCTTCTCGGCAATCTCTTCCACAACAACGACGGGCTCCGCAGGCGCCGGCGCGGGCGCGCCAGCCAGATCCGCGCCAGGCGCGGTTTCGCCCTCTTGCGGCAGGTCGAGGACCTGCGCAGCCTGCTCCGGCGTCAGTGCGCCGTTGATCTCGATCGTGCTGAGGAAGTGGTCTACGGTCGTCAAAGTTGCATCTCCCGCCACATGTCGCCGTGGCCGCATGGGTTCATGCGTCACCCGCTTTCGCGGGCTTGGGAGGCACTCTGATTGCGCGCGGAAGGGCTAGCAACCGCGCGTGGTAGACGATCAGGTCGGCAGGTTGTCCTGGAGCGACGGTGTCTCGACGCCGCTCATGCCGCGGCCGGGGTCCTGCGGCACGGGCGGGAATGCCGGGCTGGTGTTGCCGCGCACGTCGCCGATGCCGGGCGTGCCGGCGGGCGCAGCCTCGGGCGGGAGCGCCGGCGCCATCGGCACGGCCGCCGCCGGCTGGCCCACCAGATCCGGATCCACGCCGGCGGGCCTGGGCTTCTGGTAGCCGGACGCCTTCATGATCGCGTCCGCCACGGGGGCGATCATCGGGTTCATCGCCACCTGCGCGCCGGCCTGCATCGCCGAGAACGCCGCTTCCACGCCGGTCTGCACCGCCTGGGCCATCAGCTGCTTCACCCGGGCGTCGGTCTCCATCTCCCGCATGTCGAGCTCGCGCGCCTTCAGGTCGTGGCCGGCCAGGATCACTGCCTCGCTGACCTCCTTCTTGATGCGCTTCTCGATCGCCTCGGGAGACTCCTGCGCGCCGGCGGCGCGGATCGCCTCGACCAGTTCGCGCTGGAACGGGGTGTCCATCAGCGCCACCATGAACGGCAGCGCCGCGGCCTGGTACTGCTGCGGCAGGCTCTTCACCGCCTCGCTCATCGCGTTGAGCTGCTGCGCACGGTAGCCGCTGCTGCTCGGCACGTCCTCCAGCGTCACGGCCAGTTGCGTGCGCTGCAGGTCGTTGGACAGGTAGGGATACCCCGCGGGGTCCACCTCGGCCTTGTTGATGACCACCGTGCGATCGGGGCGCACCGCGTCGCCCTCGATCACCACCACCTGCTCCTCGGTGCCCATGTCCTCGACGATCATGGCCATCAGCAGTTCGCCGACCATCGTCCGGCCGTCGCGGAAACGCTGCATCATCCACGCGAGGCCCTGGTTGGCCTGCTCGACCTGGGTGGCTTCCTGCACGCCGCTGCGCGCCGTGCCGGGCCGGCCGGAGAACGCACCCGCGGCCGCCGGTGACGCGCGCTGGATCGCCATGCGGGCGTTCTCCAGCATCGCCAGCTGGTGCTCGGTGAGCTCGAAGTCGCGCTTCACCTCGAACCGCGCCCCGGGCTTGGCCATCTCGATCGGGTCGAGCAGGATGTCCGCGTCCAGGCGCCCGATCGTGCGCCGGAACTGCTCGTCGGTCATCGCCACCACGCCCTTGGTGCGCTCGGTGCGGATCGCGCTCATGCCCCAGCGCAGTTTGGCGGTGCCGCTGTTCAGGGTGTCCTGCTGGAAGATCAGCGAGCGGATGAATCCGAACGGCACGCCGGTCGAGTCCTCCATGAAGCCGAAGAACGGCACGTAGGGGAAGTGCCGGTGCGTGTAGGGCGTCGGGTCGTCGGCCAGGCGGTGGGGCCCGAGCCAGTACGAGCGGCGCACGCGCGGCACGATGGCACGGGAGTACTTCACCATCCCGCGCGCCAGCGCGATGTTGTGGGCCTGGTTGTTGCCGTCGTACTCGACCTTGCGGCCGTCGGGCGACTCTAGGATGCCGACGTCGACCCAGCGCCGGTACCACACCTCGGCGATGCACACCTCCCCGGACGCCGGGTTGTAGAACCGGCTCTCCTGGAGCGTCATCGAGCGCGCTTGGTTCCACGTGTTGTTCAGCCCGGTGGGCATGCCGCCGATCTGCTCGAAGGTGCCGTCGGCCCACCACGCGGAGCCGCCGCGCGCGTACTGTTCAAACAGGTCGCTGGAGTCGGGGAAGAACTGCTTCAAGCGCTCCGGCCGCAGCCACCGCTGCCGGCGCAGCCAGCGCCACGTGCTCGGGTCGGCCGATCCGCCGCTCATGTCCCAGTGGATCTCGTTGCGGTGGACGCTGTTGCACAGGTAGGCCGGCCCGAAGGGATCGCCGTTGCGCAGCACCTCCACCCAGCCGATGCCCACGCCAATCTGCGGCTTGAAGGCCTCCGTCATGGCGCGGTCGGCCTTGCTCGTGCGCTCGGCCTGGTTGAGACGGAAGTTGATCGCGTCGGCCACGTCGCGCCCCTCGGGCTGCCCGCTGGGCGTCACGCGCCAGTCGGTGCGGGTGGCCACCTCGTAGCCCTGGATCGCCTCCATCGCCGGGCCGATCAGGTTCTCCATCGCCGGCGGGATG
>JBEEPT010000025.1:0-12536 GCA_041190985.1 Pseudomonadota bacterium
CCGTGCACCAGCACCGGCAGCACCTGGGCGCCGACCTTGTCGCCGCGGCGGTCCATGCGCGCGCGCACCGAACCCTCGACCACCGGGTTGACGATCTCGAGGTGCGAGGGGTTGAACGCCAGGCTCAGGTGCACCGGGCCGCCAGCGGTGGAGACGTCGGAGCTGAAGCCCTGGTGGTACTTGACGTCGCCGGCCGGCAGGTCTTCCGGCGCGGTGTGGTCGAATTCGGCGAACAGGTCCTTGGGCATCTTGCCCAGGGTGTTGACCAGCACGTTGAGGCGGCCGCGGTGGGCCATGCCGATCACGATCTCCTGCACGCCCTTGGCGCCGGCCTGCTGGATCAGCTCGTCCATCGCGGCGATGAAGCTCTCGCCGCCCTCGAGCGAGAAGCGCTTCTGGCCCACGTACTTGGTGTGCAGATAGCGCTCCAGGCCCTCGGCCGCGGTCAGGCGGTCCAGGATGTGGCGCTTCTTGTCGGCATTGAAGGCCGGCTTGGCGCGCACGCTCTCGAGCTTCTGCTGCCACCAGCGCTTCTGCGCCTGGGCAGTGGTGTGCATGTACTCGACGCCGATGGCGCCGCAGTAGGTCTCGCGCAGCGCGTTGAGCAGCTCGCGCAGGGACATCTTGTCCTTGCCGAAGAAGGTGTTGCTGACGTCGAAGACGGTTTCCTGGTCGGCGTCGTTGAAGCCGTAGAACGCCGGGTCGAGGTCGGGGATCGCGGGGCGCTCGGTGCGCTTGAGCGGGTCGAGATCGGCCCAGCGCTGGCCGACGTTGCGGTAGGCGGCGACCAGCTGCTGGGCGGCGGTGCGCTTGCGGCCCATCTCGGCGTCGGCGCTGGCGACGACGGTCTGGGTCACGCCGCTCTTGGCGCGCTCGGCGAAGGCGTTGATGACGGGCAGGTGCGGGACGTCGCGGGCATCGGAGCCGTCGGCGGCGGGCACATGCTGCAGCGCGTCGAAGTACTCGCGCCACTGGTCGGGCACGCTGGTCGGATCGGCCAGGTAGTTTTCATACATCTCCTCGACATAGGGCGCGTTGCCGCCGAAGAGATACGAGTTGCCGCTGTAGGCGGCGTAGACGTTGTTCGTCTCGCTCATGGATGCGCTGACCTCCGTTTCCCTCTGGGAAACATTAGCTGGTTAAGACAACCTTCCGCGACACGGCTGGACCGGTTAGCGGATGCGACAGTGACTGGAAGGAACTGAAGCAAGCCCGGATTGTGCCATCGAACGCTGACGGCCGGTAAAAATCTTCTCGGACTCCCGCGGCGCACGATAACACGTGCGCCGGGCAGGCACAGCCGAATCCGGGGCGGCAAACGCGGCTCAGGCCATCAGTTCGCGGATCTGCTGCAGCGCGGACGGGTCGTCCATGGTGCTGAGGTCGCCGGGGTCGCGCCCCTCGCAGACGGCCTGGATCGCGCGCCGCAGCAGCTTGCCCGAGCGGGTCTTGGGCAGCACGGTGACGAAGCGCACCCGGGCCGGGCGCGCGACCGCGCCGAGCTGATCGTCGACCACCTTCATGATCTCGGCCTCCTGCTCGGGCGCCGGGCGCGCGGCATCCTTGAGCACCGCGAACGCGACCGCGACCTGGCCCTTGAGCTGGTCGGCCACGCCGACCACCGCGACCTCGGCCACGTTGGAGTGGCTGGAGATGCTCTCCTCGATCTCGCGCGTGCCCAGGCGGTGGCCGGCGACGTTGATCACGTCGTCGGTGCGGCCCAGGATGTAGAAGTAGCCGTCGGCATCCCTCACGCCCCAGTCGAAGGTGCTGTACATGGTGCGGCCGTGGATGCTGGACCAGTAGGTCTTGACATAGCGCTCGTCGTCGCCCCAGACCGTCTGCAGGCAGCCCGGCGGCAGCGGACCCTCGGCCGCGATCACGCCCTTCTTGCCAGGCTCGGTGATCTCCTCGCCGCTGGACTCGTCGATCAGGCGCACGTCGAAGCCGTAGACCGCCTTGCCGGGCGAGCCGAAGCGGGTCGGCGCGCGCTCGACGCCGTTGCAGATCGCCATGATCGGCCAGCCGGTCTCGGTCTGCCAGTAGTTGTCGATCACGGGCTTGCCGATCGCAGCGGCCATCCAGGTCGCGGTCGGCTCGTCGAGCGGCTCGCCGGCCAGGAACAGGGCGCGCAGGCTGGAGAGGTCGTACTTCGTCAGGTAGGCCGGATCCTGCTTCTTCAGCACGCGCGCGGCGGTGGGCGCCGAGAACATCACGCTGACGCGGTACTTCTCGACCAGGCTCCACCAGATGCCGGCGTCGGGGCGGGTCGGCAGGCCCTCGTACATGACGGTGGCCATGCCGTTGAGCAGCGGGCCGTAGATGATGTAGCTGTGGCCGACCACCCAGCCGATGTCGCTGGTGGAGAAGAAGGTCTCGCCCGGGTTGCCCATGTAGATGTGGCGCATCGAGGCCGCCAGCGCCACCGCGTAGCCGCCGGTGTCGCGCTGCACGCCCTTCGGCCTGCCGGTGGTGCCCGAGGTGTAGAGGATGTAGCTCGGGTGGGTGGAGTCGACCCATTCGCACGGCACCTCGGCGTCGAGGTGCTGCGCGCGCAGGGTGGCGTAGTCGGCGTCGCGCCCCGCGACCGGCGACAGCTCGGCCAGGCCGCGGTTGACCATCAGCACCCTGGCCGGCTTGTGCGTCGCCAGCTCAATGGCCTCGTCGAGCAGGTGCTTGTAGGGCACGACCTTGCCGCCGCGCATGCCGGCGTCGGCGCTCACGATCACGGTCGGCCGGGCGTCGTCGATGCGGCTGGCCAGCGCGTGGCTGGCGAAGCCGCCGAAGACCACCGAATGGATCGCGCCCAGGCGCACCGCCGCCAGCATGGCGAAGCAGGCTTCGGCGATCATCGGCATGTAGATCAGGACGCGGTCGCCCTTCTTGACGCCGAGCGCCTGGTAGATCGCCGCGAAGCGCTGCACCTCCTGGTGCAGCTCGCGGAAGCTGTAGGCCTTCTCGGTGTCGGTCTCGGTCGAGACGAAGACCAGTGCGTTCTGGTCGGCGCGGTCCTTGAGGTGGCGGTCGACCGCGTTGTGGCAGAGATTGGTCAGGCCGCCCTCGAACCAGCGCGCGAATGGCGCGCGGTCGTAGTTGCAGACCCGGTCGTAGGGCCGGTGCCAGTCGACCAGGGCGGCCTGCTCGGCCCAGAAGGCGTCGCGTTCCGCGATCGAGCGGCGGTAGAAGGCATCGTAGGAAGTGGCGGCGGGCATGCTTGTCTCCGGACTGTTGCTGTTGCGTTTCTGTGCATCAATGCAGCCGCCATTGGAGGCAAGCCCGCTTGCACAGCGCTGACAGGAACGCCGCGCCGCCCGCGCTCACTTCACGAGCTGCAGCACCTCGCGGAAGTCGGGGTGGTCGGCGTCTCCCAGCCATTCGTAGATGACCATCTCGCTGGTCACGAGCTCGACCCCGTTGCCGGCCAGGCGGTCGAATGCGGCGTCGCGGTCGCGCTCGCGGCGCGAGGCGCAGGCATCCGTCACGACCCAGACGTCGAACTCCTGCTCGAGCAGGCCGAGCGCGGTCTGCAACAGGCAGATATGCGCCTCGACGCCGGCCAGCACGATGGTGTTGCGGCCGGGCGCAGCGGGCTGCTGCTGCGGCTTTTGCAGGTGCTTGGGCAGACTGCGGGCGTTGCCGCCGCGCTGGGGCGCAGCGGGCGGCGCGGGCGGACGCAGCACCTCGATCAGGTCGCTCTGCGTGGCATCAAAGGCCATCTTGGGAAAGACCTTGTGGCACAGGGCCTTGAGCTCGGGCACCAGGCCGCCGAGGCGCGCCGGGTTCTGCTCCGTCGCCCAGGACCGCACGCCCAGGATCTTTGCCACCCCGGCCAGCAGCTCGGCGCGCGCCAGCGCTTCCGTGCCCTGGTGCAGCGCGGGCAGCAGGCGAGGCTGGTAGTCCACCAGCACCAGTTGACAGTCATCGACATCCAGCAACATTTGTTTCTCCGTGTAATCCCTCATGGGCTGAACCGGCGCAGTGTAACCAGCTTGCCTTGCGACAAGGCTAAAATGCTGCGATGCGTCGAATAATGACTGCGGCCGTCCTGGCCGCGGCGTGCAGTCTCGCGCTCGCCGAGCCCGCCAACACCCCCGATCCGATGTCAGACCTGCTCGCCAGCAAGGGGCTGATGGCCAGGCTCGACGGTGTGCGGCAGAACATGAGCTCGGTCGCCACCGAACTGGTGGTCAACGCGATGAGCTTCCTGGGCGTGCGCTACAAGTACGGCGGCACCGACGTCGACGAGGGCGTCGACTGCAGCGGCTTCGTGCGCGCGATCTACGAGCAGACGCTGGGCATGGTGCTGCCGCGCCGCGCCGCCGAGCAGGCCGAGGCGACCCGCGCCATCAGCCGCGACGAGCTCAAGCCCGGCGACCTGGTGTTCTTCAACACCATGCGCTCGGCCTTCAGCCACGTCGGCATCTACATCGGCGACAACAAGTTCATCCACGCCCCGCGCACGGGCGACCGCGTGCGCGTCGAGGACATGCGCCAGTCCTACTGGGTGCAGCGCTTCAACGGCGCGCGCCGGGTCGACGGCGGCATGCTGCAGGGCCTGGCGCCGCGCTGACCCTGCCTGCCCGTCAGCGCGCGGGCAGCCACAAAACCGGTCGTAGCGGCCGTACGCCCCAAGCGCATCCCGACCAGCGATGCTGGTTTGTTTCTATCAGTTGTTGTTTTGCCTTGACTCACTGGTTTTTTCATAAACTCAAATAAGAATCAATATCATTTGCCTTATACTTACTGCAGCAACAACAGGTCCGCGACAGCCGGACCACCCCCACCCCTTTCAGCCCCTGAGTGATCCCATGCCTCCTCACGACGCCGTGACCGCCTCCTGCGCGCACCCCGCCCTCGACAAGTCCACCCGCCTGCTGCCGCTGGGCGCGCTGCTGCTGGCGAGCTCGGTCGGCGCACTGGCGCAGACCCCCCCCAGCGGCACGCTCGCGACCGTGACGGTCAAGGAGCAGGCCGAGCCCGAGGAAACCAAGGCCAAGAACAGCCTGCGCGCCACCCGGTCCACCATCGGCAAGGGCCAGCAGGAATTGCGCGACATTCCGCAGACGGTCACGGTGATGACCGAGATGCTCATGAGTGACCGCAATCTCGATGACCTGCGCGAGGTGCTCAAGACCACCGCCGGCGTGACCTTCATGGCCGGCGAAACCGGCGAGGAGGATGTGCGGCTGCGCGGTTTCTCGCTGGGCCAGGCCGGCGACATCTATGTCGACGGCATGCGCGACGCGCCGCTGATCGAGCGCGACACCTTCAACCAGGACCGGGTCGAGGTGCTCAAGGGCTCGGCCTCGATGCTGTTCGGCAAGGGCTCGACCGGCGGCGTGGTCAACCAGGTCAACAAGCAGCCCTTCCTGATGGACCAGCACGAGGTCAACGTCACGGTCGGCAGCGGCAAGGAGCTGCGCGTCAGCGGCGACTTCAACCTCAAGACCGCCGACGATGCGGCGCTGCGCATCAACGCCATGGAGCACGACGCCGACCGCTACGGCGCCAGCGTCCACAAGAAGGGCATCGCGCCGACCTACCGCTGGGGCATAGGCTCGCGCGACGAGTTCTCGGTCGGCCTCTACCACCTCGAAACCGAGGGCCGCCCGCTCTACAACCACCCCTGGTTCCTCAGCGAGGGCACCAAGGGCGACCTGATCCCGGCGCTGTCGGCGAAAAACTACTACGGCCTGGCCAGCGACCACCTGAACACCGAGAGCACCTACGGCACCTTCAGCCATATCCACCGCTTCGACAGCCGCAGCGAGCTCAAGACCACGGTGCGCCAGGGCCATTACGAGCGCGACCTGCTGGCCAGCGCGGTGCGCTTCGCGCCCGGCACCACGCTGCAGAACCTCAACGATGCCACCGCCATCATCCGCACGCCGAAGGGCCGGGTCGGCTACAGCGACCTGACCCAGGTCCAGAGCGACTACAGCGACAGGTTCACCGCATGGGGCCGCAAGCACGAGCTGCTGGCCGGCGTCGACCTGTCGCGCGAGGACGCGCAGCGCAACAACAGCTTCCCCGGCCCGGCCAGCGGCCTGAACACCACGGTCGGCACGCCCAACGACGGCGCGGTGAATCCGAATCCGCGCGGCACGGCCCTGCTCAACACCTTCCAGACCAACAACCTGGGCCTGTACGCGCAGGACACGCTGAGCCTGAACGAGACCCTCAAGCTCGTGGCCGGCCTGCGCTACGACCGCTTCCGCGCCAGCTACCAGGCACCCGCCAGCGGCAGCACGCCGGCCGCGAGCTTCGAGCGCAGCGACGGACTGTTCAGCCCGCGCCTGGGCGCGCTGTATCAGCCTGACGACACCTCCTCCTACTACGCCTCGTTCGGCACCTCGTACAACACCTCGGGCGACACCTACCAGTTCGCGCTCGGCTCGCTCGCCGCCGGCAGCGCCAACGCCAAGGCCGCCAGCACCGACCCCGAGAAGAGCCGCAACTTCGAGCTCGGCGGCAAGTTCGAGCTGTTCGACAAGCAGGCCTCGCTCGGCGCGGCGCTGTTCCACTCCGAGAAGTACAACGAGCGCAACACCGACCCGGACAGCGCCGCCGCGCAGATGCTGCTGTCGGGCAAGCGCCACGCCACGGGCATGGAGTTCAACCTGGCGGGCCGGATCACGCCGCAGTGGGAAGTGTTCTACAACCACACCTGGATCCCCGAGGCTAAGATCGACGAGAGCAACGTCGCGCTCAACGCCTCCGGCACCGGCGCCCAGGTCCAGGGCGACCGCCCGGCGCTGACGCCGAGGCACAGCGCCAGCCTGTGGAGCACCTACCGCGTCGGCAGCCACTGGCGCTTTGGCCTGGGTCTGAACTACCGTGGCGCGCAGAACCCCGATGGCGCGCGCCACGTGACGGCAGCCGCCTTCACGACGGTGGACGCGATGGCCGAATACACGATCAGCGAGATGAACATCCTCAAGCTCAACGTCACCAACCTGACCGACAAGCTCTACGCCGACACGCTGTATCGCGGCTTCTACGCGCCGGGCGCGCCGCGCACGGTCCAGCTCTCGCTCAAGACCCTGTTCTGAACCACCGGCCCGGGCGCCCACCATGCTGCTCCATCTCAAGCACCTGCTGACAGCGGACGAACTGCGCAGCGCCCGCGCCCTGCTGGGCGACGACGCCCCCTGGACCGACGGCCGCAGCACCGCCGGCGGCCAGGCCGCCGCGCGCAAGCACAACCAGCAGCTGGCGCAGGACAGCACGCAGGCGACGCAGCTGCAGGCGCTGGTGCTGGGCGCGCTGCGGCGCGACCCGCTGTTCTTCTCGGCGGCGCTGCCGCGCAAGATCTTCAACCCGCTGTTCAACCGCTACCGCGCCGGCGGCGAGCACTACGGCCAGCATGTGGATGGCGCCGTGCTGCACTCGCGCGCCACCCAGGAATGGGTGCGCACCGACCTGTCGTGCACGCTGTTCCTGTGCGACCCGGACGAATACGAGGGCGGCGAGCTGCAGGTGCAGGACAGCTACGGCAGCCGCGGCGTCAAGCTGCCCGCCGGCGATGCGGTGCTCTACCCGGGCACCAGCGTGCACCAGGTCACGCCCGTGACGCGCGGCGCCCGGGTGGCGAGCTTTTTCTGGATCGAGAGCATGGTGCGCGGCGACGAGCAGCGCCGGCTGCTGTTCGACCTCGACATGAACCTGCTGCGACTGCGCGAGCGCCACGGCGAGACCGACGAGACCGTCGCGCTCAGCGGCATCTACCACAACCTGCTGCGCCAGTGGGCGAACACCTGAGAACCTGGAAGCCGACACGATGAGCTCCGCATCCCGGCAGCTGCCCCTGCCACCGGGTCTGTTCAACCTGGCCGATCACGAGTCGCACGCCCGCCAGGTGCTGCCCGAGCCGGTCCGGGCCTATTTCAGCGGCGGCGCGGGCGACGAGATCACGCTGCGCGCCAATCGCCAGGCCTGGGAGCGGCTGCAGCTGCTGCCCAGGGTGCTGCGGACCCCGGAACGTATCGAGCTGCGCACCCGGCTGCTGGGCCGCGACTGGCCGACGCCGCTGCTGGTCGCGCCCATGGCCGGTCAACGGCTGGCCCATCCGGACGGCGAGCTCGCGACCGCACTGGCCGCCTCCGCGCTCGGCGCCGGCATGGTGCTGAGCACCCAGACCAGCACCCTACCCGAGGCCGTCGCCCGGGTCGCGCTCGGCGACGCAGGGCGCGGCCCGCTCTGGTTCCAGCTCTACGGCCTGGGCGAGCGCGGCTGGCTGCACGAACTCGCGCAGCGGGCCGAGGCAGCCGGCTACGAGGCGCTGGTGCTGACCGTCGACGCCCCGCTCAGCGGCGTGCGCGACCGCGAGCGCCGCAGCGGCTTCAGCCTGCCCGCCGACATGCTGGCGCTCACGCCGCCGCCGGCGCAGGCGGGCGGAATCGAGGGGCTGCTGCAGCACGCGCTACGCTGGTCCGACGTCGAATGGCTGCTCGGCAACACCCGGCTGCCTCTGCTGCTCAAGGGCGTGGTCCACCCGGAAGACGCACGCCAGGCAGCGCGCCTGGGCGTCGCCGGCCTGATCGTGTCCAACCATGGCGGCCGCGTGCTCGACACCGTGCCGGCCAGCGCCGAGCTGCTGCCACCCATCGCGCAGGCGGTGCAGGGCGACTGCGCGCTGCTGCTCGACGGCGGCATACGGCGCGGCACCGATGTGCTCAAGGCGCTCGCGCTCGGCGCCCAGGGCGTGCTGGTCGGCCGGCCGGCCATCTGGGGCCTGGCCAACGGCGGCGCCGCCGGTGTCGCGCATGTGCTGCGGCTGCTGCTGGACGAATTCATGGCCGCGATGGCGCTGTGCGGTGCCGGCGCGCTGGCCGACATAGGCCCGGACCTGCTTGCCGTGCCCCCACGCTCCTGAATAAGAATAATTCGCGGTGATAATTCCCAGCACCGAGTCTGGCGCGGTCGCTTCGACCAGTCTGTTCGCCGGGCTTCCAACCATGACCATGACGTTCGTTCCCGCTCCCCCGGGCCGCTCCCTGTCGCCGCTCCCACCCCGGACGCAGCCCCGCCTGCGCTCGCGCAATGCGCTGGCGGTCGCGGCCGTGCTGGCGGCCCATGCGGCCGCCCTCTGGGCGCTGCTGGCTGGCCTGACCGGGCAGCAACCCGAGCCACTGGCTGAGCCGCAGGTGATCCGCGTCGACCTGATCGCACCCGAATCCGTGCCCCGGCCCCCGCGGCCGGAACCGGTCAGGCCCGCCCCCAAGGCCGCCGTGCCGTCCCAGCCCGCCCCGCCGCGACCGGCGCCGGCTCCAGCGCCACCCCGGCCGGCCACCAGCGTGCCCAGCCCGCTGGCGCCGAGCACCGCCGCGCCGACGGCGCAGCCCGTTGCGGCCAGCACGGCCCCGAGCGCCGCCGCGGCGCCGGCAGCTCCGGCCGCTGCACCAGCGCCCGCCGCTCCGGCGGCGACGGCCGCGCCCAAGGTGGAGCTGCCCAGCTCCAGCGCCGACTATCTCAGCAATCCCAAGCCGCCCTATCCGCCGCTGAGCAAGCGTCTCAACGAGCAGGGCCTGGTGGTGCTGCGCGTCTACATCGAAGCCGACGGCACGGCCAGCAAGGCCGAGGTCCGCACCTCGAGCGGCTACGAGCGCCTCGACCAGGCCGCGCTGCAGACCGTGCTGCGCTGGCGCTACGTGCCCGGCAAGCGCGGCGGCGCGCCCGAGGCGATGTGGTTCAACGTTCCGATCAATTTTGTCCTGGAGTAATGATTCAATGGATACGCAATTCGGCATCTCGCATGTCTGGCACCAGGGTGACTGGATCACCCGCTGCGTCGCACTCATCCTGCTCGCAATGTCGATCACCTCGTGGATCGTCATCGTCGTCAAGGGCCTGAACCTCAGGCGCCACCGCGCGCAGGCCGGCGCCAGCCACGATTTCTGGCACAGCCAGGACTTCGCCACCGGCCTGGGCAAGCTCCCCGGGGCGGACAACCCCTTCCGCCAGCTGGCGCAGGAAGGCCATGACGCCACCCGGCACGTGCTGCACCTCGAGGGCGAGGCGCCGCCGCAGCTGCGCGACAGCGTGGACGTGAGCGAATGGGTGACGCGCTCGCTGCGCAACTCGATCGACGACTTCACCGCCCGGCTGCAGGCGGGCCTGAGCGTGCTGGCCTCGATCGGCTCGACCGCCCCCTTCGTCGGCCTGTTCGGCACGGTCTGGGGCATCTACCACGCGCTGCTGGGCATAGGCGCGGCGGGCCAGGCCAGCATCGACAAGGTCGCCGGCCCGATCGGCGAGGCGCTGATCATGACCGCGCTGGGCCTGGTGGTCGCCATTCCCGCCGTGCTGGGCTACAACGCGCTGGTGCGCGGCAACAAGCATGTGCTGCACAAGCTCAACCGCTTTGCGCACGACCTGCACGCCTACTTCGTGACCGGCGCCCGCGTCACGGCGAGCCGCCAGGCCTGAGGACACGCACCATGGCCTTCGGCAAACTCTCCGACGACGACGGCGACGAGGTGCTCAGCGAGATCAACATGATCCCGCTGATCGACGTGATGCTGGTCCTGCTGATCGTCTTCATCATCACGGTACCGGTGATGCAGCACGCGGTGCAGGTCGACCTGCCCCAGGCGGCGACCCAGCCCGTCAAGGAGCGCCCGGCGACGGTGCGGCTGACGATAGACGCCCAGGGCCAGTACCACTGGGACCAGGACAGGATCAGCGACGCCGAACTGGGCGAACGCCTGGCAGCGGCGGCGGCGCGCCAGCCGCAGCCCGAGCTGCACATCAACGGCGACAAGGCGGTGCGCTACGAGCGAGTCGCCCAGGCCATGGCGGCGGCGCAGCGCGCGGGCCTGAGCAAGATCGGCTTCGTCACGCTGCCTTGACCGCAGCGGCGATTGCAGGCGACGACGTTCGGGCGCAGAATGCGCTGAGCCGCCAAGCGGCGCTTGGCCCGTGCGTCATTCCTGAGGAGCCTGTCATGGATGAAGACAAGAAGCAGCTGGCGATCGATGCGCTCAACCGCATCATGGAGCTCGAACTGGCGGGGGTGGTCAAGTACACCCACTACGGACTGATGGTGTACGGCTACAACCGCATTCCCATCGTGTCCTGGCTCAAGGGCAATGCCGAGGAGAGCCTGGCGCACGCGCACAAGGCCGGTGAGCTGGTGACCCTGCTCGGCGGCCACCCCTCGCTCAAGATCGGCGCGCTGCTGGAGACCCACCAGCACGACATCGGCGACATCCTGCGCGAGAGCCTGGAGCACGAGAAGGCCGCGCTGGCCGCCTACTACGATCTGCTCAAGATCGCCGAGGGCAGCTCGATCCTGCTCGAGGAGTACGCGCGCGAGCTGATCGTGCTCGAGGAAATGCACCAGGACGAGGTCAACAAGATGCTGCGCCGCCCCGGCGAGACGCAGGCCTTCAGGTCCTGAGGCGGCGACGGCCGGTCAGGGGCCGGAAACAGCGGAATGGAACCGGGCAAAATCACGGCATTTTCCAGGACCTGACCATGGCCTTTGCAGATAACCTCAAGCAACTCCCCTCCGTGACCCATCTGGCCGCCCTGCAGCTGCTCGACGCGGCCGGCACGGTGCTCGCCACCATCGAGAACCAGCCCGGCCAGGCCGGCTCGCTCGCGGTCTATCACGCCCTGGCCGCCAGGCACGGCGGCATCGATGCCGCGGCGGCGCGCGAGGGGCTGGAGCTCTTCGCCGAGCACACCGAGGCCGCGCGCTCCCACCCCGGCAGCCACCCCAACATCGACCGCCTGCTGCAGGTCATCGCCTCGGGCCAGGGCTACGGCGTCAGGCTGATCGAAGCCTGAGCCAACTGCCCTGCGCCAGCAGGGCACTGCTTCACGGGAAAAAGGCAGAAAAGGCCGCTGCCCCTCACGGGACAGCGGCCTTCTTCATCCGCGGCAATGCGCCTTTCAGCGCATCACTTCTTCTGCGGCGGCAGGTCGGTGCAGGAGCCGTGCGCGACTTCGGCAGCCATGCCGATCGACTCGCCCAGCGTCGGGTGCGGGTGGATGGTCTTGCCGATGTCCACCGCGTCAGCGCCCATCTCGATCGCCAGCGCGATCTCGCCGATCATGTCGCCGGCGTGGGTGCCCACGATGCCGCCGCCCAGGATCTTGCCGTGGCCATGCGCCTCGGGGCTGTCGTCGAACAGCAGCTTGGTGTAGCCCTCGTCGCGGCCGTTGGCGATCGCGCGGCCCGATGCGGTCCAGGGGAACAGGCCCTTCCTGACCTTGATGCCCTGCGCCTTGGCCTGGTCCTCGGTCAGGCCGACCCAGGCCACTTCCGGGTCGGTGTAGGCAACCGAGGGAATCACGCGCGCGTTGAACGCGGCCGAAGCCAGTTCCGCGTTGCCCTGCAGTTCACCCGCGATGACTTCGGCCGCCACGTGCGCCTCGTGCACCGCCTTGTGCGCCAGCATGGGCTGGCCAACGACGTCGCCGATGGCGAAGATGTGCGGCACGTTGGTGCGCATCTGGATGTCGACGTTGATGAAGCCGCGGTCGGTCACGGCCACGCCGGCCTTGTCGGCGGCGATCTTCTTGCCGTT
>JBEEPT010000026.1:0-20021 GCA_041190985.1 Pseudomonadota bacterium
GAGCGTCTTCGTCACCCGTCCGATCTCCGCCGGCCTGCTCGCCGCCGCCGCCCTCATGCTCGTCGTCGTGCTCTCGCCCTCGGTCAAGAAGAAGCGCGAGGAAGCCTTCACGGAGGACTGATTGAAGACCTCCCTGGGGGCCGGCCGCTGGTGGCTGTGGTCGGCCCTCTGCGTCCTGCTGCTGGCACTGCTGGGCGCACTGGTCTTCCTGGCACGGGCCTACGAGGACCAGAGGCTGGCCAGCCAGCTGGAACACAACGCCGCCGACATGGTCGGCGAAATCCGCAGCGGACTGGCGCGCAACGCGCTGGCCCTGCAGGGACTGCACGAGAGCCTGCCCTCGGAAACCGCCTGGCACCAGAGCGCCACCGCCCTGCTGCTGGTGCACCGCGAGATCCTGCGCCTCGAATGGCGTACGCCGGACCTGCAGATCCGCCAGGCCCAGGTCAGTCCCTTCCTGCCCCAGCTGTTCGAATTCCTGCCGCGCGCACAGGCCCAGCCTGACGTGCAGCAGGCCTGCGCGAACGCACGCCGCTTCCAGGGCCCGGCCTACTCGACCAGCTATTTCCTGCCGCTGGAGGAAGGCCGAGGCCAGGAGCTGATGGAAATGTGCCTGCCACTGGTACGCGAGGGACGCGAGGAAGGCTTCCTGATCGCCACCTACGGCCTGAGCGACATGCTGCTGGAGCTGATCCGCCCCGACACGCGCCGCAACCGCAGCGTCGCGCTGACCGAGTCGGACGGCGCGCGGCTCAGCATCCTGGGCACCATACCGCGCGAGCACGGCGTGATCCACGCGGGCCACAGCCTCGAGCTGCCGGGCAGCGTCTACATGCTGCGCGTGGAGCGGGCGCGCCAGCAGCGCGGGCTGCTGCCCGACGTCCTGACCTCGGGCGTGACGGCGCTGGCACTGGCTCTGGCCAGCGTGCTCGCGCTGTTCGCGCGCGACGTCCGCAAGCGCCTGCACGCCGAGGCCCGCCTCAGCGAAGCCCTGGCCTTCCGCCAGGCGATGGAGGACTCGCTGCTCACCGGGCTGCGCGCGCGCGACATGCGCGGCCGCATCACCTACGTCAATCCGGCCTTCTGCCAACTGGTGGGACTGCCAGCCGAGCAACTGATAGGCAGCAGCAATCCCGCGCCCTACTGGCCGCCCGACCGGGTGGACGAGTACCTGCGACGCCAGGCCCAGCGCCATGCCGGCGAGATGCGGTCGCGCCAGGACTTCGAGACCGAGTACCAGCGCCCCGACGGCACCCGAGTGCCGGTGCTGATCGTCGAGGCGCCGCTGATCAACGAGGTCGGCAAGCAGACCGGCTGGATGAGCGCCGCGGTCGACCTGAGCGCCCAGCGCCGGATCGAGGAACAGTCGCGTGCCTCGCAGGAACGGCTGCAGGCGACCGCCCGCCTGGCGATGGCCGGCGAGATGGCCTCACTGATCAGCCACGAGCTCAACCAGCCGCTGGCCGCGATCGCAAGCTACGCCAGCGGCACGCTCAACCTGCTGCACGAGCCGGGCCTGCCGCTGGAGACCTTGCGCGCGGACCTGGACACCGCGATACGGCGCATTGCCGACCAGGCTGAACGAGCCGGCCGCGTCATCAAGAGCGTGAGCGACCTGGTGCGCCGGCGCGAACGCAACCGCGCGGCGGTGCCGGTGCAGGAACTGTTCGACGGCATCGCACCCTTGGTGCAGCTGCAGGCACGCAAGTCAGGCGTCAAGGTGGAGTGGGAGGTCGCTCCCGGCTGCCCGCCGGTCTGGTGCGACTCGACCATGGTCGAGCAGGTGCTGCTCAACCTCGTGCGCAACGGCCTGCAGGCCATGCCGGCGGGCGATCCGACGCCGGCCGCAGGCCTGCGCACCCTGCAGCTGCAGGCCGCCCCCGCCCCCGCTCACCCGGGCAGCGAGCGCCGCTGGGTCTCCTTTGCCGTCACCGACCACGGCAAGGGCCTGTCGGCCGAGGTCGCCGCGCGCCTGTTCACCCCCTTCTTCACGACCAAGCCCGAGGGCATGGGACTGGGCCTGAGCCTGTGCCGCACCGTGGTCGAGCAGCACGGCGGCGCCCTGTGCTACGAGCCGGCCGAGCCGCGCGGCACGGTGTTCCGCTTCACGCTGCCCGCCGCGACCTGAGCCGGCCTTGGCCCTATGATGTGGGGGATGGCAGCCAGTGGTACGGTATTCCTGATCGACGATGACGAGGCGGTGCGCGATGCACTGGCCTGGATGCTGCGCACACGCCGGCTGCTGAGCACGCCCTACGCGAGCGGCGACCTCTTCTGGGCCGAGGCGCAGACCTGGACCGACGGCCCGCCCGAGACGCCCTGCTGCGCGGTGCTGGACCTGCGCATGCCCGGCATGAGCGGCCTGGCCCTGTTCGAGCGCCTGCTGGAGCAGCCCTGGTTTGCGCTGATGCCGGTGATCTTCCTGTCCGGCCATGCGGACGTGCCGACCGCGGTTGACAGCGTGCTGCGCGGCGCCTTCGATTTCTGCGAGAAGCCCTCCTCCGACAACGCGCTGGTCGGCCGCATCGAGCGCGCGCTCGAGAAGTCGGCCGAGGAGGTGGCCAAGCGCCAGAGCCAGCGGCAGCTGCAGCAGCGCATCGCCGGACTGACCGAGCGCGAGCAGGCCGTCATGCAGCTGATCGCCGCCGGACTACCCAACAAGCTCGTCGCTGACCAGTTGCAGATCAGCGTCCGGACCGTCGAGGTGCACCGGGCCCGGATTTTCGACAAGATGGGGGTCAAGTCGGTGGTCGAGCTGGTCAGGTTGCTGCACCAGACCTGATGCCGCGGCCACCTGGGCCGCAGGCAGGGGCAGCCGCCCGCTGGCCAGATAGAGCGTTCCCCACAGGAAGGACTCGAGCTCGAGTTCGATGCCACGCTGCGCCAGCGGCGCCCAGGGCGCGTCCAGGCCGCCGAGCGTGGTGACCGACTGCAGCGCGTTCCACCAGACCAGGGAATTGAGCGGTGCGTAAAGCGGCGAGGTCCACTTGAGACCGGCCGCCGCGATGCGTGCCCCCGGCCTGAGGTGGGCCAGCACATGGTCGAGCGCGGCCGGCGTCTGCAGGATGTCGTGCGTGAAGTGGAACAGGACCGCATCGACGGCGGCCGGCAGCTGCGCCAGCTGGATGGGCGCGCAGATGAGCTCGACCTGGGACCAGCCCTGGCGCTGCACGCGCTGGCGCGCCAGCTCGATCATTTCGGGGCTCTGGTCCACGCCGATCACGCGACCGCCCGGCCCCACCGCCTGCTGCAGCAGCTCCAGGCTCATGCCGGTGCCGCAACCCAGGTCGAGCACGACCTGGCCGGGACGCAGATGCAGACGCTCGACGGCGCGCTGCCGGATCGCGTCGTAGGGGGCAAGCTGCAGGTCGTAATAGCTGCAGCGCAGGCGATACAGCTCGCGCGCCGCCGCCTCGTCGGGCCGCCCCGAAGAAGATCCTGCATTCCCCATCCGTCCGCCTCCCTGCACGATCGTGATGACTCGACCGGCACGGCGCCGGCCAACCTCGACAGTCTAAGCGCAGCGTCCGGCCAGGGCAAGCCCAGCCGCGGCGAAGTCCGCAGCGGTGCGCGCTGCGCTCAGGTGCCGACCAGCCGGCAATAGGCGGTGCGGGTCGGCGCCGAGACGGACGCGAGGACCTGGGCATGGCGGGTCTGGTGGCGCGCCAGCAGGCGCGCCGAAGCCACCGCGCGCGCGCGGCAGAACCAGTGACAGCTGTGCTGCAGCAGCAGCAGCTCGGCCAGCAGGGTGTAGGCACGCTCCTGGGGCGAGCGCTGGACGCTGTTGCGCACCACCTCGGTCAGGCCTTGCGCGTGCAGCGCCAGCAGGTCGCGCATGTCGAAGCAGGCCTGCGGCAGCCAGCGCGCCGCGAAAGGCAGCGGCAGGCGACTCACCCGTGTCTGCGACGCGTCCAGCCGGGAGAAATCCTGCGCCAGGCGGCCGACCTGTTCGGCTAGGGCGGTTTCGCTGGCGCCGAACTGCTGCCAGAGCTGGTCGCGGCGCTGCAGGTCGGATTCGTCGAGCACGCGCTGGTAGCCCTCGGTCAGGCGCTCCATCAGCTGCTCGATCTGGTAGCGGCGCAGGTGCTGCGCCAGCAGGGCGATGCGCTGGCCCTGCTCACGGGCGCGCAGCGCATAAAAGGCGAAGGCGATCAGGATCGCCAGCATCAGCGTGTTCATTTCTGTGCGGAAAAAGCGTGGCCCGCACTGTAGCACCCTGGCGCGGGCGCGGGTACGCTAGCACCAGGACCGGGACGCTCAGGCCAGCGTCATCAGGCTGGCGTTGCCGCCTGCGGCGGCCGTGTTGACGCTGACCGAGCGCTCGAGCACCAGGCGCTCGAGCGCCACGCCGGCCTCGCCTTCGGCCAGGCTCTGCATGCCGACGATGGCGCCCGGGCGCCGGGCCAGGAAGTCGCAGATGTCACGCAGTTCTGCAGCGTTGCCATGATGCAGCACGGCGTCGAAATGCACGGCGGGCGAGCGCCAGTCGTCGGCCAGCGCGATCTGCTCGCGCACCGCCTGCGGCAGGCTCTCGCGCAGCGCGGCTGCCGATGCCGGCCAGATGGCACGGCTGCCCACGGCCAGGGTCGCGGCGAGCTGGACCAGACGGTCGGCATCGAGCCGGGCCAGGCCCAGCACCGCCTCGCGCGGCAGGATCTGGTAGTGGTTGCGCTCGCCGGTCGGTCCGCACAGCACGACGATGGCACCGCTGCGCGACTGGGCGGCGAAGCGGTCGCAGGCCACGGCCAGCTCAGCCTGGTGGGCAGCCTGCGCCCATGCGCGCAGCGCCTGCAGCGCCGGCCTGGCCAGGGGCAGCTCGGCGCCGCCCGAGAAGCTCACGCCACGCGCCAGCGCGTCGGCGGGCTGCTGCGCCAGCAGGCGGTAGAGGTAGAGCGGACCGCCGGCCTTGGGGCCGGTGCCCGACAGTCCTTCGCCGCCGAAGGGCTGCACGCCCACGACGGCGCCCACCATGTTGCGGTTGACGTAGAGGTTGCCGGCATGCACCGAGGCCGTGGCGCGGTCTATGGTCTCGTCGATGCGGCTGTGCACGCCGAAGGTCAGGCCGTAGCCGGTGGCGTTGATCTGCTCGATCAGGGCGCCGAGCTCGCGGCGCCGGTAGCGCACCAGGTGCAGCACCGGACCGAAGACCTCGCGTTCGAGCTCGTCGATGCGCTCGAGCTCGATCAAGGTCGGCACGATGAAGGTGCCCTGCTCGATCGCGCCGGAATCGATGCGGGCCTGCTGGAACACCGGACGGCCCTTGACGCGCATCGCCTCGATGTGGCGCCAGATGCCGTCACGGGCCTCGGCATCGATCACCGGGCCGATGTCGACATTGAGCGCGTCGGGCCGGCCCAGGCGCTGCTCTGCCATCGCGCCCTCGAGCATGTGGATGACGCGGTCGGCGACCTCCTCCTGCACGCACAGCACGCGCAGCGCGGAGCAGCGCTGGCCGGCGCTGTCGAAGGCCGAAGACACCACGTCGTTGACCACCTGCTCGGTCAGGGCCGAGGAATCGACCACCATGCAGTTCTGGCCGCCGGTCTCGGCGATCAGCGGCACCGGCTTGCCGGCCGGGCTGAGCCGGCTGGCCAAGGTCGCCTGCAGGATGCGCGCCACCTCGGTCGAGCCGGTGAACATCACGCCCTGGACGCGCTCGTCGCCGACCAGCTGCGCGCCCACGCGCGAGCCCGAACCGGTCACGAGCTGGACCGCGGCGCGCGGCACGCCGGCCTGCCGCAGCAGCCTGACCGCGTAGTGCGCGACGATCGGGGTCTGCTCGGCCGGCTTGGCCAGCACGGTGTTGCCGGCCGCCAGCGCGGCAGCGACCTGGCCGGTGAAGATGGCAAGCGGGAAGTTCCAGGGGCTGATGCAGGCCACGGGACCGAGCGGCAGATGGGTGTCGTTGCGGAAGTCGGCGCGCACCTGGGCGGCGTAGTAGCGCAGGAAGTCGATCGCCTCGCGCACCTCGGCGATCGCGTTGGCGGCGGTCTTGCCGGCCTCGCGGATCAGCAGGCCGATCAGCGGCTGGAGCTCGGCCTGCATCAGTTCGGCGGCGCGCTCGAGCAAGGTGGCGCGCTCCGCCGGCGCGGTCGCGGCCCAGTGCGGGAAAAAGGCCTGCGCGTGACTGACCGCGAGCTGGACTTCCTCGGCGCTCGCCGCGCGCACCGTGCCGACCTGATCGGCATGGTTGGCGGGGTTGAGCACCGGCTCGGCCGGCCCGCTCGCGGCGGAGTCGAAGGCCAGCAGCGGCCTCACGTCCCAGGACTGCTCGCAGGTGCGGCGCACGGCCTGGCTGAGCGCAGCCAGCGTGGTCTCGTTCGACAGGTCCAGGCCTTCGGAGTTGACCCGCACCGGGCCATACAGCGCCAGCGGCTGCGCAATGGCGGGGTGCGGCAGGCCGAGCGCGCCTTCCTCGGCTGCCCAGCGTTCGACGGTGGCCCCCGGGTCCTCGACCAGGGTCTCGATCGCGATGCCGGGGTCGGCGATGCGGTTCACGAAGGAGGTGTTGGCGCCGTTCTCGAGCAGGCGCCGCACCAGGTAGGCCAGCAGGGTCTCGTGCGTGCCGACCGGCGCATAGATGCGGCAGGGCCGGCCGAGCTTGCCTTCGCTGGTCTGGCCGACGACCTGTTCATAGAGCGGCTCGCCCATGCCGTGCAGGCACTGGAATTCGTACTGGCCCGGGTGGTAGGCGTCGGGGCCGGCCAGCTCGTAGATGGCCGCCAGGCTGTGCGCGTTGTGGGTGGCGAACTGCGGGTAGACCGCGTCGGGCGCCGCCAGCAGCTTCCTGGCGCAGGCCAGGTAGGAAATGTCGGTGTAGGCCTTGCGGGTGTAGACCGGATAGCCGTGCTGGCCGTCGAGCTGGGCGCGCTTGATCTCGCTGTCCCAGTAGGCGCCCTTGACCAGGCGGATCATCAGGCGGTGGCCGCTGCGACGCGCCAGCTCGATCACGTAATCGATCACAAACGGGCAGCGCTTCTGATAAGCCTGGATCACGAAGCCGATGCCGTCGAAGCCCTGGAGCCCGGGCTCGAAGCACAGCTGCTCGAGCAGGTCGAGCGAGAGTTCGAGCCGGTCGGCCTCCTCGGCGTCGATATTGAGGCCGATGTCGTACTGCCTGGCCAGCAGCGCGAGCTTGAGCAGCGCGGGATAGAGCTCGGCCATCACGCGGGCGTACTGTGCGCGGCTGTAGCGCGGGTGCAGCGCCGACAGCTTGATCGAGATGCCGGCACCGTCGTAGATGCCCTTGCCCACAGCGGCCTGGCCGATGGCGTGGATGGCAGCCTCGTAGGACGCCAGGTAGCGCTCGGCGTCCTCGGCGGTCAGCGCCGCCTCGCCCAGCATGTCATAGGAATAGCGAAAGCCCTGGGCTTCCAGGCCGCGGGCGTGCTCGAGCGCCAGCGCTATGGTCTCCCCGGTCACGAACTGCTGGCCCAGCATGCGCATGGCCATGTCGACGCCCTTGCGGATCAGCGGCTCGCCGCCCTTGCGAATCAGACCGCCCAGGGTCGCGCCCAGGCCGCGTTCGCTGTGGGTGGACACCAGCTTGCCGGTGATCAGCAGGCCCCAGGAGGCCGCGTTGACGAACGGCGAAGGACTGTGGCCCAGATGCGGCGCCCAGTCGCCGTGGGTGATCTTGTCGCGGATCAGCGCATCACGGGTGGCAGCATCGGGAATGCGCAGCAAGGCCTCGGCCAGGCACATCAGCGCCACGCCCTCCTGCGAGGACAGGGCGTATTCCTGCAGCAGACCCTGGACGATGCCGGCGCGGCCGCCGTCGCTCTTGCGCCCACGCAGCTGGCGGGCGATGCGCTGCGCCAAGGCCTGCGCGGCATCGGCCTGTGCCCTGGGCAGGCGCGCCAGCCCGAGCAGGGTGGCAACCGCCTCGGAGTCGGGCCTGCGCCAGGCGGCGGTGATGGCGGCGCGCAGCGGCTCGCGCTGCAGGGGGCCGTCGACAAACTGGTTGAAACTTTGGCTCATGGTCGATGTCTCGAAAACATGTGAATGGCACCATCATGCCGAGCCAGGAGCAAAATTAATCATGTTATTTATCTAATAATGCCGAATAAAATTCTGTCCATGACGACATCCCACGCCGAACTCGACCGCATCGACCTGCGCATCCTGAAGGTGCTGCAGCAGGACGGTCGCATCAGCAACCTCAAGCTGGCCGAACAGGTCCTGCTGTCGCCGGCCGCCGTGCTCGCGCGCGTGCAGCGCCTCACGCGCGAGGGCTACATCCTGGGCTACGAGGCCAGGCTCAACCCGCTCAAGCTCGGTGCCGGCATGTTGGTCTTCGTCGAGGTGCTGCTCGACCGCACCACGCCCAATGTGTTCGAACAGTTCAAGGCCGCGGTGCAGGCACACCCCGAGATCATGGAATGCCACATGGTCGCGGGCGGCTTCGACTACCTGCTCAAGACCCGCAGCGCCGACATGAGCGCCTACCGCGCCTTTGCCGGGACGGTGCTGTGGCAGCTGCCCGGCGTGCGCGAGACGCGCACCTACGCGGTCATGGAAGAGGTCAAGAACTCGACCCAGCTGTACCTGGGCTAGAAGCACCTGGTTGTCGGCTGCCACAAAAAGTTGTCTATGCGGGTCACGCGGGCTTCAATACGATTCGGCAGCCCAAACGACCGCTACTCCGCATGGGATACGCGGCGCACGGATCTCCCCAACAGAGAAACGACGATGAAATTCCGCCATTCGCTGCTCGGCCTGCTGGCCGCCTTCACCCTGGCCGGCACGGCTGCCGCGCAGAGCTTTCCGACCAAGCCCGTCACGCTGATGGTGCCCTACCCGGCCGGCGGCGTGTCCGACCTGATCGCGCGCAAGATCAACTCTGTGCTGGCGGTCGAACTCAAGCAGCCCGTCATCATCGAGAACCTGGGCGGTGCCGGTGGCGCGATCGCGGCGCAGAAGGTGCTCAGCGCGCCTGCCGACGGCCATATGATCCTGCAGGGCTCGCCGAACGAACTGATCCTGGCCCCGCTGGCCATCGCATCGGTCAAGTACAAGCCGGAAGACTTCCGCCTGGTGCAACGCATCGCGCTGGCACCACTGGCGGTCGTGGCGCGCAAGGATTTTCCTGCCAACAACGCCGTCGAACTGGTGGCACAGATCCAGAAGACCGCCGCTGAAGGCAAGCCGGTGAGCTACGCCAGCGTCGGCAACGGCAGCTTCTACCACTTGATGGGCGAGGAACTGTCACGCCGGGCCGGCGCGGCCATGCTGCATGTCCCCTACAAGGGCGGCGGCCCGATCCTGCAGGATATGCTGGGCGGACAGATCGACCTCTTCATCACGCCCTACGGCGCGCCGCATGTCACGCTGGCCAAGGAAGGCAAGATCAAGTTCATCACCGCGCTGTCGGCCCAGCCGCAGCGCCTGATCCCGCAGGTATCCCCGGTTGACCAGGCTCCGGCGCTCAAGGGCTTCCACTACCAGATTGCCTCCGGTTACTACGTCAAGAAAGGCACGCCAGAACCGGTGGTCGAGGCCCTGCACCGCGCCTTGACCAAGGTCCTGTTCGACGCCGAGCTGCGCAACACGCTGCAGGCCCAGGGCCAAGAACCTTCCGAGCCGCTGCGCCTGGACGAGGCCGCCAAGGCCTACGCTGCCGAGGTCAAGCAGTACCAGGACATCGCCAGGACGATCAAGCTCAAGGCGCAGTGAGTCAGCAGGCTGCAGTCACGACGACCTCGATCCTCCAGGCCGGATTGGCCAATGCGGCCTGCACAGTGGCGCGCGGCGGCGCGTTGCCGGCGGCCACCCAGGCATCCTAGGCCTCGTTCATGCCTGGAACGCTGGCCTGACGCCCGGCGGCAGCTCGGGGGCCGCCGCCGTGGCCACCGGCATCGGCTGCATCGCACATGGCAACGACATGGGCGGCTCGCTGCGCCATCCGGCCTACTGCTGCGGCGTGACGACGATCCGGCCCTCGTTCGGCTGCATTGCCAATGGCAATCCGCGCGCGACCGGCGGGCGGCCACCGGTGTCGCAGCTGCTGCCGGTGCAGCGGCCGGCTGCGCCAGGGGCCGCTGCGCGTGGCCTTCCAGCCCGATCCCTTTGGCGACGGCGTGGCCCCCGGAGTCGAGCTCGCCATGCGGCAGGCCCGCGAGGCGCTGCTGGCTGCCGGCCAGCAGGTCGAGGAGGTCAAGCTGTCCGACGCCACCGAAGCCGCCGCCCTCTGGGGCCGCGTCACGATGGCCGAGGTCGCCGCGCTGTTCCAGTCCGACATGGACCGACATGGCTCAGGCCCGCTGCGCGACACCGTGCGCGCCTACGGCGAGCATTTCGGCCCGGTCGGACTGGAGCAGGTCATGCGGGACCTGATGGCGCGCAACCGCATCCGTCGCGCCTGGAGCCAGCTGCTCGAGCGTCATGACCTGGTGCCGCTGCCGGTCTCGGCCGAACTGGCCTTCCCGAACGAGCTGGATTTCCGCCAACCCGACCAGATCCCGCGCGTGCTGCGGGCCCAGCGCTGCGCCTACCTGATCAACCTGCTCGGCCAGCCGTCGGTCGCGCGGCCGACCGGGCTGCTGGATGGCGTGCCGCTCGGCGTGCAGTTGGTCGGCGCCCAGCTCGGCACGCTAACACAGCAGCTCTGGCAGCAGGGCATGGCACGCCCCTGAGTCCTGGAGGACCAGACCGGCAGGCGACAACCCTGGGTTGTCATGCTCAGAAATTGCCACCTGCCGCGCAGACTGTCACACCGCTACGATGTATCCGCGCACTGGATCGGGCCCAGCTCCACGGTCCGGTGCGTCACCCCCAAAGAGAGAGACAAGCATGCAAACCCATATCGCACTGACTCCCATCGTGCTGGCCGCACTGACCATCACGGCCCAGGCGCAGGAAACCCTCACGGTCCGCATCGGCCAGGTCGGCCCGACTTCCGGCCCCGCCGCCCACCTGGGCCTGGACAACATCAACGGCGTGCGCATGGCCATCGACGAGCTCAACGCCAAGGGGCTGATGCTGGGCAACAGGAAAGCCCGTTTCGAAGTCATCGCCGAGGACGATGCCGGCGACCCGCGCCAGGGCACCCAGGTGGCGCAGAAGCTGTGCGACCAGAAGGTCAACGGCGTGGTCGGCCATCTGTTCTCGGGCTCGACCATTCCCGCTTCCCGCATCTACAACGACTGCGGCATTCCGCAGATCAGCCCGGTGGCGAGCAACGCCAAGCTGACCGAGCAGGGCCACAGGCTCAGCTTCCGCCTGATCGCCAACGACAACGCGACCGGCAAGGCGCTGGCCGAGTACGCGGCCAGGAACAACATCCGCAAGGTTGCGGTCGTCGATGACCGCACCGCCTACGGCCAGGGCCTGGTCGCGGTGTTCAAGAAAACGGCTCAGTCGCTCGGCATCCAGGTGGTCGACGAGCAGTTCACCACCGACAAGGCGGTCGACTTCAACCCGATACTGACCTCGATCAAGTCCAAGGGCGCCGAGGCCGTCTTCTACGGCGGCGTCGACGTCCAGGCCGGCCCGATGCTGCGCCAGATGCAAAGCCTGGGCATGGGCAAGGTCAGGCTGTTCGGCGGCGATGGCATCTGCACGCCGCGGCTGGCCGAACTGGCGGGCAGCCCGGCGAACGTCGGCAACGTCGTCTGCGGCGAGGGCGGCACCTCGTTCGAGAAGATGAACGGCGGCATCGAATGGAAGAAGCGTTATGACGCCCGCTTCCCCGGACAGTACCAGGGCAATGCGCCTTATGGCTACGACGCCGTGATGGTGCTGGCCGACGCGATGAAGAAGGCCGGATCGGCCGATCCCAAGGTCTACGGGCCGCTGCTGGCCCAGACCGACTATGCCGGCATCACCGGCAGGATTGCCTTCGAGGCCAGCGGCGAGCTCAAGTCCCCGACGCTGACGCTGCTGAGCTACAAGGGCGGCAAGCGCGTGCCGATGAACTGATTGCCGCTCACGAGACGCAGGCCTGCCCCGACGCACAGCAGGCGTCGAGCAGGCAATGGGCCAGATAGGCCGCCGCTGGAGTCTGGGGCACGTCCTCGCGCGTGCGCAGGCGGACATGGAACTCGGCCGGCTCCAGCTCGGGCATGGCCGTGATGCCACGACCCTCGGGCAGCCTGAGCAGGGGTTCGGGCATGAGGCCCACGACATCGGCCTCGCGCAGCAGCGTCATGCCCGCGAGCGTGTCGCAGAACACGATGCGGCTGGGGCCCGGTATGCCCACCTGTTCGAACATGGCGCGCAACAGCCCTGGCTTGAGCGGATCGCGTGGCCCGGTGACCCGCCATTCGAGCCGTGACAGTGCCTGGGGTGACGGATCGGCGAGCACGGGATGTCCCGCGTGCACCACGACATGCTGGCGCTCGCGCAGCAGCGTCTCGGACTGGAATTCGCCCGCCGGCAGGGCGCGCGAGACCAGCCCCTCGATCAGCTCGAGCTCGACCTTCGGGTAGCGCTGCCGGAACCGGCGGAAAGCCTGGCCCAGGAATCCCAGCGTGATATAGGGCGTGATCGCGATCCGGACCTGACCCTGCTGCTCGCACATCGCCTCATCGAGTTCCTGCTCGGCCAGATCGAGCTGGCGGGTGCTCAGGCTGACACGTGCCAGCAAACGCTGGCCCGCCGGCATCGTCCTCGAGCTGGCGCAGCGACTTGGTCAGCGCTGCCTGCGATACGTGGAGATGACGCGATGCCGCGCGTATGCCGCCATGCTCGACGACACCGACCAGGGCACGCAACTGGTGCAGACGCAGGATCATGATGAAGGAGACCTGAAGCAGAGGATAGGCAGGGCAGCCTGCACGCAGGCTGGAAACAGCAATAGCCTGCCCCACTGGATAGGAGCAGGCCTTCTGTCAGGGCGACGGGCGGGATCAGGCCACGCGGCGCAGCCCGGCCTGGGTGCTGGCCTCGGCGTTGCGCAACACGCCGAACAGGTTCTTCGGATCGGCCAGCTCGGGAATCAGGGCGATGCGCTCGCCCAGGCCGAGTTCGATCGCACTCATGGTACATGAAGCGCAGCGCCGAATAGTCCTCCCGCGCGAAGCCGACCGAGTCGAACACGGTGACTTCCTGCGCGTCGCGGCGGCCGGCCTTGTGGCCCTGCAACACTTCCCACAGCTCGGTGACGGCGAAGTCGGCCGGCATCTGCTGGATCTCGCCTTCGATGCGCGACTGCGGCGCGAACTCGACGAACACGCTGGCCGGGTTCAGGATGTCGGCGGTCACAGTGGTGACGATGTCGCTGCCCTTGACGGCCTCGGCGGTGCTGCCGCAGACGACGACCTTGAGGCCGGAACCTTGCAGGTTGTCAGCCAGCTTGGCCGAGGCGGTCGGATCGACGTCGAACAGGCGTACTTCCTCGATGCCCATCAGGTGCTGGAAGGCCAGCGCCTGGAACTCGCTCTGCGCGCCGTTGCCGATCAGCGCCATCACGCGGCTGTCCGGGCGCGCCAGCAGCTGGGCCGCGAAGACCGAAGTGACGGCAGTGCGCATGGCGGTGGTCAGGGTCAGCTCGCTCAGCAGCAGCGGGGGGCCGGTGTCGACATGCGACAGCACGCCAAAGGCCATCACGGTCGAGAGGCCGAGCTTGGTGTTGCTGGGGTGGCCGTTGACGTACTTGAAGCTGTAGAGGCTGTTCCAGCTGGGCGGCATCGGGCACGCTCAGGTAGAGCGCGTTGACGTTGAGGGCTTGGGCGTTGTAGTCGATCATTTCGATTTCTCCGGTATCAGCTGGCTGCCTGGCAGCGACAACATGAAGTGTGCAGAGGGTCAGCGTTAATGAAAATCGTCAAAAATGTGTCGTTTAGGCTGCTTTTTGACAAAATGCCAGATCGTTACTGACATCACGGCAAAATGGACGAACTCGACCAGCAGCTGATCTCCCTGCTGCGCCAGAACGCGCGCATGAACGTGGCCGATCTGGCGCACAAGCTCAAGGTCTCGCGCGGCACCGTCACCAACCGCATCCGCAAGCTCGAGGACCAGCAGGTCATCGTCGGCTACACGGTGCGGCTGCGCCCCGAATCCGAGCCCGAGCGCATCCGTGCCTGGATGGGCATCCTGGTCGAAGGCAACCAGACGCGGCGCGTGATCGCCAGCCTGCTGGGCGAACCCGGGGTTGCCGCGCTGCATGACACCAACGGCCGCTGGGACCTGCTGGCCGAGCTCGAAGCGGGCTCGATGAACGAGTTGTCGCAGATCCTCGAGCGCATCCGGCTGATCCCCGGCATTCGCAGCACCGAGACCAATATCCACCTCGCGACCTACCGCTAAGCGGGTACGCCAGAACGCCGAAAGCCGGCACTGGGCCGGCTCTCGCACATAGTCTGGAAGAGGGCTTCAGTCGAAGAAGTAGCGCTTGAGGCCGGCCAGGATCATCTCGATGGCGATCGCCGACAGCACCAGGCCCATGAGCTTCTCGGTCGCGATGACCATCGAATCTCCAACCCAGCGCCGGATCCGGTCGGCGCCAATCAGCACCAGGCCGGACACGGCCATCGCCAGCGCGAGCGCCGCAATCCAGTCCAGCGTTCGCTCGGGCTGGCGCGAAGCCAGCAACAGCACGGTCGCCATCGCCGAAGGACCGGCCAGCAGTGGCACGGCGAGCGGAAACACCAGCGGCTCGCGCCCTGCTTCGGCCTCGTAGCCACCCTCGCTGTGCGCAAACACCATGCGCAATGCGATGATGAGCAGGATCACGCCGCCGGCTACCTCGAGCGAGCGCTCGGACAGGTGCATCAGCTCCAGGAACGCCCCGCCGCCGAACATGAAGGCGACCAGAATGCCAAAGGCGATCAGGGTCTCGCGCAGCGCCACGCGCAGGCGTCGCTGCGGCGCCACACCGCGCATGACCGAGATGAAGATCGGTAACGCCCCGAAAGGGTCCAGCACCAGCAACAACAGCACCAGTGCGGACAGGAAGCTGTGATCCACCTCAGGCGCGCGGCGCCAGGTAGTCGAGCGCCGAGAAGCCTGACGCGCGCTCGATCACCTCGCCAGCCGCGAGCATGCGGTCCTCGCGGAACTTGTTCGAGACCAGTTGCACACCGACCGGCAGGCCGTCGACCACGCCGGTCGGTACCGCCAGGCCCGGCAGGCCGAGCACGGCGGTGCTCAGCATTGGCGACTGCGCCAGCAGGATCTGCGCGGCGCGTTCGGGCGAGCGCAGGTCATCGTCGATCGGGAACTGGCGCTCCCAGGAGTTCGGCATCAACAGCACCGGATCGCGCTCGAGGAACACCGCCCAGTCGCGCGCGATGCTGAAGCGGCGCGTCAGGGCCTCCAGGTACTGGTCGCGGTCCCAGACCGGCGTCACCGCCATGTAGTGGTCGAGCACGGCACGCAGCGCGTCGTCGCCGTTGGCGCGCATGAACGGTTCGGCGACACGACGCATGTCGTTCATCACCATCTGGAAGTGCATCGCGGCCACTTCGGCAAAGTGCGGAGGCTCGGCCTCCTTGACCTCGTAGCCGGCCTTTGCCAGCCATTCGGCCGCCTGCTTCACGGCGGCGATGGCGCTCGGGTCGACCGGCGACTGGTCCCAGCGGGTGAACACCGCGACCCGGGTCGGCCGCGTGGAATCGGCATACTCGAGCGGCGCCGGCACCCACTGCGGGTCGAGCGGCGTCCCCCGCGACATCACCTGCAAGGCGAGGCGTGCATCGGCCACGCTACGCGTAAGTGGCCCCTGGACCGACATCTGCTGGTTGCTGATGATGCGATTGGGCGCGCTGGCCTTGTAGGCAGGCACGCGGCCGACGCTGGTGCGCAGGCCCACCACGCCACAGGCCCAGGCCGGATAGCGGATCGAGCCGCCGTAATCGTTACCGTGCGCAATCGCCCCCATGCCCATGGCGGTCGCCGCCGCGGCGCCACCGCTGGAGCCCCCCGGCGTCACGCCGGCATCGAAGGGGTTGAGCGTGCGACCGTGAAACTCGTTGTCGGTGAACCAGCGCAGCGAGAACGCCGGCGCATTGTTGCGGCCGACGATGATGGCGCCCGCGTCTCGCATCGACTTGACCAGCGGCGAGTCCTCGCGCGCGATGTTGTCATTGAATGCCGCAACGCCGTCGGTCGTGGCCTGGCCGGCGACATCGACGTTGACCTTGATCGTCACCGGCACGCCGTGCAGCGGGCCCAGCGCATCGCCGCGCTCGACGGCGGCGTCGGCCGCATCGGCAGCCGCCAGCGCCTCCTCGGTGAAGACCGCCGTCAGCGCATTGATGCGCGGGTTGATCTCGGCGATGCGGTCGAGCACGCTCTGCGTGACTTCGCGCGCCGAGGCCTGACGGCTGCGGATGGCTTGCGCCTGTTCGACGGCGCCCAGGCGCCAATAGTCTTGCTTCATCTCAGTCTCCGGAAAAGGCAGGGCTCAGGCCTGCAGAAAGCGCTCGGTCAGCGCCACCCAGAAGGCTGCGCCAGTCGCGAGGTTGTCATCGTTGAAGTCGTAGCCCGGGTTGTGGACCATGCAGCCCCCCTCGCCGGCACCATTGCCAATCATGAGATAGCTGCCCGGGCAGTGGTCGAGCATGAAGGCGAAGTCCTCGCTGCCGGTCAGCGGCTCGGCCTGCCGCGTGACCTGGTCGGCACCGACCAGCGCGGTCGCCACCTCGCGCGCCAGTTCGGTCTCTGCCGGCGTGTTGACCAGCACCGGGTAGTCGCGCTTGTAGTCGACCCGGGCCTGGCAGCCGTAGCCCTCGGCCTGCGCGTGCGCCAGCGCGGTGATGCGCTGCTGCAGCAGGTCGCGCACCTCGCGGTCGAGCGCGCGCACGCTGAGCTCGAGCGTGGCGCTCGCCGGGATCACGTTGTTGGCCTTGCCAGCGACAAAGGAGCCGACCGTTACCACCGCGGTCTTGAGCGGCGGCACATTGCGCGCGACCACGGTCTGCAGCGCCATCACCAGGCTGGAGGCCGCCACCACGCAGTCGGTGGCCTTGTGTGGCATCGCGCCATGGCCTCCCTGGCCGGTGATCGTGATCGTGACGTCATCGCTCGACGCCATGGTCGGGCCATCACGCAGCAGCAGGTGACCCACCGGATGGCCCGGCATGTTGTGCATGGCATAGACCGCGTCGCAGGGAAAGCGCTCGAACAGGCCTTCGTCGATCATGATCCGGGCTCCACCCGGATGCTCCTCGGCCGGCTGGAAGATCAGGTTGAGCGTGCCGTCGAAGCGGCCATGTTCGGCCAGATACCAGGCGGCCGCCAGCAGCATCGCGGTGTGGCCGTCGTGGCCGCAAGCGTGCATGACACCGTGGTGGCAGCTCGCATAGGGCAGGCCGGTTTCCTCGACGATGGGCAGCGCATCCATGTCGGCGCGGATGCCGAGCCGCTTGCCGCCTTGCCCGCGCCGGAGCTGTGCGACGATGCCGGTCTGGGCCAGGCCGCGCGTGACCTCGTAGCCCCATTCGGTCAGCCTGGCCGCCACCAGGTCGGAGGTGCGGACCTCCTGGAGACCGAGTTCGGGATGGGCGTGGATGTCGCGGCGGAGCTGGATGAAGTCGGCGATGCGTGCCTGCAGGGCGGCGGGTATCTGGGTCATGGATCTTCCTGTCGGGCAGCCAGGGACGTGACAGCGCCTGACTGGATTACGGACCATTCTAGGAAGACTGCCCGACAGCAGTAAGGCTGCCAATATCTGTCATGAACACCAATGGTCATGGACCTGAATCGGCTGCCATCACGGCCAGACTCCAACATTCAGAACCTGGAAAAGCCGCAGGCAAACTGAATCCCGGGGCAACCTGCGGCTTACACTGATCAAAGATTCAAACCATCAGTCATCGAATCAGGCGGACGACATGAAACTACACCAGCTGCAGGCCCTGGTCGCCGCGGTCGACCAGGGCGGCATCCGTGCCGCCGCGCGGACATTGCACCTGTCGCAGGCCGCGATCACCAAATCGCTGCGCCAGCTGGAAGAGGAATGCGGCATGCCGCTGCTGGTACGCCGCTCGCGCGGCATAGACCTGACCGCCGCCGGCGAGCGCCTGCTCGAGCGCGCACGCCTGATCACGCGCCAGATCGAGCTGGCGCAGGAAGACATGCGCCAGACACGAGGCGAGGAGGAAGGCCTGGTCAAGGTCGGCATCACGCCCTTCCTGACACTGACGGCGCTGCCAGAAGCCTTTCGCTGGTTCCGGCTACGCTACCCTCAGGTACAGGTCCAGCTGATCGAGGGCCTGGTCTCGCGCGTACTGCCACGGCTGCGTGACGGCACGCTCGACCTCGCGCTGGTCGCCGCCGACAGTGGCGAACTCAGCGACAATGAATTCCACGCCACCCATCTGATGAGCACACCCCAGCTCATCGTGGCGCGCGAAGGTCATCCAGTGCTGCGCGAGCCGGGCGCTCGCGCACTGGTCGAATACGAATGGCTCAACACCACGCCGCTCAACACGGACAACAACCGTCTGGGTGCGATGTTCACTGCGGCCGGCGTGACTCGACCGGCGCGCGTCGTGCTGTGCGAAACCCTGGCGGCACTCACCCTGCTGCGCAATTCGGACCTGATCGGCGTCATCCCCGTGCCCCTGCTGGGCCACCCGGAATCGCGTGGCATCGTGCCAGTACCCAACGCCCAGCTGCATCCTTGCGCCATCGACGTCGCGCTGCTGGCACGCCCCGAGGTTCCGCTGACGCCGGCCTGCGCCTACTTTGCGCATTGCCTGACTGAATCCATACGCCAGCTGGCTGGTTAAGCAAACCGGCCGCGGGTTGCAGCATGCCTTTCGGATTCATGCAGCCCCGCGCACGCTCAGACAGCGGCCGTCACCACCACCTCGATCCTCCAGTCCGGATTGGCCAGCGCGGCCTGCACGGTCGCACGCGACGGCGCATTGCCCGGCGCCACCCAGGCGTCCCAGGCCTGGTTCATGCCGGCGAAGTCAGCCAGGTCGGCCAGGAAGATCTGCGCCATCAGGATCTTGCTCTTGTCGCTGCCGGCGCGCGCGAGCAGCGCGTCGATCGCGGCCAGCACCTGCGCGGTCTGGCCTTCGATCGCCTGGCTGGCGTCCTCGGGCACCTGGCCGGCAAGGTAGGCGACACCGTTGTGGACGGCCATCTCGGACAGGCGAGCGCCGACGTCGAAACGCTGGATCATGGAATGCTCCTCGGAATTGCTGCAGACAGGGGGCGGGCGCCTGTGATGGCCACCCGCGCGGGCGCGCCGGATGCGGCACGCGGGCCGGAGTTTGGCACAGCGGCCGGCCGCCCCCTCAGGCCGCCCGGGACAAGGCCGGCTGCACCGGAGCCTGCGCCTCGCGCAGCATCCCGAACAGGTCTTTCGGGTTGAGCAGCGACGGCACCAGCTCGATGCGCTCGCCCAGCCCGAGCTCCAGCGCCGCGTCGTGCATGAAGCGCAGCGCCGAATAGTCCTCGAGCGCAAAGCCCACCGAGTCGAACACCGTCACCTCGCCCTCGTGGCGCCGCCCTTCCCTGGCCCCCGACAACACCTCCCAGAGCTCGGTCACCGCGAAGTCCGGCTCCAGCTGCTGGATGTCGCCCTCGATGCGCGTCTGCGGCGCGTACTCGACGAACACCCGCGCGGCGCGCAGCACGTCGGGGTGCAGCTCGGTCTTGCCGGGGCAGTCGCCGCCGACGGCGTTGAGGTGCATGCCGGGCTCGATCATGTCCGGCGTCAGGATGGTGGCGCGGGTCTTGTCGGCGGTGATCGTCGTGACGATATCGGCGCCGCGCACCGCCTCATGCGTGCTGGCGGCGCGGCGCACCCGCAGGCGGGGTGCGGCCTGTGCGAGGTTGCGCATCAGCTTGTCGGTCGCGGCCGGGTCGACGTCGAAGGCGACGATCTCCTCGATGCCCAGATGGGCGTGAAAGGCCAGCGCCTGGAACTCGGCCTGCGCGCCGTTGCCGATCAGCGCCAGCCGCCGCGCGTCCGGCCGCGCCAGCGCACGCGCGGCCATCAGCGAGGTCGCGGCGGTGCGCAGCGCGGTGGCCAGCGTCAGCTCCGACAGCAGCACCGGCCAGCCGGTCTCGACATCGGCCAGCACGCCGAAGGCCATCACGGTGTAGAGGCCGCGCCGGGT
>JBEEPT010000027.1:0-21269 GCA_041190985.1 Pseudomonadota bacterium
CGCTGAAAGGGTGGATGTGCGCGGCCTCGACCATGGCCTCGCCACTGGGCAGCAGGAGGCGTTCACCGCTGGCGGCGCAGCGGTAGTCGTAGAGCTCGATCACCACGCGGCGAAAGGCCGGATCGCGCACGTAGGTGGGCGGCAGCGCCTCGGCTGCGGTCAGCGCGGTGCCCTGCCGCAGCTGGTGCTCGTAGCGGCTGACCTCGCCGGCCCGGGCCGCGACCGCGCGCAGGTCTTGCAGGCCTCGGTCCAGCCAGTGCGTGGAGAGCGTGCCGGCCAGCGCCTCCAGCGACTCGGGCTGTTGCAGTAAGGCGAACAGTTCTGGGTCCAGAAAGGCGTAGTCGATGTTGTCCGTGATGTCGCGCAGGCTGCGCGCGGTGGACAGCGCGGCCAATGCCGTTTCCCGCCCCGGCAGGGGTTGCAGGTGCCAGAAGCCGGCGCCGCCCCCGCGCAGCTTGCCGGCGAGATGGAAGAAGGGGAAATAGGGGTTGGGGTGGCCGCTGGGCGTGCGCACAGCGGCGAAGAAGCGCTGGTAGTGCTCCAGCAGCGGCGGCGCGAACAGGATGCGGTTTTCAGCCAAGCCACCCGAGCGTGCCAGGTCCAGCAGCGCGAGCAGCATGCAGATCTTGTGCGGACTGGCGCGTCCGGCGCGGATGTTGACGTTCAGGCGGCGGAACTTGTCCTGATAGCTGGCGAGGTTCATGTGAGGTAATTTACGACTCACTGGATCAGAACAGGCAAGCCCAGCCCCTCCAGATACCGGAACGTGCCTTCGTAAAACAGCGGATCGCGCGTCGGGTCCTCGGGGTTGCCGAGTGGCACGACGATCACCATGCCTTGGCGTGCCCGGGTCAGCAGCACGCGGTAGGCGTTCTTGAGGTAGACGCGCCGCTCCGGCTTGTGGATGTTCTGCCAGCGGTTGCCGACAAATGAGTGATGTGACCAGTTCCCTTGCTGGTGCCGGAAATCACCGTCCCACACCACGCAGGCCCAGTCGAGTTCCAAGCCCTGGACATGGAACTCGGTCGCGACATCCTCGAGGTAATAGGACGAGCGCACATCCGACGGATCGTCGAGGAACCAGTGCACCGGATCCATCGGCGAGCGCACATCGATGGCCAGCGGCTTGAGCCGCTCCGCCTGCGACGACACCACCATGCCGTAGCGCTCGCTGCCACGGGCGTGGCTCTTGAGCCAGCGCTTGGCCAGTCCCAGATCGCGGGTCAGCACAATGCGGTATTTGTCCCGAATGGCCTCCCAAGCCTGTGCAGCCGCGTCATGGTCGATGTCCAGCACTGCCTTGACCCAGCTCGACACATGCTCGGCGCGGAACGAGCGCATCGACACGCTCAGGTGCAGGTCGTCGTTGAAGCAGACCAGCGGCCGGTTTTCCAGACGTTGCACCACCTCACCCGCGCCGTATTCGCTGTCATGCAGGCGTGGCGAGACATGGATATGCCAATCCGGGAAGCTGCGTTCGATAGCGCCCACCCATTCGCCTATGCCGGCCTCGCCGGTGTTGATTTCCTGCCCGCCACCGACCAGACAGACCACCAGGGCCCAGTCGGGATGCCGGTCCAGGCAAGAGATCAAGAATTCAGGTTCGGAGAGCTTGAAGCCGGGCACGCCTTTCTTGCGCTCCATGAAGGCCGCGGTCTGCTCCAGATTCCAGGCCCGTTGCGCCTCGTCGAAGATGGCGACATGCTCGATCGGCGGGCGTTGCCTGTCTTTCAAGCACTCATCGCGGAAGTGGTGGACGTTCTGGATGAACTCCTTGACCGCCTGCTTGGCCTGGCTCTTGGTCGTGCGCTTGCCCTGCACCTTGTCGCGGCTGACCTGATCGCGCGTCAGTGCCTCGTGCAGGATGGCGACCAAGGGGCCGTTGCCCGATAGATAGACCGCATAGGAATCGGTCGTGGCATTGGTGTGGGCGGTGGCGATATTGAGTCCGACCAGGGTCTTGCCCGCGCCCGGCACGCCGGTCACGAGGCAGAGGGTCTTCTGCCCTTGCTGTCGCGCGGTGTCGATCAGTTGCTCGATCGCCTGCGAGGTCTGGCTCAGGTTGCGCGCGCCCGCATCGCTGCGCGAGATATCGGCCACGCTGTGGCCGGCGTACAGCACCATCGCGGCTTCGACGATGGTGGGAGTCGGGGCGTAGCGGCCGGCTTCCCAGGCGGCGGCATCAATGCGTTCGCCGTCGCAGAAGTCGAGCGCATTCCGAATCCATTCCCCCAGCCCTGGTGGATGGGTGCAGATCGGCCGGTAGATGCCGTCATGGAACAGCTCGGTTTCGAGCACCCCCATGCTGCTGGTCGCCTGGGTCGAAACCAGGATCGGCACCAGCGTCTTGTCGTGGCTGCTTTCGTGGAAGTTCTTGAGGTCCAGCGCATAGTCCCAGACCTGGGCGATGGCCTGCGCCGGGAACTCGGTCTCGCCGACCTTGTATTCGACGATGAATCAGCAGCAGCACGTCGATGCGCTTGCCCATGCGCGGCACGTCGTACTCGAAATAGACCTTGCCGCGACCCGCGTAGGGTTGCAGCGTCTGCTGCAGTTGCTCGATCTGGACCGACCAGGCGTAGCGCTGCGTCTGCTCGATCGCGAACGGGAAAGCGGAGACGATCTCGCCCAGTACGGTAGCCGGCGATTTGCCAAGGAAAGTGGCGATTTCGTCGGCGTAGTGCCAGCGATGGATGGGTTTGTTGATATTTGCCGACATATAACGCCAAAAGCAAAAAAGGCCTGCAGCGTGAGCCACAGGCCTTGATTGTGCGTCAATTTGGAATCAAATGTCGATATTGCCAGCGCGCAGCGCATGGGGCTCGATGAAGTCGCGGCGCGGCTTGACCTCGTCGCCCATCAGCATGATGCAAACCTTGCTCAGGTCAGCCCCAGTGGCAGGTTTCTGGTATCGAGCCCCATGGCTTGCAGTTCACGGCGGAAATGGGTCATGGTCAGGGGATAGGCCTGGGCGACCAACAGGTATTGGTAGTCGTCCTGCTCCAGCAAGGCGGTCACGGTGGCTTCCGGCACTTCCGGCAAGTAGTGGAACTTGGCCTCGTACTCCCCCGAGAAGGAGGCCGCCGGAGCGCTCTCCGGTTCCATTCGTGACAGGGCATCCAGACGAATCTTCACGGTGACCTGAAGTCCAGCCCCCGGTACATTGGGTATGGCCATGCCAAGCTGGATGTCCTGTTGCATCTCCAGCATCTGGGCGGAGTCGCTGATTTCGCCGGGGTTCTCACCCCGGAATGCCAGCACACGGAAGGCCACCAGCGTGGGCCTTGGGCTCATGGCTTGCATTGAACTTCTCCATGAGCAAACTGCCGGAACTCGCGTGGGTTGTAGACCGCAGCCACTGCGTTTTCATCGGTTTTTTCTAGGCGTACGCGTACCGGCTTGGGATGTGCGGAGACCACCGGTTTCCGGGTCATGAATTCTGCGCTCATGCCTTTCTCCTCGACCAGTTCCCAGAAGCTCGTGGCGCTGCGTCTGACCAGACGCAGCAGCGTGTCCATGGCTTCGGACTGTGCGACGTCGTCGTTTTCGTACTTGCTGAATGCGACCGGTCCGCCACCGAATAGGCGAGCGGCCTGGGCCTGCGTCAAACCATACTGCTGGCGCAGAGCGGCGATTTCCGGGCCGGTCAGCAAGCCATCGACCTGCTTGCGGAAAGCCAGCAGTACCCGCTTGTTGCGCCTGCTTTCTTCCACGCCCGCAAAGTCGGACAGACAGTGGTCACAGAACTTGTAATGCAGAGGAAGCATGGCCTTGTGGCCCTTGTACTCGGTCTCTGCTTGCTGCACCTGCTCGGTGACGTGACCCTCACCGCACAGGGGGCAGGGTTCCTGAGTGCTCATACCATCATCCATCTCAAACATGGCAAGACACTGTCAGTACCAACTTGCCCGTCTTGCCCACAGCAAATTTCAAGAAATATTCAACCGGCATGGTTTTGCCGGTAGCCGGCATGAGCTCCAGTCTGCGGATGCTGTAAGCGTCGCAGGCAGCAAGGGCACCTTTGCCGTTCTCGCACCATTCGGAGTCGATGTAATCGGTCGGTTTCAGGCACCGGATCAGTTCGGCCACACGCGACAAGTCGTCATCGAAGAGCTTGCGGATGTCCTTGCGGCATTTGTCTGTCCAGGCGAACAGCTGACCTTCATCGCTCACCAGGTTTTGAATGCGTTCAAGATCGTAAAGCGGGCCGTCATCAATCTTGATGCGGCCTGTCCCCAGGACCTGTGGCGGATTACGGTTGTACTCCGACAGCACGATGGTTTTTACCATCATGGTAACCTGATTTTGCGGCATATCAATAGTCTTGCAAGGTTTCCGGGGTCCGGAAGCCTCAGACGTCGATGTTCCCCGCCCTCAGCGCATTGCTCTCGATGAAGTCGCGGCGCGGTTCCACCTCGTCGCCCATCAGCATGGTGAACACCTTGTCGGCCTCGATCGCGTCCTCGATCTGCACGCGCAGCAGGCGGCGCACGGTCGGGTCCATGGTGGTCTCCCACAGCTGCTCGGGGTTCATCTCGCCCAGGCCCTTGTAGCGCTGGCGCGCGGTGGTGCGCTCGGCTTCCGAGATCAGCCACTGCATCGCGCTGCGGAAGTCGCCCACCTTCTCTTCCTTCTGGCGCTCGCCCTCGCCGCGCAGCGCCTTGGCGCCTTCGCCCAGCAGGCCGCGGAAGGTGTCGGCGGCCTCGGCCAGCGCGGCGTAGTCGGCGCCGTGGACGAAGTCCTGCGTGATCACGCTGCTCTTGATGTTGCCGTGGTGGCGGCGGCTGATGCGCAGCAGCGGCTTGTCGCTGCGCGGGTCGAATTCTGCCGTCACCTCGGCCGGCACGCCGGTGCTGTTGAGTTCGCGCAGCGCGGCCTGCAGCGCGGCGGCGCTCTCGGCGGCCTGGTCCAGGCTGTCGAGCTTGAGCGCCACGCCGTCGGCGATGGCCCGCAGCGCCTCGGCGTCCATGAAGTTGGACAGGCGCGCGATCACGCTTTCGGCCACCTGGTGCTTGCGCGCCAGCTCGGCCAGCGTGTCGCCGCTCAGCAGCGTGCTGGCCTCGCCGCCGGTGTGGATGCTGGCGTCCTTGAGCGCGATGCGCAGCAGGTAGCCGTCCAGTGCGGCGGCGTCCTTCAGGTAGAGCTCTTCCTTGCCCGACTTGACCTTGTACAGCGGCGGCTGCGCGATGTAGATGTGGCCGCGCTCGACCAGCTCAGGCATCTGGCGGTAGAAGAAGGTCAGCAGCAGGGTGCGGATGTGGGCGCCGTCCACGTCCGCGTCGGTCATGATGATGATGCGGTGGTAGCGCAGCTTGTCGATGTTGAAGTCGTCGGCGCCGCTCTTGGCCTTGGGGTTGAATTCGTCGCCGGCGCTGGCCTTGCCGATGCCGGTGCCCAGCGCGGTGATCAGGGTCAGGATCTCGTTGCTGGCCAGCAGCTTCTCGTAGCGCGCCTTCTCGACGTTCAGGATCTTGCCGCGCAGCGGCAGGATGGCCTGGAACTTGCGATCGCGCCCCTGCTTGGCCGAGCCGCCTGCCGAGTCGCCCTCGACGATGTAGATCTCGCACTGGGCGGGATCCTTCTCCTGGCAGTCGGCCAGCTTGCCGGGCAGGCCCATGCCGTCGAGCACGCCCTTGCGGCGCGTCATCTCGCGCGCCTTGCGCGCCGCCTCGCGCGCGCGCGCGGCCTCGACGATCTTGCCGCACAGCAGCTTGGCGTCCTGCGGGCGCTCCTCCAGGTACTCGGTCAGCGCCTTGGCGACGATGTCTTCCACCGGGGCGCGCACCTCGCTCGACACCAGCTTGTCCTTGGTCTGGCTGCTGAACTTGGGCTCGGGCACCTTGACGCTGAGCACGCAGCACAGGCCTTCGCGCATGTCGTCGCCGCTGACGTCGACCTTGGCCTTCTTGGCCAGCTCGTTCTGCTCGATGTACTTGCCGATCACGCGCGTCATCGCCGCGCGCAGACCGGTCAGGTGGGTGCCGCCGTCGCGCTGCGGGATGTTGTTGGTGAAGCAGAGCACGTTCTCGTTGTAGCTCTCGTTCCACTGCATCGCGACCTCGACGCCGATCTCGGTGCCGGGGATGCCGCCGTAGCTGTCGGCCGGGCGCGCGCCGGTGGCGTGGAAGGCGGTCGGGTGCAGCACCTTCTTGCCGGCGTTGATGAACTCGACGAAGCCCTTGACGCCGCCCGCGCCCGAGAAGTCGTCTTCCTTGGCCGTGCGCTCGTCCTTCAGGCGGATGCGCACGCCGTTGTTCAGGAAGCTGAGCTCGCGCAGGCGCTTGGCCAGGATCTCGTAGTGGAAATCGTGGTTCTGCGTGAAGATCTCGGTGTCGGGCAGGAAGTGCACCTCGGTGCCGCGCTTCTCGGTCGCGCCGGTGACCTTCATCGGCGAGACCTCGAAGCCGTCGGCCTGCTCGAGGATGCGGTTCTGCACCGCGCCGCGCGCGAACTCGAGCTGGTGCACCTTGCCGTCGCGGCGCACGGTCAGGCGCAGCCACTTGGACAGCGCGTTGACGCAGCTCACGCCCACGCCGTGCAGGCCGCCCGAGACCTTGTAGCTGTTCTGGTTGAACTTGCCGCCGGCGTGCAGCTCGGTCAGCGCGATCTCGGCCGCGCTGCGCTTGGGCTCGTGCTTGTCGTCGAGCTTGACGCCGGTCGGGATGCCGCGGCCGTTGTCGGTGACGGAGATCGAGTTGTCGCTGTGGATGGTGACGACGATGTCGTCGCAGTGGCCGGCCAGCGCCTCGTCGATGGAGTTGTCCACCACCTCGAACACCAGGTGGTGCAGGCCGGTGCCGTCCGAGGTGTCGCCGATGTACATGCCCGGACGCTTGCGCACCGCCTCCAGGCCTTCGAGGATCTGGATCGAGCCTTCGCCGTAGCTGTCGCCGCCCGGCGCGGGGCTGCTCGGCTGCTGGTCGTCGCTCGGGTTCTGGATGTCTGCGCTCATGTGTCGGGGGTCTCTTGGAAAGCCGAAACCCGCGGGGTGCGCGGGTCGTGGTAAAGGTCGGTGGGCAGCGGCGGCGGTCTCAGATGCGCATCGGCATCACGACGTACTTGAAGTGCTCGTTGTCGGGGATGGTGATCAGCGCCGAGCTGTTGCCGTCGGCCAGCTCCACCCGCACCATGTCCTGGCTCATGTTGGACAGCGCGTCGATCAGGTAGCCGACGTTGAAGCCGATCTCGATCGCGTCGCCGTCGTATTCGATGTCGAGCTCGTCGACCGCCTCTTCCTGGTCGGCGTTGTTGGCCGCCACGCGCAGGCTGCCGCGCTCGATGTTCAGGCGCACGCCCTTGAACTTCTCGCTCGTCATGATGGCGGCGCGCTGCAGCGCGGCCAGCAGCGCGGTGCGGCCCAGGATCACGATGTTGCGGTGGTTGCGCGGGATCACGCGGTTGTAGTCGGGGAACTTGCCCTCGACCAGCTTGGTGACGAACTCCATGCCCTCGAAGCGGAAGCGCGCCTGGTTGGCGGCGAACTGCATCTCGATCGCACCTTCCTTGTCGGACAGCAGGCGCTGCAGCTCGAGCACGGTCTTGCGCGGCAGGATCACTTCCTGCTTGGGCACCTCGACGTCGAGCTCGGCGCTGGCGAAGGCCAGGCGGTGGCCGTCGGTGGCCACCAGGCTGAGCTTCTTGCCCTCGGCGACGAACAGGATGCCGTTGAGGTAGTAGCGGATGTCGTGCACCGCCATCGAGAACGAGACCTGGTTCAGCAGGCTCTTGAGCGTCTTCTGCGGCACGCTGAAGGCGGGGCCGAAGCTGGGCGCTTCCTGCACCAGCGGGAAGTCCTCGGCCGGCAGGGTCTGCAGCGTGAAGCGGCTCTTGCCGCCCTTGAGCACCAGCTTGGCCGCCGAGGCCTCCAGGCTCACGAGCTGGTCGGAGGGCAGGGTGCGCAGGATGTCGATCAGCTTGCGCGCGCCGACCGTGGTGGAGAAGGCGCTGTCGTCGCCGCCGAGGTCGACCTGGGTGCGGATCTGGATCTCGAGGTCGCTGGTGGTCAGCTGGACCTGGCCCGCGGTCTTGCGGATCAGCACGTTGGCCAGCACCGGCAGGGTGTGGCGGCGCTCGACGATGCCCGCCACCGATTGCAGGGCGGCCAGCACTTTGTCCTGGGTCGACTGGAAAACGATCATGTCGTGGCTTTCGTTCTTTCGGGTGGAGCGGCGCGTGCCTCGTCAGCCCTTGAGGGTCTGCTCGAGCACGTGCAGCTGCTGGTTGAGTTCGCTGACGGTCTGGCGCTCGGCCGCGATCTTGCGCACGGCGTGCAGCACGGTGGTGTGGTCGCGCCCGCCGAACAGCTCGCCGATCTCGGGCAGGCTCTTCTGCGTCAGTTCCTTGGCCAGGAACATCGCGATCTGGCGCGGCCGCGCGATGTTGGCGGGCCGCTTCTTGGAGTACATGTCGGCGATCTTGATCTTGTAGAAGTCGGCGACGGTCTTCTGGATGTTCTCGACGCTGATCTGGCGGTTCTGGATCGACAGCAGATCCTTGAGCGCCTCGCGCGCGAGCTGGATCGAGACTTCCTTCTGGTTGAAGCGCGAGTAGGCCAGGATCTTGCGCAGCGCGCCCTCGAGCTCGCGCACGTTGGAGCGCACGTTCTTGGCGACGAAGAAGGCGACGTCCTCGGGCATGGAGGCGCCCTCGGACTCGGCCTTGGAGATCAGGATCGCGACGCGCATCTCGAGCTCGGGCGGCTCGATCGCGACCGTCAGGCCGGAGTCGAAGCGCGAGACCAGGCGCTCGTGGATGTCGGCCAGCCCCTTGGGGTAGGTGTCACTGGTCATGACGATGTGGCTCTTCTTGGCCAGCAGCGCCTCGAAGGCGTTGAAGAACTCCTCCTGGGTGCGTTCCTTGTTGGCGAAGAACTGCACGTCGTCGATCAGCAGCAGGTCGAGCGAGTGGTAGCGTTCCTTGAACTCGTCGAAGGTCTTGCGCTGGTAGGACTTGACCACGTCGGTCACGAACTGCTCGGCGTGGATGTAGAGCACCTTGGCGCCCGGGTGGTCGGCCAGCAGCTGGTTGCCGATCGCGTGCATCAGGTGGGTCTTGCCGAGGCCGACGCCGCCGTAGATGAACAGCGGGTTGTAGAGCTGGCCCGGGTTGTGGGCGACGTGCATCGCCGCGGCGCGCGCCATGCGGTTGGCCGAGCCCTCGACCAGGTTGGCGAAGGTCAGCGCGGTGTTGAGGCGGTGCTTGTGCTGCTCCACCTTGGGCTCGGGCGGCGGCGGCTCGGGCAGCTCGGCGAACACCGGCGGCTGGGCCGCGGCCGGGCTGCGCACCGGCGCGGCACTGCGCTGGGCGGCCTCGCGCGGGGCCAGCGCGAGCTCCAGCGTGACCGGGCGGCCGACCAGGGCCTCCAGCGTGGCGCTGATCTTGCCGGCGTACTGGGCCCGGATCCAGTCCATCTTGAAGCGGTTGGCCACCGCCAGCGTGACCTTGTCGCCGGACTCGGAGACGCGCGCGCCCAGCGGGCGTATCCAGGTGTTGAACTGCTGTTCGGGAATCTCCTGGGCCAGCCGTTCGGTGCACGCTTGCCACAGGTCGGACGCGCCCGCGGGCGCATCGGGCAACAGGCTGGGTTGGCTCATGGGGACGAGAGGGGGTGTGGAAAAACCGGGGAAAAAGTTCGGCATGCGTGACGCCGGGCCCATGATTGTAGTGCCAGAGCCTAGTTATCCACAAGTGTGGGGCAGTCCGGCCGCGTGGCCGCCGTCGCGCTGTCGGGAAGAAATGCTTGGCTGTTCGGGCTTTTTTTGTGATAATCGTGGGTTTTCCTATACCGTCTAATTTCAACCTGCGCGCCCAAGTGGTGCGCCCCGAGAGGAACACACCATGAAACGCACCTACCAGCCCTCCAAGATCAAGCGCGCCCGCACCCACGGTTTCCTGGTCCGCATGGCCACCAAGGGCGGCCGCGCCGTCCTGAACGCCCGCCGCGCCAAGGGCCGCAAGCGCCTGGCCGTCTAAGTCCCGGCCGTCCTGGCGCGCCGTGTCAGGCCAGCCAACTCCAGTGTCCTTGCAGCGCATACGTCAGCGCGCGCAGTTCGATGCGGTGCTGTCCGGCCCTCCCGTGGCCAAGACGGCGCATTTCGCGCTGCACATGGCCAGGAACCTGGCGCCCGAGCTTGCCGCGGACCTGTTTCCCGGCGGCGGCGCCTGGCTGGGCGTCCTGATACCCAAGCGCTGGGCGCGCCGCGCCGTGACGCGCAACACCTTGCGCCGGCAGATTTATGCCGTGTCGCAGGAACTCGCCGCTGGCTTGCCGCATTGCCCGATGGTGGTGCGGCTGCGCAGCGGCTTTTTGCGTCAGGACTTCCCGAGCGCGACCTCGGACGCGCTCAGGCGCGCCGCACGCGCCGAGCTGATGCAGCTGCTGGGCGAGAAGCTGGCGCGGCGCCAGCGCGCTCCGGCGTCGCCTGTCGAGGCCGACCGTGCGCCTGCGTGACTGGCCGCGCCTGGGGCTGATCGCCCTGGTCAGGACCTACCGGCTGCTCCTGAGCCCCTGGGTCGGGTCCGGCTGCCGTTTCGAGCCCACCTGTTCCGCCTACTCCCTGCAGGCGCTGGAGCGCCACGGTGCGATGTGGGGCTCCTGGCTGACGCTTAGGCGGCTGGGCCGCTGCCATCCCTGGTGCGCCGGGGGCAGCGATCCCGTGCCCGAGCGCTCCGAGCGCTTGTTCTCGCGCCTCCTTACCGATCCCACGGAAAAAACACCGTCATGAGTGACATCCGCCGATCCATACTCTGGGTGATTTTTGGTCTCTCGCTGGTCCTGCTGTGGGACAAGTGGCAGATCCACAACGGCAAGCCCGCCACCTTCTTCCCGACGTCCGGCCCCAAGCCGGCCGTCACTGCGCCCGCTGCCGCGACCGCGCCAGCCGCTGCGCTGCCTGCGGCGGGCGTTGCCGGCGCGGCCGAGGCGGCCGAGGCGGCCGCCTCCATCCCGCACCAGACCTTCGTCGTCAGCACCGACGTGCTCAAGCTGTCCTTCGACAGCGAGGGCGGCGCCCTGGTCGACGTCGAGCTGCTCAAGCACCTGAGCGGCTCGGGCGCTGATGCCAAGCCGGTGCGCCTGCTCGAGCAGGACAAGGACCGTACCTACGTGGCGCAGACCGGCCTGGTCGGTGCCGCCGGCCTGCCCAACCACAAGACGCCGATGCGCCTGGTCGGTGCGGCCAGGGACCTGGCCGAGGGCCAGGACAGCCTGACGCTGCGCTTCGAGTCGGCCCCGGCCGGCGGCGTGGTGCTGGCCAAGACCTACACGCTCAAGCGCGGCGGCTACGACATCGCGGTCAAGCACGAGGTGATCAACCAGGGCGCGGCCCCGGTCGCGGCGCAGCTCTACCTGCAGCTGGTGCGTGACGGCCGCGAGGCCGGCAGCGACGTGCCGTTCGCCTCGACCTTCACCGGCCCCGCGATCTACAGCGACGCGTCCAAGTTCGAGAAGATCAAGTTCGAGGACATCGACAAGGGCAAGGCCAGCTTCCAGAAGAGCGCGGCCGACGGCTACGTGGCCCTGGTGCAGCACCACTTCGCGAGCGCCTGGCTGCTCGCGGCCGGCGTGCAGCGCGAGAACTACGCCGAGAAGGTGCCCGCCAGCGCCCTGTACCGCGCCGGCTTCAAGACCGACCTGGGCGAGATCGCGCCTGGCCAGTCCAAGGCGCTCGAGGCGCGCCTGTTCGTCGGCCCGCAGGACGAGAAGCTGCTCGAGTCGCTGAGCCCGGGCCTGGAACTGGTCAAGGACTACGGCTGGACCACCATCGCCGCCAAGCCGCTGTACTGGCTGCTCGAGAAGATCCACGGCATCGTGGGCAACTGGGGCTGGGCCATCGTGCTGCTGGTGGTGGTGATCAAGGCCGCCTTCTACTGGCTCAACGCCAACGCCTACCGCAGCATGGCCAAGATGAAGGCGATCAACCCGCGCATCCAGGAGATGCGCGAGCGCCTCAAGAACAATCCGCAGCAGATGCAGCAGGAGATGATGAAGATCTACCGCGAGGAGAAGGTCAACCCGCTGGGCGGCTGCCTGCCGATCCTGATCCAGATCCCGGTCTTCATCGCGCTGTACTCGGTGCTGCTGGCCAGCGTCGAGATGCGCAACGCGCCCTGGGTGGGCTGGATCACCGACCTGTCGTCCAAGGACCCCTGGTTCATCCTGCCGGCCGTGATGACGCTGACCACGCTGGTGCAGACCGCGCTGAACCCGGCGCCGCCGGATCCGATGCAGGCCAAGATGATGTGGATCATGCCGCTGGTGTTCGCGTTCATGTTCTTCAGCTTCCCGGCCGGCCTGGTGCTGTACTGGATCACGAACAACACGCTGACCATCCTGCAGCAGGCCTTCATCAACCACCGCATGGGCGTGCCGCTGAAGATCACGCTGCCGACCGAGCTGTTCAAGAAGGCCAAGTAAGCCGACATCCCGAGGGGCCGCGCGAGCGGCCCTTTTTCATTGGCAGGCCGTGCCGGTGCGCTGCCATCCTTTCCTCCAGTTTTTTCGCCCGAGAATCCGATCATGCTGCCGCGCCACCAGGACCCCATCGTCGCCATCGCCACAGCCCCCGGGCGCGGGGCGGTCGGCATCGTGCGCGTCTCGGGGCGTGGCCTGGGCTCTCTGGTGCGTGCGCTCTGCGGCCGCGAGCTGAAGGCGCGCGAGGCCACCTACCTGCCGCTGCGCGACGCCGACGGCAGCGCGATCGACCACGGCCTGGCGCTGCACTTCCCCGGGCCGCATTCCTACACCGGCGAGGACGTGCTGGAACTGCAGGCGCATGGCGGCCCGGTGGTGCTGCAACTGCTGCTGGCGCGCTGCCTGGCCGCCGCCGCCGAGACCGACGCCGATACCGGCAGGCCGCGCCTGGCCGGCCTGCGGCTGGCGCAGCCGGGCGAGTTCACCGAGCGCGCCTTCCTCAACGACAAGATCGACCTGGCGCAGGCCGAGGCGATCGCCGACCTGATCGACGCCAGCACCGAGGCGGCGGCGCGCAGCGCGACGCGCTCGCTGGCGGGCGAGTTCTCGCGCGAGGTCGAGGAGCTGCGCGCGGCGCTGGTCAAGCTGCGCATGCTGGTCGAGGCGACGCTGGACTTCCCCGAGGAGGAGATCGACTTCCTGCAGCAGGCCGACGCGCGGGGCCAGCTCGAGCGCCTGCAGGACCGGCTGGGCCAGGTGATGCAGCGCACCCGCCAGGGTGCGCTGCTGCGCGAGGGCATCAAGGTCGTGATCGCGGGCCAGCCCAATGCGGGCAAGAGCTCGCTGCTCAACGCGCTTGCGGGCGCCGAGCTGGCGATCGTGACGCCGATCGCCGGCACCACGCGCGACGTGGTGCAGCAGACGATACAGATCGAGGGCGTGCCGCTGCACGTGATCGACACCGCCGGCCTGCGCGAGGGCGCCGAGGTCGACGAGGTCGAGCGCATCGGCATCCAGCGCGCCTGGGGCCAGATCGAGAGCGCCGACGCGGTGCTGCTGCTGCACGACCTGACGCGCGTCGGCCAGGCCGGCTACGACGCCGCCGAGCACGAGATTGCCGCGTCGCTCGAGGCCCGGCTGCCGGCGCGCGTGCCGGTGATCGACGTCTGGAACAAGGCCGACGCGGGGGTGTCTGCCGTTGCCGGGCTGGAGCCGGCCGCCGGCCACGCGCCGCACGAGCAGCTGCGCCTGTCGGCCAGGACCGGCGCCGGGCTCGATGCGCTCAGGAAGCGCCTGCTCGAGCTGGCCGGCTGGCAGGGCGGCGGCGAGGGCCTCTACATCGCGCGCGAGCGCCATGTGCAGGCGCTGCGCGCGGTCGGCGAACACCTGGACATTGCGGCGCTGCACCTCGCGCAGCAGGCAGCTTCGCTCGACCTGCTGGCCGAGGAGCTGCGCCTGGCGCAGAACGCGCTCAACGCGATCACGGGCGCCTTCAGCTCGGACGACCTGCTGGGCGTGATCTTCTCGTCGTTCTGTATTGGAAAATGAGGTGATTCCTGTCAGGCCGCCTTTTCCCTTCGTGCTCGATCCGCACACGCTGCGCCCTCTGGTTGACGGTGCGACCTGGAAGCGCGCCATGCAGCTGCTGCAGGAGGATAGGGTCGACGAGGTCAATGTCGACTGGCTGCTCGATGGCTGGGTGGTCTATGGTTCGGTGCAGGGGTCGCAGCGCTGGCCCTACGAAGTCTCCATCGACCTGGAGCTGGATGCACAGGGCAAGGTGCTGGACTGGATACCCGATTGCACCTGCCCGGTCGGCTTCGAATGTAAGCATGCGGTCGCGCTCCTGCTCAAGGCGGCCAGCCTGTCTTCGCACAGGACGTCCGAGGCCCCGCGGGCACTGTCCCCTGCGGAGCAGGCCCGTGCCAGTCAGGCGGCCACAGCCGCCCGGCGTCTCAAGGCCGAGCAGCAGGCCGAAGCGGAACTGCAGCGCTGGTTGCAGGCCCTGAGGCCTGAGCCGCCGCGTGCAAGCCCGTCCGGGGTCACGCGCCCCGAATACCTGTTCTACCTGCTGTCCTTGCAGCCCGCCGGTGACCTGGGCTGGAAGTTGCAGCTGGATGTCAAGAGCATCTTTCGCAAGGTCAATGGGGACTGGTCCAAGCCCAGGCCCTTGGGCAGCTATTTCAACGTGACCCAGCCGCAGTACCAGGGTCAGCTCCAGCCTGCTGATCACGAGGTGATCCAACTGCTGCCAGCCATGCGCCTGGAACGTGACCGTTACCAGTTCGGCATGATCAGCTGCGTCGAGCCCAGGGGCAGCCTGGGTGTCGTGCTGTTGCAGCGCGCTGCCAGCACCGGGCGCCTGTACAGTCAGTCGCCCAGTGGCGAGCTGCTGGGCTGCATGCAATGGGGCGAGCCCCTGGCCCTGGCATGGGAGTGGCGGGAGATGTCCGTGGACGGCTTCGATGAGCCGGTCTGGAGCCTGTCGCCGCGCCTGCCGTCGGATACGGCCCGCCTCTGCGCGGGGCAGCCGATGTTCTACCTGGATTCGGTGCAAGGGCGTTGCGGGCTGGTGGAATGCGGGTCGATGACCCAGGCACAGGCCCTGCAGCTGCTGCGGGCGCCCAGGCTGCCGGCCCCGCTGCTGCGCAAGCACCAGCTCGCCTTGCTGGAGCACCTGCCAAGGGGGATCGCATTGCCCCCGGTGCTGCCGGACCTGCGGGTCCTGCAGGGCCTGGTGCCCGGCTGGCACCTGCATCTGAGCCCCGTTTCCGCCCATCTGCAGGCGGTGTGCGGGCTGTTGCAGGCGGTATTGCGCTTCGATTACGGCGGGCATCGGGGCTTCTGGTCGACGCCGGCCACCACGGTCTTGCTGTCCGATGCGCAAGGCAGCATGGTGCTGCACCGGGACCTCGCGTCCGAGCAGGAGGCCTCGTCCTGCCTGCAGCGGTTCGGCCTGCTGGAAGGTCCGGACGGCCTCTTTGGCCTGCCGGGCGATCGGCCCCAGGCGCTGTGGCTAGACTGGGCCGAGCAGGATTTCAAGCCCCTGCGCGTGGCCGGCTTCGTCGTCGAGCTGAGCGAGGAATTGCAGGGATGGATCCGCCACGCCGACGGCCTGAGCGTCGAGTGGTCGCACGAAGGCGAGTCGGAGACGGGCTCGCCCTGGTTCGATCTGTCGCTTGGGCTGGAGATCGAGGGCCGGCGCCACAACGTCCTGCCCTTGCTGCCGGAGCTGCTCGCGCGGCTGGTCGATGCGCCGCTGGACGGGCAGACCGGCCAGCCTCGGCTGCCCGAGCATGTCTACCTGCCCGACCCCGGGGGCGCCGGCTTCGTGCGTCTGCCGACCGAAGCGATCAGGCCCTGGCTGTCGGTCCTGCTGGAGCTGGTCGACGAGCGAGGGGCCGATCTGTCGGGCGCGCAGCTGCGGCTGTCGCGGCTGGAGGCGATGCGTGCCCTGGCCTTGCTGGGCAAGGGCGTGGTCTGGGAGGGCATGCAGCAGCTGCGCACCCTGGTCGACAGCCTGGGCGGCCAGGAGCTGCTGCCGGCCGTTGCGGTGCCGGCGGGCCTGCAGGCCGAACTGCGGCCCTACCAGCAGCATGGCCTGGACTGGCTGCAGTTTCTGGGTGCACACGGCCTGGCAGGCATCCTGGCCGACGACATGGGCCTGGGCAAGACCTTGCAGACCCTGGCGCATGTCCAGCTCGAGAAGGAAGCGGGGCGCCTGACGACACCGGCGCTGGTGATCGCGCCTGTGAGCCTGCTCGGCAACTGGCAGCGCGAGGCGACGCGCTTCTGCCCCGGCTTGCGCACGCTGGTCATGCACGGTGGCGGGCGCCATGAAGCGGCTGCGGCCATGGCCGATCACGATCTGGTGATCGCGCCCTATTCGCTGCTGCAGCGCGACCGCGAGCGATGGCTGTCGCTGACCTGGCACCTGGTGGTGCTCGACGAGGCGCAGAACATCAAGAACGCGAGCACGCAGGCGGCGCAGGTCGTGTTCGATCTCAAGGCCAGGCAGCGGCTCTGTCTCTCGGGCACGCCGATGGAGAACCACCTCGGCGAACTCTGGAGCCTGTTCCACTTCCTGATGCCGGGCTTCCTGGGCAGCCGCGAGGGTTTCCGCAGGCGTTTTCGGATGCCGATCGAGCGCCAGGGCGATGTCCGCCGCCAGGCCGAGCTGCGCGCCCGTCTCACGCCCTTCATGCTCAGGCGCACCAAGGCCCTGGTGGCGCACGAGTTGCCGCCCAAGGTCGAGACGCTGATGCGGGTCGAGCTGTCGGGTAAGCAGGCCGACCTCTACGAGACTGTGCGCCTGGGAATGGAGAAGGCCGTGCGCGAGGCGCTCTCGAGCCGGGGCCTGGCCAAGTCGCAGATCACCATACTGGATGCCTTGCTCAAGCTGCGCCAGGTCTGCTGCGACCCGCGCCTGCTCAAGCTCGACGCGGCGGCCAAGGTCAAGGGGTCGGCCAAGCTCGAGCAGCTCATGGAGCTGCTGACCGAGATGCTGGCCGAGGGCCGGCGCGTGTTGCTGTTCTCCCAGTTCACCAGCATGCTGACGCTGATCGAGGCCGAACTCCGGCAGCGCGGCCTGATCTGGACCAAGCTGACCGGACAGAGCCGCAACCGTGACGCGATCATCGAGCAATTCACCAGCGGGCAGGTGCCCCTGTTCCTGATCAGCCTGAAGTCCGGTGGCGTCGGTTTGAACCTGCCGCAGGCTGACACCGTGATCCACTATGACCCGTGGTGGAACCCCGCGGTCGAGAACCAGGCGACCGACCGGGCTCACCGCATCGGCCAGACCCAGAGTGTCTGGGTGGTCAAGCTCGTCGCACAGGGCACGATAGAGGAGCGCATCCTCGAGATGCAGGAGCGCAAGGCGGCGCTGGCCCAGAGCATGTACCAGGGGTCGGCTGCGCGCCAGCAGCCCATGTTCAGCGAGGACGACCTGAACGAACTGCTCAAGCCCCTGGCCTGAGGCACGCGCCTATTCCTCCTCGTCCGCGCCCTCGATCACGCGCCGCACCGCGTCGCTGGAGAAGCCGCGCGCGGCCAGGAAGCGCATCTGCTTGGCGCGCTCGGCCGCGTCGGCCGGCGGGCGTCCGAACTTCTTGCGCCAGACCTCGCGCGCGCGCTCGGGCTCGCTCTCGCGCAGCGCCGCGACGGTCTCGCGCACCACGGCCTCGTCCAGGCCCTTGGCCTGCAGCTCGGCCTTCACCCGGGTCGTGCCGAGGCGGGAAGCGCGCCGGTGCACCACGCTCTCGGCCACGCGCTCGTCGCTGATGAAGCCGCGCGCGGCCAGGGCGTCGAGCGCCTCGGCCAGCTCGCCCTCGCGCGCCTCGTGCTCGCGCAGCTTGCGCTCGAGCTCCAGGCGCGAATGCTCGCGCAGCGACAGCAGCCTGAGCGCGCGGGCCTTGAGCGAGGGCTCGGGCCGGCCGCGCTGCGTCGGTGCTGGTTCCGACAGGTCGTCGGTCGGTGCCCGGCCGGCTTCGCCGTCGACCCCGTCGGGCGCCACCACCGGCCGGCCGCGTGCCGGGCCGGGTCGCTGCCAGCCCGTCATTCGGCGTCCATGTCCTCGAGCGCAGCGTCGGCGCCCGCCGGCAGGCTGGCCGGATCGAACTCGGGCAGGGCCGGCACGTTGAGCACGGCGCGGATCTTGTTCTCGATCTCGTGCGCGAGCTGCGGGTTCTCGCGCAGGAACTCGCGCGCGTTCTCGCGCCCCTGGCCGATCTTCTCGCCCTGGTAGGCGTACCAGGCGCCCGACTTGTCGACGATCTTGTGCTGCACGCCGAGGTCGATGATCTCGCCCTCGCGGCTGCAGCCCTCGCCGTAGAGGATGTCGAACTCGGCGGTCTTGAACGGCGGCGAGACCTTGTTCTTGACGACCTTGACCTTGGTCTCGGAGCCGACGACTTCCTCGCCCTTCTTGATCGAGCCGGTGCGGCGGATGTCCAGGCGCACCGAGGCGTAGAACTTGAGCGCGTTGCCGCCGGTGGTGGTCTCGGGGCTGCCGAACATCACGCCGATCTTCATGCGGATCTGGTTGATGAAGATGACGGTGCAGTTGGTCTTCTTGATCGTGGCGGTGAGCTTGCGCAGTGCCTGGCTCATCAGGCGCGCCTGCAGGCCGGGCAGGCTGTCGCCCATGTCGCCCTCGATCTCGGCCTTGGGCGTGAGCGCGGCGACCGAGTCGATCACGATCAGGTCGACCGCGCCCGATCGCACCAGGCTGTCGACGATCTCGAGCGCCTGCTCGCCGGTGTCGGGCTGCGAGATCAGCAGGTCCTGCAGGTGCACGCCGAGCTTTTGCGCGTACTGCACGTCGAGCGCGTGCTCGGCGTCGACGAAGGCGCACTGGCCGCCGAGCTTCTGCATCTCGGCGATGACCTGCAGCGTCAGCGTGGTCTTGCCCGAGGATTCCGGGCCGTAGATCTCGATCACGCGGCCGCGCGGCAGGCCGCCGACGCCGAGCGCCACGTCCAGGCCCAGCGAGCCGGTCGAGACGACCTGGATGTCCTCGATCTTCTCGCCCTCGCCCAGGCGCATGATGGTGCCCTTGCCGAATTGCTTCTCGATCTGCGCCAGTGCGGCCTGCAGGGCCTTGGCCTTTTCGGTGTTCAGTGCCTTGTTCGGTGCGTCCATGATGATTTCCTTGAAAAACAACGGGTTGGGCACATTTCTGCCTGCTTGGAGGGTCTGGCGTTCAGTGCTTGGGACGCAGTGTAGCGGCGAATACCAGAAAAAAATCAAGAAATTTGGTCAGTTTGACTTACCATTTGGGCGTGACGGCAAGCGCATTGAAACTCCCCCTGGACGACGGCTGGCGGCAGACCCACATGGGCCGGCTGCTGGGCCATGCGCTGCGCCGCTTCGACGCGCGCGTGCTCGAGCTGATGGCGCATGCGGCCGAGGTGCCGCTGGCCTTGTCCAACCTGGCGGCGCGCGGCCAGGTGGGGGCGGCGCATGTGCACATCACGCGCCACCTGCCACTGGCCGGCGCGCGCCTGACCGAGCTGGCACACAGCGCCGGCATGAGCAAGCAGGCCATGGCCGACCTGGTCGACCAGTGCGAGGCCTGGGGCCTGGTGCGCCGCGAGCCCGATCCGCTCGACGCGCGCGCGCGCCGCATCGTCTTCACGCCGGCAGGGCTCGAATGGCTGCAGGCCTTCCGGCAGGCGGTGCAGCAGGCCGAGGCCGAATTCCGCGAGCAGGTCGGCGAGCATGTCGCGACCGTGGTGGCGATCGGCCTGGAGGCCTACGCGAGCGGCCTCGAGGTGGGGCGCGGCAAGTCCCGCGCGCGTGCCGCGCTCTCCTGAGCCGGGCCTAAAATGGACCTGATAAAGCGGTGCCTGAAGTGGCGTCGCCGTTCCGTCGCAGCCCCGGCGCGCGCTGCCGGAATGCATCCAGAGGAGATCCCCCATGCGCATCCTGATTGCAGAAGATGACCAGGTCCTGGCCGACGGCCTGCTGCGTACCTTGCGCGCGGCCGGTGCGGCGGTGGACCACGTGGCCAGCGGCACCGAGGCCGACGCGGCCCTGATGACCAACCATGAGTTCGACCTGCTGATCCTGGACCTCGGCCTGCCCAGGATGCACGGACTCGAGGTGCTCAAGCGCCTGCGCGCGCGCGGCTCGACGCTGCCGGTGCTGATCCTGACCGCGGCCGACAGCGTCGAGGACCGGGTCAAGGGCCTGGACTATGGCGCCGACGACTACATGGCCAAGCCCTTCGCGCTGCAGGAGCTCGAGGCGCGCGTGCGCGCGCTGACGCGCCGCGGCATGGGCGGTGCCAGCAGCCAGATCAAGCATGGCCCGCTGATCTACGACCAGGCCGGACGCGTCGCGACCATAGACGGCAAGATGGTCGAGCTGTCGGCGCGCGAACTCGGCCTGCTCGAGGTGCTGCTGCAGCGCGCCGGTCGCCTGGTCAGCAAGGACCAGCTGGTCGAGCGCCTGTGCGAGTGGGGTGAAGAGGTGAGTAACAACGCAATCGAGGTCTACATCCACCGTCTGCGCAAGAAGATCGAGAAAGGCCCGATCCGCATCGCCACCGTGCGCGGCCTGGGTTATTGCCTTGAAAAAATCCCCGGCTGACGGCCACGCCACCGAGGGCCGCAGCGGGCTGTTCTCCTTCGGTCTGTTCCAGCCCGAGCAGCGCAGCCTCTTCGGCGAGATCCTCGACTGGATGCTCACGCCGCTGCTGCTGCTATGGCCCTTGTCGCTCGCCCTCACCTGGCTGGTGGCACAAGGCATTGCCAACAAGCCTTTCGATCGCGCGCTCGAATTCAACCTGCAAGCACTGACCCAGTTTGTGGTGAGCGACGGCACCAAGGTGCAGTTCATTCTGAACCGCCAGGCGCGTGAGCTGCTGCGCGCCGATGACACCGACCTCATGTACTACCAGGTGCGCAACGCCAAGGGCGTGCTGGTGAGTGGCGAGCCCGATTTCCCCGCTCCCGGCGACGACGTGACGCCAGCGGCAGGGCAGATCCACCTGCGCAGCGACGTGGTGCGCGGCGATGAAGTGCGCGTGGCCTACACCTGGGTGGAGCACGGCGAAAAACGAGACCTGGTGCTGATGCAGGTGGCCGAGACGCTGGGCAAACGCTCCACGCTGGCCACCGAAATCATCAAGGGCGTGATGGTGCCGCAGTTCGTCATCCTGCCGCTGGCGGTGCTGCTGGTGTGGCTGGCCTTGGTGCGTGGCATCCGGCCACTCAACGAGCTGGAACGCCGCATCCGCGCCCGCAAACCCGATGACCTGAGCCCCATCGAGGTGTCCGTCGTACCGCAAGAAGTGGCGCCGCTGGTAGCCTCCATCAACGACCTCTTGTCGCGCCTCAAGACCTCGCTCACC
>JBEEPT010000028.1:0-9381 GCA_041190985.1 Pseudomonadota bacterium
GTCAGGGGCTTGAAAGCCTGGGAAGACCAAAGCCCCCCCTACCCCTGAAACGCACCCGAACGGTGCGCTTCGCCGGCCGTCTTCACCTTGTGGCACGGCCGGCACAGGCTCTGCAGGTTCGCGTCGCTGTCGTCGCCGCCCTCGGCTTTGTTGACGATGTGGTCCACGTCGACAGCCAGGGTGACCTTGCCCGCCTTGCTGCACATGCAACACAGCCCGTTGTCGCGGCTCAGGATGCGCTCGCGTGTCTGCTGCCAAGCCCACCCATAGCCGCGCTCGGTCGTGCTCTTGGTGCTGGTCGCTGCCCATCCGCCGCTGGCGGGCTTGGTACTGGCGCCCAGCGTCTGCACTCGAGGCTTGAGCGTCGTCAGTCGTGCCATCGCCCGCCGCTGTTGCGTTGAGGAGCCCCGCGCCCAGCTTGTCACCACGTCGATGGCTGCCGGTGTTGACCACCGCCGGCTGGGTACTGTGTCTGTGCCGGTTACGCATCCGGCGGCATTGCGCCCGAGTCAGCCCCAGGCTATGACGCCCTCAGGGTTGCGCCGCAAGGGCGCAGTACATGTGCCTTTGATCGGGCCGCCTTGACGCATCCGGCAGGCGCCAGCGGTTCGTCCCTGTGTAGCCGGTCTGGCAGTTCAGTGCTGGGCCGTTGCCGCCAGTCGCTTCGGCCTCAGAAAGCAGAAAGCCCGCACGTGGCGGGCCTTGGAATGCGGCAGCCTCAGGGGCTGCGTTGGTCTGCGTCGCCGCAGATGGGCGGCAAGTATACCCAAATCACAGATCGAGCCTTGGCGCAAGCGCTGCCATCGCTGCAGGCCCAGCGAACGCGATCTCGCGCTCGACCTCAGCCAGCAGCCACCGGGCCAGCAGCACCAGCTCCAGCGAGAACGCCGAATCGAAGGGCACCTTGCGCGTGCCCTTGCAGGCCGGGCACATATGCTCGCTGAGAGATGGCGCACCCTGCATCAGCAGGTAGCCGTGCCCGCCGCATGGCTTGCACGTGCCATCTCGATACCAGGCCAGGACAGCCCGGGCCATGTCGTCAGCCTGCACCCGCTGCAGCTTCATGCCGTCCATGCGCCACGCCTTGCCGACGGCAGAGTCAGCCAGGATGGCCACGATCTCGCGCGACGCCGTGTTGTCGCCCGACAGCAGGCGCATCAGCGCGATGCCCAGCGGTGCGCCGCGGATGACTGTCCCATCGGGCAGCGTGCGCTCTGCCTTTCCCGCCAGGCCAGCAGCGCCCAGCACGTCGGCATCGCTGAAGGTCGTCTCGGGCTTCGACTTCAGGTTGCTGCTGTGGACGGCGGTGCTGTAGCGGTCGGTGATCTTCATACGCCGGCGAGCTCCATCTGCCGCGACACCTTCCGCCCTGCCCTGCGCGCCCTGGTGGCGGTAGCCCTTGGCCGCTCCACCCGAGGCGGCAGCAGCCCGGCCTTCCTGGCGCAAGTCGGCCCAGCGTGGCCCACATTGCCGGCTGTCTCGACCGTCGCAGCAGCGCGGGACAGACGGCGGCCGCACAGGTAGCAGCGCATCACGCAATCAGGTCCAGCTGCGCGCTCACCCGAGCCAGCGGCTTGATGCGCAGGACTACCCTGCCCTCGCCGTCCGGCTCCTTGCGCCGCTTGTGCAGTTCCCAGATCCAGCGGTCGTCGTTGAACACGATGCCCTGCAGCGCGTCGCTGAGCACCTTCTCCGCGTTGCCCAGGTCGATGCAGCGCACGTCGTCGTCCCATCCGGTCGGGTCGCGGCCAGCGCGGCGGGCCCAGTCCTGCGGCCGGTTGGGGTACAGGTCCAGCTCGACGGCCACGCGCCACGGGAAGGGCCGGCCGATGCCGCTCGCCGTGGCGATGCTGGCGACCTGCCTGCGGTAGTCCTCCGCGTCGGGGGTCACGTAGGTCATCGACATCCACTGGCCCGTGGCCTTGGCCTTCACCACGCGGGTGGCCCAGTACCGGTTCGCGCTGATCGGGTATGGCAGCGTCAGCATCACCTCATCGCCAGTCGCCGGGCTCGCCCCGATTGCCTGCGGCCCACTGGGTGCGGCAGTCGTTGCGCAGTCGATCCGCTGCAGCCGGGCCGCGCTTCTTGCCGACGCCATCGAGCCAGTCCTTGACCCATTCGGGGCCGAACTGGACGCGCCAGGCGAGGACCTGTCGGACCTCGCAGCGGTGGCGGTGTTCCTCAGCACCCATGTCATGCGCGCACCTCGGGTGCGGACCGATCCGCATCACGCCGCTTCGCCCAGCACCGCGCGTTGACCTCGGTTCGTGCAGCACGGGCCGGCCGCGGCACATCCGGGCACGGCAGGCGGTCATACACCGGCGTCACGCACTGGTGGCGCATCTCCCAGGCGGCGACCCGGATCAGGCGGTGATCGCGCATCGCCCTGGCGATCTCGCTGGCCGCGCGGCGCGTCGTGCCGACAGCATCGGCCAGATCGTCTGTCGTGCAGCGCCGGCTGAGCGCAGCCCATGCCGCCGCAAACCGGATCACGCCGTGCGCCAGCCACGGGTCTGTGGCACGCGGGAACGTCACACCGGTACCGCGCACGTACACCCTGCCCTCTCGACCGCGGATCGTGCCGTACGCGACGATGCCCTCGGAGCGCAGGTAGCGCAGCCAGACCTGCACCGCCTTGCGCGTCACGCCAAGGTCGTCGGCGATGTCCTGGCCGGTGGCCGGCAGCAGCGTCAGCGCGCGGGCCAGGCGTTCGTAGATCATCGTCATGCCGCGGTCTCCTCGACCATCGGCAGCAGCCCGGCCAACGACCCCGGGCGCTTCGGCCGTCCGTGGCCCTGCGGGACCATCGGCCCAGGCTTGAGCAAACGCGCGCCGATGCGGTACAGCAGGTCCAGGTGCAGGCGGTACAGGTACAGCTCCCGGCCCTCGTGCGGATCTGGCACCATGTCCGGATCGGCTTCGCGCCAGAAGGCATCGGCAGCGGCGCGCCAGCGGGTGTGCATGTCGTCGGCCCGAAGGCTGCGCATGTGGTCGGCCATCCAGCGGTGCTCGTGCAGCTGATGCGTGATCGCCTGCCACCTGTCGGCCGGAACCCAGGCGTGCGCGGCGCACATGAACCGGCCCGATGATCCGGGGTCGATGCTGCCGCGTAGCGGGCAGCCGTGCGCCAGACAGCGGCCCGGGTCCGGGCGTTCGTCGGTCGGAGGCGGGTCGACACGGCCGCCGCGGTACGGGCGATGTTCGGCGTTCATGCTGCGCTCGCTTGACGCCCTTCGGCGCGTTGGAAGGCCGTCAGGACGCGGCGCTCGAGGTCGTGGAACAGCTCGTCGGGCTTAGCCTTGACGCCCAGCCGTTCAGCCATCGAAAACACGCCGTCGGCGGTCTTGCGCCAGGCCAGCGGGTCGTCGGGCTTCGGGACAAGCGCGATCTGCCCGGCCTCGGCCCGCCGGGCTTGCACCACCGTGAGCACCCAGGCCCAGCCCTTGCCCTTGCCCACCGCCTCTGCGGCGATGCCGACCAGCTCGTCCTCTGTGGCGCCCTGGTCGAGCAGTGCCAGCAGCCGGGGATCGCCGGGGTTCACGGCCGCAAGCCCGGCCGTCCGCATCGCTCGGCAGACCGAGCCGGCCGCGGTCGGGGGTTGGCCGTTGGCTTCGGGGGGATCGGCCTCGATCGGGCGCGCGTGAGGTGGTGGAGTCGCAGCCTGCGCGCCCTTGTCTTCTGTTTTTATAACTTGGGAGGTGGGAGGTGGGAGGTGGGTATGGGTAGCCGTGTTGTCACGCGTGACGGGTGTGACAGGCGCCGTCGCCGGTTCTCCGCCTGTCACGCGTGACAGGAGCGCTTCAAGCGCCCTCGTTGTCGTGTCATACGGAGGCACGATGTTGTGACCGCGAAGTGCTTCGAACAGCTCGGCGCGCCGCTCGCGTGCTCTGCGCTGGCGCTCTTTCGCGTTGTCTCGCTTGGCCTCGCGCTCGGGCTCCAGCTCGTGGAATGCGCCGATGTCTCGATCGCATCGCGCGTTGTGCCACCCGTCGTCGCGAAGGTCGAAGAACTCCGCCAGCACCTGCTGCACGGCGTCGCGCTGGGGCTTGCTGGCGGCGCGGACCAGGCGGCAAGCCTGCTTGACGTCGGCCGGTATCGGCGCCTCGGTGCGGTAGTACAGGCAGATCAGTCGGCGGTACGCGAGATCCTCGTCCCACGATAGGTGGGATGTGGCGCCGTCATAGTCGCCAAGGTGATGCTCGTAGTAGTTCATGTGCGCCACCCCACAGACGCCACGCAAAATCCGCCGCCACACTGCGGCGAGGCGAACCGTCTGCGGCCGATCCGAGCGGGGCAAATAAAGAAGCCTCTCACTCGTCGCCCCACACCAGGCGCTGCGCCGTCTCGGTGTCGGCCATGGCCTTCGACGCGATGCGCGTCATCGCCTCGTACATCTGCGGGTCAACACAGATCCTCTCGACGGGAACGACCTTCAGACCGGCGTGTGCCAGTAACAGGGCCAGCTTGTCCAGGTGGTCGGGCGCTAGCATCCGGCTCAGCGTGCTCTCGCTGCAGCCCATCGCGGTGGCCAGTGCGACCTGCGTTGCATCGCGTTGCGCGCGCTGCAAGATGACGCTACTGATCTTGCGTGCTCTCTCGGCTGGGCTGATGGACAGTGAGTGCATGAGCCGTTGCCGATCAGCTGTAGAAGTAGCCCACCCACGCCGAAGCGCGGGCGGGCAAAGGTGGCGCGATGCCACCGAGGAGGATCTGGGTCACGCGGCAGCCTTGGTGGGCTCGGCCTGCGCCGCGGCAGTGATGTGCGGCACGAACTTGCGCACCGTCTCAATGCCGGGGTTCTCGGTGTCGCCCAGTCGGATCTTGTAGATCGTCGTCATGGGCACGCCAGACAACACTGCAAGCCGCTCCAGCTGCTTCATCGTCAGCGCAGCGAGCGCGTCGCGCACCACGGAGATTGCGGGAATGTCGATGTCCATGCGCACCATCTTACCGCTTGCGGTAATTTCACGTCAACCGCATTCGGTAACGGCTCCGCCATACCGTTCGCCGATGAAGAAGTTGAAGATGGTGATCCGTGACAACGTGCGCGCGCTGCTCGGGATTGCAGAAGGCCAGGCCAGCGTGCAGAGTGAGCCGTCTGTCCGTCACAAGGGGCAACCCTCGAACAAGCGTAAGGGTCCACCATGAGCCAACGAATCACGCGCCTCTGCACCATTGCATCCCTCTCCGCGCTGACCGGCTGCGCGTCGGTCATGAACGACTCAACGCATCCACTGCGCATCGACACCAAGACCGCCGACGGCGCGGATGTGGTGGGCGCGGCCTGCACGGTGACGAACGACTACCACCCTGGCGTGGCCGTGCAGTCCGGCGCGGTCATGATGGTGCGGCGCTCGGCAGCTGACCTGGACATCGTGTGCAAGCAGGCCGGCCAGCCAGAGGCCGTCGGCAAGGCCGTGAGCCGACCCAACGCGGGCATGTTCGGGAACATCATCCTGGGCGGCGTCATCGGCGCCGTCATCGACCACTCGCGCGGCTCGGCCTACACCTATCCGACGTGGCTCGTGCTGATCTTCGGCCGCGCGCTGGTGTTCGATCGCAGCGACGACCAAGGCAACGGAACACCCGTGGTCGGGCGCGCGCCAGGCGCTCCGAGGCAGGCCGTCGTGAACCCGCGCGAGACGAACGAGCAGCTGCAGCGCTGGTGACGCTGCCGGCCCACTGCGCCCGCTTCGGCGGGCTTTTTTTTCGTCCTGCGTTACCGAATACGGTTGACAGACCATAACCGCATTCGGTAAAGTGCATCCCATCGCAACACACACCGGGAGCCGCAGATGCAAGCCCACTCGACCCTAGCCTTTGTCTTCCTCGCCGGCGCCGGCTTCGGCCTGATGCTGGCGCTGGCCGCAATGTGGTTCGTTTCGCGCGTCACCGGAGAGCCGGTGCGGCAGCGTCAGCCCGCGCCGGTGATGGCCGGAGTCGAAGTGCGCGACAGCGACTGGGCATCGTTCGAAGCGGCGCGGAGGGCGGCATGAGCCCGGCCGTCGACAAGTCTCGCGCCGTCGCGCACTACACCGAGCAGGCCGCGCTCGCCGCCGCCCTGAACCTCTCGCGCACCCTGGAGAGCGTCACGCTGTGGCCCTGGGTGCTGAAGCTGACGTACACGCTGGCCGGCGGTCAGGTCACCAGCACGCACATCGTCGAGAGCGCGGTCCGCCAGCCGCCGAACGAGTTGGAGTTCCTGCCGGCCGGCGCTGAGCAGGTGACCGCCGACGTGTTCCCGGCCTCGCGCTTCGACGACCTACCGCTGCCGACACGGGCTCGCTACGCGCCGCAGTACCGCGCGTGGTTGCTGTGGAGGGCGGCCAAGGCCATCGGGAAGAAGCCGGAGGACATGCGGCCCTGGGTTGATTACGACCCGTGCGGGAAAGATGACCGCGTCCAAAGCTGGCTGCGCCCGGGTCGCTACATCGGGGACTGACATGCACCGCCACCTGACCGACGCCGAGTGGATGGACCACATGCAGGTGCGCCTGCGCCGCGTGCAGCTGCTGGTGATCGTCTCGATCCTGGGCGCTGCCGCTGCGGTGGTGCTGCTGTGACCAGCTTCCTGCGCCTCCTCGCATTCCACCGCCGCAGCGGGCTTCCGCTGCTGTACGCAATCCGCCGCGCCTGGATCGGCGCGTTTTCGAAAGGACCCTTGTGAACGCTCCCGAATCCCGCACCGCGATCGCCCGCGCTGCCGAAACCGCCACGCAGTCCGAGCTCGATCGCCTGCTGCAGCGCACATTCACCCCGCGCGACCTGCTCGAAGACCAGAACTTTGACAAGCTCTGGCGCATGGCCGAAGCGCTGGCCAACAGCGCGCTCTCGATCCCGCGCGAACTGAAAGGCAACGTCGGCGACTGCTTGGCCATCGTCACGCAGGCCATGATCTGGGGCCTCAACCCGTTCTCCGTTGCCCAGAAGGCGCACGTCATCAACGGCAAGCTCGGCTACGAAGCTCAGCTTGTCAACGCGGTGGTGATGCAGTCCGGTGCGATCGTCGGCAGCTTCCACTACGAGCATCAAGGCGACGCCTGCCGCGTCGGCGCGGTGCTGCGCGGGGAGCAGTCGATCACCTGGGGTGAGTGGCTGGCCGCGTCCACCGTCACCACGAAGAACAGCCCGCTGTGGAAGACGAACCCGAAACAGCAGATGGGCTACCTGCAGGTCAAGAACTGGGCGCGGTCCTACTGCCCCGGCGCGCTGCTTGGCATCTACTCGACCGACGAACTCGAAGCGATGCCGGAGGCGATGACGCCAGCGCAGACCGTCGATGCGCTGGTGAAGACGCCTGCCATGCCGCCCTACGCCGACGAGGCGTTCACCAAGAACCTGCCGGCCTGGACGAAGCTGGTGGCCGACGGCAAGAAAGCGCCCGGCGACCTGCTGGCCATGCTCAGCACGAAGGCGACCTTCACCGAGGCGCAGAAGGCGCAGATCCTGTCGCTGAAGAAGGCGGCGCCGGAGCCCGATGTCGACCCGTTCGTGGCCGACATGGAAGCGGCGGAAGGGGCTGCGCAATGAACTTCGCAGAGCACAAGGCCATGCTGTCCGCGCTCGAAGCCGGCACCGCGACGCCCAGCCAGCAGCGCCTGGCATTCGAGCACCTGCAGGCCATCAAGCGCCAGCACAACGCCGACCTGCGGGAGGCCGAGCGCGATGCGCGAGACGCCTACCGCGAAGGGCGCTGGGACGTTGCCGCCGAGGCGCGCGGCGAGCCACACGGCACTTACTGAATCGAGGCGACATGATCACGCACAACCTGATCCAAGGCTCGCCCGAGTGGCTCGCCTACCGCGCGCAGCACTTCAACGCCAGCGACGCGCCGGCCATGATGGGCTGCAGCCCGTACAAGACCCGCGCCCAGCTGCTGCGCGAGATGCACACCGGGCTGGCGCCCGAGGTCGACATCGGCACGCAGAAGCGCTTCGACAACGGGCACCGCGCCGAGGCGCTGGCCCGGCCGCTGGCTGAGGAGTTCATCGGGCAGGAGTTGTACCCGGTGACGGGCAGCAGCGGCCCGCTGTCGGCCAGCTTCGACGGGCTGACGCTGGATGAGTCGGAGGGCTTCGAGCACAAGGCGCTGAACGCCGCGCTGCGCGATGCCTTCCGCGCGATGGACCGCATCGCCCCAGGCGCACCCCTGCCGCCGTCTGCCGAAAGCCGCCTGCTGCCGATCTACCACCGCGTGCAGATGGAGCAACAGCTGCTCATCAGCGGTGCCGAGCGCATCCTGTTCATGGCCAGCGAGTGGACTGCCGACGACGAACTGGTCGAGGAGCAGCACTGCTGGTATTACCCCGACGCCGAACTGCGCCAGGCCATCGTCGACGGCTGGACCCAGTTCGAGCGCGACCTGGACGCCTACGTGCCGCCCGAGTCCGCCGAGCCGGCCCGCGCCGAAACACTGGAGCACCTGCCCGCCGTCAGCGTCCGCCTCGACGGCGCGCTGTCGGTAGCCGGCAATCTGCCATCCTTCGCCGTGGCCCTGCGCGCCTTTGTCGAGCGCATCCCGAAGGCGCCGACGACGGACACCGATTTCGCCACGTGCGACGCCGCGTGCAAGGCGCTGAAGAAGGCCGAGGAGGCGCTCGACGCGGCCGAGGCCGGCGCCCTGGCCAGCATCACCGACGTCGAGGCCATGCGCCGCGCTGTGGCCGACTGCCGCAAGCTGGCGCGCGACACCCGGCTGGCCGCTGAGAAGATGGTCGAGCGGCGCAAGGTCGAGATCAAGGAGCAGGCCGTCATGGCGTCGCGCCGCGATCTGGACGCGCACGTCGCCGCGCTGAATGGCGAACTGGCCCCGATGGCGCTGCGTCCGGTGGTGGCCGACTTCGCCGGCGCCATCAAGGGCCTACGGTCCTTCTCCAGCCTGCAGGACGCGCTCGACACCACGCTGGCCAGGGCCAAGATCGAGGCCGACAACCAGGCGCGCGGCATCCGGGCGAACGTGGCAGCGTTTGCGGCGCAGGCTGACGGTCTGCAGTTCCTGTTCGCCGACCTGGGCCAGATCGTGCACAAGGCGGCCGACGACTTCGCGGCGCTGGTGTCGTCGCGCATCGCCACGCACAGGGCGGCCGAGGCTGAGCGCGAGCGCAAGCGGGCTGAGGCCGAGCAGGCGCGCATCGCGGCTGAAGCGCAGCGGCTGGCTGCCGAGCAGATCCGGCAGGCGCAGGAGGCAGCCCAGCAGCAGGCAGCGGCGCCCGTGGCTACAACTACCCCCGCGCCAGCCTCTCCGGCGCCTGTGGCGAGGCCAATCGCACCGGTCCCGACCGCAGCCGATCCGGCAACGCTCAAGCTCGGCACGATCTGCGACCGCCTGGGCTTCATCGTCCGCGCTGACTTCCTGGCCGACACGCTGCACATCCGGCCGGC
>JBEEPT010000029.1:0-17471 GCA_041190985.1 Pseudomonadota bacterium
TGTCGTCTGGATCAAAGGTCGTCCGAAACCATGTGCCGGCCGCCTCCGATGTGAAGCCGTCATAGAGAAGCCGTGCCGCAATCAACTCGACGAGCGTGTCGTATTCGGCCGGAGAAAGGCTTCCGCTCAAGTTAAGCGTCGGGGTCGCAGGGTTCCCACCTTTTGCAAAAAGATATTGTGGGTTCGCGTCGAAAAAGCTCTTTGTCGGTTCGCTTGTCCAGAAACTTGCCCACCGATGGCCGGCCGGCGCAGGGAAGCCGGAGTCCGCCGTGTTTGCACACCCGTTCAACCATTGCCATTTGCGCAGCTGCTCATCGAAAACATTGAACTCGGAACTGTAGCCGCCGCTCCAATTCGACGCATAGTTTCTGGAAACCTTCACACCGGCCGCCATCCACCAGGACTGCTTTGCGCCCGAGATATTGAAGTCAAGGGTGCTCGGGCGTCTGATGTAGTTGCCGACCGGCCCATAGTGCCGATAGCCGAGGGCATCCAGCATCGTCACCAGGCCGTGCTGCAGCGCGCGGAAGCTGCCAGCATTGACGGTGAAGGTGTCGACGCCGTTGCCGGAATAGGAGAACTCCGTATCGTTGTGACCAGCCGCCGTCTCGCTTGTTGTCAGTTGCGCGGATCCATCCACCGCCCGCAATTCATCGAGATAGTCTGATGGAAGTGTGCCCACGGTTCAGTAGACTCCTTGATAGTCGTGGAACGCGATCTTGTGCAGGCCGGCGACGTTGATCACCGAGCTGCCCGTCGCGTCCGCCAGATATACCCCGAAAAGCCCGTTCAAGTCGTCGGTGCCATCGTCATAGAGATCGGCATCAAACTGCAAATACCAGAAGCCGTCTTCGAGCGGGATTGCGATGTTGTTCGTGATCCGCGGGCTGACCGACGAGAACGCTCCGGTGTCGAGGTTGAACGACATGTTCGGGTTGATGGTGAGGTTTTGTGAAACAAATCTGATCCAGGCATTCGGCGACGCCCACTGCAGCTTTTTGACGAAGAAGCGGAAGCGCGGCGCCGCGCTCAATATATCAAGGCTCCGGTAGATTCTGCAGATCGTGCTGACACCGCCAGGATTAGCCTCAAGCGTGAGGCCATTGGAGTTGCCGAGCGGATCGACTTGCGCTGTCCCGACGGTGATATTGCTGCTGACGACCAAGCCGCCCGACAGCGCGCCGTCATGAGCGCCGCGCCACCTGACCGTTTCCGTCGCGGGCGTGGTGAAGTCATAGGTAATCTTGTTGCTGCGGTTGCCGTTCGCGTCGACCTGAATGATGTGAACCCGGTACGCGATCCCGCCTGTGAGGCCGGTGATGTTCGGGACCGAGACTCGCCCGGTCGCCGTGACCGTCTTGCTGACGAAGAAGGTCGCCCCGGTGCCCGCCACCACGTCGTCGTCCGAAGGCGAGGACGCGGCGGGATAGACCGCGACCTTGGAGGCGCCGGTCTGATCGTCGGTCAGCCACGAAGCGATGCCGGTGGTCTGCCCCTTAAACGTCGCAACCAGGCCCGACAGGATCGGCACGGCATCCGGTGTCGTGAAGGCGTAGGTCACAACCGGCGCATAGTCGCCAGGCGTCGCGCTGCGCTTAACGGTCGACATTGCGATGTAACTGACCTCTTGCGTCAGACCGTTGATCGGCGGCGTACCATCGGTCAGCGTGGTCATTTCGAGCGACGTGCGGTGTAGCGTCGGCCCGGTGCCATTGACGGCCCAGTCTTCGAGCGTTTCCGGTGCCGGCGTCGCTGTGCCAGTCGGGACGACCACGAGGCTGAAGAAGCCGGGTGTGGCAGGCGGCCAGGTGATGGTCCAGCCCGCCCGTTTGCCGTCTGCGTGAGGGTTGACGACGAAGTTTGACAGCTCGGCGCCGGCCAGCGGCGTCAGCGCGCCAGTTGCAGACACCACCGCATCGGCAAGCACTGCGCCAAGGGCTCCAGTCTGCGGCAGTGGATCCAGCAGCCCGGCACCAGCCACCACCGCATCGTCTAAACCCAGCGACAGATCACCAACAATCGGCGGCGGCGGGGTCGGTCCTTCCAGGACGAGCGTGTATTGCGCGAGAGGCATCGTCAGGTGCCGTAGTGCGCTTTGCGGGCGTCGAGCCAGGTTTTCAACTCAGACAGGTGCGAGGTGATCCTGTCGCCTTTCCACATGACGATTTCAAACACGGTGACGAAGTCGGTGGCATTCGCGGTCAGATCGCCAATGGTGCCGGAGTTGTTTCCGAGCCGCAGCCAGCCGCGGCTCGTGTCGACGGGCGAGCCGCCGCCTCCGTACATGGGCGCCACAGCGTTTCCGTTGATAGAACTTGCAGTGAGCGCGGCGGTGGTCACCGATACCGCGTCGATCGTGCCGCGACTATTGCGGTCGCTCTGGTTCGTCGATGCGATGAAGGCCGAAACTGTATTGTTCGGAATGCCGGAAATCTGTGCGCCAGTGACTGCGGGAGTATTGGAACGCGCAGAGATCACGCTGGAGGACCGTACAAGATGAAAGGGTCTGGCATTCGACGAGACGGTCGCCTGCTTGCCGATCGTCATCGCATTAAGCGTGACGTTGTTTGCAAAGGTTGGATAGAAGAGGATGCCAATGGTTCCCTGCCATCCAATCGGAACAAAGCATTTCCAATTGTGGGAATTGTCGAGCTTGAGTCCGCGGCGGGAATTCGACCCAGCCGTAGCGAACAGCGGCGTTCCATCCGTCTTGACCAAGGCGTTCCGCAAGCCGTAGCCCGCATGATCGAGAAAACGGGTGTCGCCGGAATCGTAGGCGGCACCGTCCGTGTCGTCGAGGCGCCACTCAGAGCAATAGCCGGGGATTGCCGCTGCTTCTGCTGTCATTACGTCACCACGATTTCTTGAGGGGTTGCCCACTCGTAGTGGGTGAAGGCGCCGTCGTAGACAGACGCCGCGCTGTAGCCGGCCCTTCTGATCTGCGACCCAGACCTGTTTGACGCACCGCTGACGAGGCTCGCTGAAGTCGCCTGCATCGCAATCCGAAGCACCTGCGAGCCAGCGCCTGAAGGCGTCGACGCAAGGGTCAACGTCACGCCATCTGATCCGAGCGCCACGGCGTTCGTGACCTGCACAGGCGAGCCATTGTCGATGTACTCAAAGCCTGTCGCATGAGCCAACGAGGTGTTGAGATTGGTGCCGAAGGTGGCGGCCCCGTCGATCGTGATGTTCTTGTTAAAGGTCACCGCGATCGACGCACCGGTGCGAACGGCGGTCAGCATTTTGAGCGGCGGTGCCGTGTCGCCGTCCTCGAACCACCGCTTGATGCGTAGCCCATAAGCCTCGCCGCGCTGAACGAATCCGAGCGGGGTCTGATGAATGCGGTCGGACTCGCTGTCGTAGGGGTAGCTCGGCCCGATCGACATGGCGTTGGGCACGTCCTCTGACAAACGAAGGATTGCCTTCTGGATGCCAACGGCATTGGCAATGACGGGCTGCATTTGCATATGATGGGCGAACAGGATGGGTGGAACATAGCTCGGCCGACCGACAGCCTGGGCCGCGTAAAGCTGGAGCGCCGTGCAATAGTCCATTCCGTTGGCGTAGTATTGCGCTTCGCTGGTCGCGTCGGAGACGGCTTTCTCGCCGTGGTGATAGACGAACACATAGTCGAGCTCGTGGCCATCAGCTGCAGCGAATGCCGCGAACCGCTCGATGATTGCAAGCGTCGTGGCCATCGGACCACCACCTGCGAGGACTTCGAGGTTTCGGGAGCCGATAGCGACGGACGCCATGTAGCCCTTCACATGGGTCGACGGCAGGCCGATGAGATCCAGGCCACCGCCCGGCCCCTGGATCGTGCCCTCTTCGGCGTAGGTTGCAGCCGTTGCGGCGTCAGACCAATGCAGCGTGTTTTCCTCGTTGCTGCCGCCGCTCGCTGGGTCAAACAACCAGTGCGGGCTTGCGCAACCGCCAACAGGCATATTCATGGGACCGCTGCTCGTGCCGGTTAGGCGCGAGGAACCCCTAGGCCGATTGTTCGACTGCCCGACAAGGATGATCGCCAGCGCCCTCGGCGTCGGCGGTGTCGTCCGCATGAAGCCGCCGATTGAGAACGGAAACGTCATTGCATTGCCACCACGTTGAGAAGGGAGCCAGTGTCGCCGACATGAATGAAGCACTTGAATTCATGTCCGTTGGTCGTCGTGAAGGAGTCGCCGCTGACCTTGGTAAAGCCCGAGGTCGTGATCGCACCGGCCGAAGCGCCGTTCGTGATCTCGACCGTGAGAGACGTGGCGCGGCCCGCGGTCACCGTCGGCGGCGCCAGGGTGTGCGCACCATTGTTCGTATACTTGTGCTCGTTGCCGTTGGCGAAGGCTGGCGTCACCGTGCCGGACGACACGACGCCGGCCGTGCCATAAGTGTTGTACTGCGTTGACGAGAAGCCTGCGGTCAGGTTCGCGGAAACGTCCGACTTGAGCGTGTCGGCATCGTAGGCCTGCACGTCGGTTCCGATCACGAGGCCCAGGGTCGTCCGCCCGGCCGCCGCATCTGCGTCGTCGACCAAGCTGCGGCCGAACGACGTGAACGTGGCGAGGGCCGCAGTCCCAGAGCCGGTGAAGTATGGCAAGCGGTCGGCAGCACTGGTGAGGCCCGCGATTGCGGCGAGTTCCGCGTCATAGGCCTGCACGTTGGTTCCGATGACCAGCCCCAGCGTGGTCCGCTGCGCTGCGGCGTCGGCATCATCCAGAAGTGCCCGGCCGGCGGCGGTGAAGGTCGCCAGGGCGGCCGTGCCGGCTCCGGTGAAGTACGGCAGGCGATCCGCGGCGGACGTCAGCCCGGCAATAGCTGCCAGCTCTGCGTCGTATGCCTGGACGTCCGTACCGATGACAAGTCCGAGCGTGGTGCGGGCAGCCGATGCGCTCGCGTCGTCGATCAGGGTTCGCCCGTAGGCCGACAGCGTGGTCAGCGCCGCCGAACCCGCGCCGGTGAAGTATGGGAGCTGATCTGCCGCCGACACCAGGCCGGACAGCGCGGAGAGTTCGGCGTCCTGTGCCTGCACGTTGGTGCCAATAACCAGGCCGAGGGTCGTCCGCATGGCCGAGGCGTCGGCGTCGTCCATGACCGTGAGCGCGAAGGCCGAGGCGGCGCTGGCGTCAAGCTTGGCGTTGAGCGCCGAGGAAAGGTCGGTCTGCGAGGCAATGCTGCCGGTGATCGTGCCCCATGCCGCGCTGCCGCCACCGCCGCCGCCACCGCCGACGACGAAGTAGCCGAGAGACGCCCAGGCCGTGACGCCGTCGCCGATCTTGAACTTGCCCGAGTCGGTCTCGTAACCATGCTCACCCGATGCGAGAATCGGGTTGGCCGAGGTCCAGTTCGCGGTTGTGTCGCGGCGAACTTGTAGACGGATGAATGACATTACGAGGATCCTCCGAGAGTAAGCCCAGGGTTGCCGTTGCCGAGATCCCAAAGCGGGATGCTGGTGAAATCAGTTGCCGCGGAGCCGGCATCAAATGACGTGATGCCGTCGCTGGTGCCGCCGACGATGATCGGCAGGACCACGGCCGCGTTGACCGTGCGGGTCCGGTTGCCGTCCATTTTCAAGTATGTCTCGCGGTCGCCGGGCGAGCCGATCAGCAGGGTGCCCTCGGCCGTCCAGATGTCGTCGGTCAGGTCGCGGAACAGGTGGAGGCGGTAGACGCCCGCGCGCACACCCGCGTGCTGCACCTCCGTCGCCGTAAGCCTCAGAATGCCGGTCGCCGCATTGGTCGTCTCGATCAGCCCCTCGTCGGCCGCCGCGCCGACGCTGCGGAAAGTGAAGACCAGGACCCCGTTGTTGTAGACCTCGGCGACATACTCGGCACCCGACAGGTTGATCGCCGCGCCAGCCGCGTCGACAAAGGTGATCGGCACCGACCACAGCGTGTCAGTGTAAAGGCCATGATTTAGAGGCATTGTGCTACTTTCTGAAAGTGGCGGTCAGAAACATTCCGGCGAAGATCGTCGCCATGAGACCGGCCTCGGCAACCGGAAGAGCGGCCACAGTCCCGTCGAGGTTCCAGATCGAGTCGACGACGATGGACAGGAAGTAGACGACGGCCGTCATTTCGGCCAGGAACCGCGGAACCCACGCGACCGGGTGCCCGAGCTGCAGCTTGACGATCTGCGCCTGCTCCTGCCGGGTGGCGAGCTCGGCCTTGATCTCCGAGATCGTGACCTCGGTCTTCAGCTTCTCGCGGTCGTTCTCGATCGCCGCCCGCTTTTCGAGGTGGCCCAGGACGGAGGTCAGGACGCCCCCGCCCAGCCAGTTCAGGATCATGGCGAGCATCACTGATCTCCGTATGGCCAAGGCGGTAGATCGACTGTCTGCCCGGCAAGCGCGTGGGTGCTGTCGCTCAGGAACTCGATGCGGCCGTCGCGGACGAAGCAATGGCAGATCGGGGCAGTCGAGTGCGCCTTGCCCGCATTGGTGAGCAGCGATGGCGAGAGCGTCGGCTTCTCGACATCGCCGTTCCATGTCCAACCCAGCGGATCGGTGGTAACACCGTGGACCGCATCGCAGCCGGGACACCACAAGTGAAGGCCGCGCTTCCCGCCGCCGGTCCATTGCTTAACCTTTGCCATGGCGTCACCACCAGCCCTGAATGATCGTCTGCGCCTTCTTGCGGAACCACATCACGCCCAGGACCATGACGGGGATCGAGACGCTCAGGACTTCGGTCAGCGCGACCTGCAGCTCGGCCGGCGCGAGCGGAACGCCCCAGGTCTTGACCGCATAGGCGGCGAGGATGGCGATGCACATTTGCGTGGTGCGGGATTTCAGAAAGCCCTCGACGTTTTGCTGATCCATGTCACTTGCCTCCGAAGAACACAGCCGCGATGCCGGCTAGAAGGGCGCCGACGATCCAGAACATGACCTCGCCGATCGAGCGCTTGGCGCTGATGGGCTCCGGTGGCGGGCTGGGCAGCGGCGGAACGGTCGGCGCGACATCGGGCTGCGACGGGTTGATCGAAGCCATAGACAGCGCCTTGGAGCGCACGCCGTCGACGCGGCGGGTCCAGCCTTTGCCGAACGTGTCCCAGGTGCTGAGGTCTTCCAGGAACTTCATGCGGCGGTCGCAGAGCTTGGCAATGACGCCCTCCGCGGGCTTGGCCGCCGCTGTGGCAATTGTCACATTGCCCATGAGGCCGTCGACGGCAACGCCGAGCACTTCCTGCAGATGCTCGATTGCCCGACGCGGCCCTGAATTGACCGCATAGTCGAACACCGCATAGTCGAGGCCAGATGGCAGGTTGTCGGCGCGAACCGCCATCCAGTATTGCTGATAGTAGATTGCCTCGATCTCGGCGTCGCTGATGCGCGCCACCGACTGTTGATCCTTGCCGGCATTCCGGCGGTAAGCGTCATAGACGCGCTGCGTGACGCCGCGCATGGTGGCGCCGCCGGGATCCCGCGGGTGATTGGAAAAGCCGCCCTCGTGGACAAGGACGGCCGCCAGCGATGATTTGAAGTTGGCCTTCATCACATACCTCTCGGCTCAAAGATGCAGTAGTAGCCGCGGCGCGGGTCCGACGAGACGGTGTCGCCCATCAGGCAAATGTGCCACAGGTTGTCTTCGCTCGGCTGCAGGCGGGCGTAGTCAATGAACTCGTCGAAGCCCGTCCGGCGGTTGTAGTTGATCGCCTGCGCCTGCTCTGGCGTGAGCGTCACGCGAATGCCGCGCGGGTCCGAGAAGTCGATGAACCGGACATCGAGCGGCGCGCAGTCTGAGCCGCCGCAGCATGACGTCATCTTCCCGAAGATCGGGTCGCGCTTCTGGCTGTACCAGCTATGAGCCCAGACAACCGGCGCCAGAAACACGAAAGCCGCCACGAGGGCGGCCACGGCGAGCAGATGGCGCATGGGACTAGACCGGCGGTGCGGACGAGAAGAGGCCGGCGATCCATGCCCAGATTGCGGCGCCGAGAGCGACCAGGGCGGCCATGCCCTTCTTCCAGTCCATGCCGGTCGGGGTCATTGCGCTGTACATGAAGATCGCCGCGAGGGCGACAAGCACGCCGATAAGAATGTAGCTCATTGGACTTCCTTTCCGATGGTGGTTGTTCTGTCCGTTTTGCCCGCGTCCGAACGCCGGTCGAGCAAGGTCTCGATCCGCTGTGTCAGCCGGTCGAGGTTCTTCAACTGTTCGCGGATCTGGACGATGTCCTCGCGCAGCGTGACTTGAGTTTCGAGCGTCTTCTCGATGACCGTAACGCGGGCATTGGTGGCGCTCGCGTACCAGATGCCGCTTCCGACAGAGCACAAGATCGTTATGATCAACGCGAGCGGGATTTCTCGCCCTACGTGCCAGCGTTCGGCCATTTCCTTCTCCCATCAAGCATGAATTTCCGGCGCTTCGTCGAGAAGCGTGACGCGGGCTTCCAGGTTCGGCAGCCGCTCGATGTTGAACACCTTGCAGCGACGCGCCGTTGATACAAATGACCCGATGGCGACGGTCTTGCCCGCGACGACAGTCTCGGGATCCGTGACGGCAAACGGCGTTGTGAATAGGATCGTCTGGCTGTCGACCACGGACGCGATCTGCTTGGTCAGCGTCAAGCCGGTGTCGAGCTGGATCGTCACCCCTGCCCCGGTCGTCGGCGTCGTCACGGCGGCATCGAGGCGCAGGCCGGTGACATTGCCGGCGGACTTCAAGACTTCGACGATCACCGCCGACGCGATCGTGCTGTCGAGTTCGTCGACTGCCAGCGCTACCAGCGTGCCGCGCCCGCTGACCAGGTGCGCCCAATCCATTTCAAAAGAATAGGTGTTCTTGCGATAGATCATCTGGCGCAGGTCGAAGGTTGCCCGCGCCTGCACCTTGGTCCGGTTCGTGAACAGATTGTAGCGGATCGCCTGGAACAGCGTGGCGTTGCCGCTGTTGTAGCCGGGCGCATAGACAATCGTTTCCGTCGCCCGGAAGTCGTCGGCTTCGTCAAGGAACTCGGCGCGGATCGCGTGCGGAATCTTTGTGAAGGACCGCTCGACCGAAAGGTTACGGATGATCCGGGAACTCAGGAGCTGCGTCGTCGCTTCGGAGGTCGTGTCACGTTCCAGAAGGATCGACCACTTTTCCTCTTGCCTAGGAACGCCGCGGCAGGTGGCGGCCAGTTCCTGCAAAGCCTGCTCGACCGAGTAGCCCTGGATGATGCCGTTCGCCTCGTAGCCATTCGCCTCGCAGTCTAGATATGCGTCGCCCAGCGCGCGGTCGTCGACGAGACTCGCCGACAATGGCTGCGCGTTTAGCGAGCCGATCAGAACCTCCCGATAGAGCGCGGCGGGGTTGTTGGTGGGATTGTAGGACGTGACCCAGGTCGTGCCGCTAAACGTGCGCGCCCGGCTGGTGAAACTGCCGCTGATGCTTTCGATCTTGGTCTTGCGCGCCTTGACCGCGATCAGGCAAAGGTCGGTGCGGACGCCAATCGGGTGATCGTTCTTGATGCAGGTGAAGGCCTCGACCTGAGCGGCGCCGACGAGTTTCTTCTGATTGACCGTGACCTTGTAGGTCGAAGAATCGAGGAAGTAATCGAAGAAGCGCGCCTTGGTCGGGCTGCCGTTGTATTCGTAGGTCGAGGCCGAAAACGACGAGAGATCGTAGCCAGTGCCGCGGCGGATCCTGATGTCGTACTTGTCCTTCGGAAACGTGGTCCCGCTGAGATAGAGCGTCACGCCGTCGCGGTCGATCTGGACGTTTTTGGCTGGCTTGAGCGTGCCAGTCTGCCGGAAGTGGCTATTGGCCTGCCAGCTCTGGGTATCGCCGCCGGTGTAGCCGTAGGCGTAGAACGTCGCCTCGCTGCTCGTCGGAGTGGCCGAGCCAGAGATCGCGCTCCACACCAGTTTGATATGCTGGCGCAGCGGCTTTGCCCAATCGTCAAGCGGGCTGATGTGGATCTCCGGGCCCTTGATCCATGTCGGTGAGCCGTGGCGCTTGATCTCGATGCGGAACGGGATCGCGGCACGTTGCGTGCTGCCGTCACCGCCTTGAAAATAGTAGCCAGCCGGTAGGGCCAGCCGCAGGATCGCCTCGTCGGGCTCGCTGACCGTCTGGAACAGGTGATAGACCGACTTGGAGTCGTCCGGCGATGACTGGTCGACGAGACGGTCGAGCCGGCCGTCATTGCCCTCTTCGAGATCGAACTCTGACAAGGCCTCGCCCTGGCGCTCGACACCCATGCGGGTGACCAGCGTGAGCGCCGAGCTTGAGCTCGTCCCTCCCTCGCGGGTTTCGATCTCCACGTCGGGGAACTCGCTGTATGGCACCCCGTTGATCAGCACTTCGTTGATCTGCGTGAACCCGGCCAGACCGACGATCGCGTAGACCTCGACCGTCCCGTCGAGCAGCAGGCTATAGGGCTGCATGACGAATGGCGGCGAGGCGGTGACCGTGCCCATGACCTTCGGCAGATACTCGAAAGGCGCCATTGCGTTGCCGTTGATCCCGGCGACCGCCTCGGGCCGAAAATTCCGGTTCTTGGCGTTCCCTGCCACCGGCGGCGGTGCCAGGGCCCGCAGCGCCAGTTGTCCGGCGATGCCGAAGGCGGCCCCGGCCAATTGAGCGCCGAGCGTAGCAGGCCCGAAAGCGGCGCCCAGGAACGGCGCCAGCGTGCCGCCCGAGATCAGCGCAGCGCCCGCGATGATGGCAATGGTCGCCACGATCGTGATGACCTGCTTCGTGCTGCCCTGCTGCCCGCCGTGGAGCGTCGGAGGGTAAACCGTCACGACCATGCCGTCTTTCGGCCTCACCAGCCGCCAGAACCGGCACGGGACGACGTGGCCATTGATCGCCACCTCGCCAGTCTCGAGAACCCATTGCGGCACCTCGGCCAGCGCCACGATGTCGGCCAGGGTCGCGTTGCCGGGCACGGTCACGCGCCGCGCTGGCTCGAACCAGTCATTGCGGGATATGACGTTAACGGCTGGCAATGACATGGTGCCTGTAAATCCCGCAGATCCGATCTTTGACGGTATGGCTCGTGAGCTTCGGCGCGACCGCGTCAATCCCATGTTCCACGTGTAACACTGTGGCAAAAGGCGCCACGATCCCGACATGCGCCGGAACCCCGACCCCGCCCGCGTGGCCGCGCATGACCACGACGTCGAACTCTTGCTCGGCGCCCCGGATCACCGGCAGCCATTCCCGGCTGTCGATGCTCGATACAATCGCCCGCGCGACGCCTCGAATGTCGGTCGCCTTGATTGCCGCGAAGTCGTCCAGCGGCATCTTGAGCCGTTCCCAGAAGACCAGCCGGACCAGCCCCCAGCAATCGACGCCCGTCCGGTCCCGGCCTCCGTCGACGAAGGGCAGCCCGACATAGTCGGACGCCCAGGAGATTTCAGTCATCGAAGAAGAGGCCAGGCAGGCGGCTCGGCGTCGCCCGCAAGTGTGGGTATGGCTCGCCGGTGAACGATTGCAACGTGAGGTCGCCCTCGACCGTCAAGGCGTTGGCGACCACGTTCCGCAATTCCAGACCCGAGAATGATTTTTCCGGCGTGTCCGCTGAGGACGCCAGGACAAGCACGATGTCGACCGTGATCTGCCCGGTGGCCGCCTCGATCGCTTCCCAGATCTCGCGGCTGACGTTCCCGATCCGAAGCCTTGCCAGCGGCGCGTCGTCGCCGTCACCCGGTAGCTCGATCTCGAAGGGATAGGCCAAGAAGTCGTGACCGTTCGAGACAATCTTTTCGCTGTTGTTGCAGACCCGGAACGTCTCAAACCCGGTGCCGCTGATGGTCAGCAAGACGATCGCCACCTCGTCCGTGCGGTGGCCGAGTATTGCCCGCGCCATTTCCTCCGAGATTGCCATCAGGCGGCCGGTTTTCTTTCAAGCAAGGCGTTAACCCGCGCCACCTCTTCGGTGACCAGGTCTGCGAGCGGCGCCTCTAGCTTAACTTTCAGCCAGTAGCGAATGTTTGAGTGCTGATAGGCGCTCAAAAGGATGTGCTGATTGTCACCCTCAATGGGAGCGGCGCGCCATTGGTCGCGCGGTATCAGTTCAAGCGGTGGTAGCATTATGCAGCCTCTCTCAGCAGCGCGCACTCGACGCGCCAGACCTGCGGCGCCACATACTGGATCTGCGGCGGCGCGGCCCATAGCCAGGCCTTGATCGCTTCGGTCTCCGGGTCGGTCCAGTAGAACGGCGTCGCCCCGTTGGCGCAGTCGTCCCGATAGAAGCGGTCGAGCATATCCTTCGCCACGTTGCTCTTGAGCATGAGCGCGAAGGTCACGTCGGCGTAGTTGCCTCCGCTCCTGGCGCGATACTGCCGTGCACCGACTTCCGAATCCGTCCGCAGCGTGTCGTCGCCGGGCGTCGGCTTATAGGTGCCGTCGAGCGGCGATTGCGGAAAGTCATACGCAGCCGGCCAGAGCGGGCCGAACTGACCCGCTTGCACCGTCGCGTCGTCCAGCGTGGCAGACAGGCTGCCAGTGATGCCGCTTGCGGTCGTAGCGCCGACCACCGCGTCGTCGAGGGTAATCGAAGCCGAGCCGGTGAAGTCCCATGCAACGACGCCAGCTGCCACCGCGTCATCGAGCGTGACAGCCGCTTCGCCGTCGATGTCGACCAGAACTTCCGTGTAGACCGTGGCGTCGTCGAGTGTGACGTCCAGATAGCCAAAAGTCTCAACGTCGATGGTGCCGGCCGCGGTGGCGTCTGCGAGCGTCTGGCTGAGAACGCCGTCCGCAACGCCGGATAGGTTAGCCGCCCCAGTTACGGTTGCATCCGCTGCAGTGAGCGCCAGCGCCCCCGCAATCGCCAAAGTGGCGGCGGCTGAAACCGTAGCGTTGGACAGCGACTTTGACATCGAGCCAGAAATCGAGCCGCTGGTCGTGATGACAAGCTGTGGCGGATTGGCCTGCGATGGAGACTGCCACCACGCGATCTCTTCTTCGTTCGTGCCTGGTGCCGTCCCTGCCGCAAACAAGTCGGTGGTAACGTAGAACCGGGTGCTTCCCGACGGGTTGATGTTTGCCGGGAACGCGACGTTAGTAAACGAGTTGTATGCGCCAATCGACATCGCGCCAGATGCAAGAGTGGCAAGCAATGTGTCGCCGGCTACGTCAGCACCCGGCACCCAATCTGCTGTCGTGACCGAAGTGCTAAAGTCGTAAAGCCGAGCCTGCGCCACGAAGGGATTGTCGGCGACCACGTTGCCTAAATAGACCTTGAGCTCGACGCTGGTGATGGTGCCGGTCACACCCGAGGTGTCAAACTCTAAGAACGACTCGTAGAGGTAGTTTGTGCCGGTTATAAGCTGCTGGCCGATGATCTGCGCTGTCGAGGAAAATGCAGTCTTCGTTCCGCTCGTCCCACGCGCATTGGCATAATTGCTTGCCTGAGAGCGCACATAGCCAAAATTTGTTGACGCATTGATGGTGTAGACAGGCACCGATCCACCTCAGATCAGGCGTTGCCGGCTGTGATCTGGAAGGCTGACACCGAGAAGGCCTGGCCGGCGTTGAACGTCACCGAGTCAACAGTGAGGTCGCCGCCGCCGCCGGTGACAGTGACGGTGCCTTGCGCGCGGCAGGTTGTGCCATCGCTTTTGTACAGACGCCAGTGCGCCGCCGTGCCGCTATTGTCCGCCGAGCCGTCTGACCAGGTGCCGTTTTTGGTAATAGCGCCCGATGACGCCGCGTTGAATGCGGTCGCCGGAAGGCTGAGGGTTGCCAATACAGTGCCGGAATCCGCTGTGGCGACGTTGGCTGGCGCCGACCCGGTGCGGATCTTGAGAACCGGCGAAGCGCCAAGCTCCGAGACAAACGCATCAAGCATCGCATTGCGCGATGCGACTGCAAGCTGAAGTGCCATGATCTTCTCCTAAGATTGTCGGATGAGCCGAACGGCGACGTCCCAAACGTCGGCCGAGTAGTGTTGCGGATCGGGCGCCTCGGCCCATTCCCAGATGCGCGAGGTGACGCCGCCATCCTCGGGATCGTGCATGACGAAGGTCAGCGCGCCTTGGTCGCAGGTGTCGAACCAGAACGCGATCAGCGCGTCTTTCTGCGCCGAGGTCAGGCGGAACGAGCCGCTGCAATTGTATTGAGCCGTTGTCACCATGCGGCGGACTCGCGGCGTTCCGATCGACGGCTGAAACTCGGCAACGGTGTCTGCTGCCGCGCGCTGCCAGGTCTGAGGGAAGCCGACCAGCTCGGGCCAGTGACGTGCCTCGATGCCGCCGCTGTAGATCAGCGACGCCGAGGTGCCGGTGAGCGTGTAAAAGCCGGAATCAGCCGACACGCCATTAAGGCGCGTCAGGTTCGCGGTTGCCCCGGTGAGGGCGTAGGAACCAGCAGACGCAACGACTTCCCGCCCGTAGAGCAGGCTCGCCGCCGCGCCGGTGAGCGTATAGACGCCGGTTTCCGCGCCGACGACCTTTGCCCCGCTGCCCTGCTTGATCAGGCTGGCAGGCGTCCCTGTCAGCGCGTAGGCGCCAGCGGCACCGGTGATGATGACAGCGTGCAACAGGCTTGCCGCGACGCCAGTCAAGGCGTAGGCGCCGGGATCGGCGGTGATGATCTTGGTTTCAAGAGGGCGGATCGCCAGCGTGAAAGACGCCCAATTCCGCGCCGACGCGGAGATCGTGAATGCGCCAGGATCTTCGCTCGTCCCGGTTGCCAGCTTGCACGCTACAGAGACGGCGTTCCCAACATTTGTGTTGGTCTGCACGGTGTTGACGCCAAGGGCGAAGCCGGTCGGATAGGAACCGAAGGTAAAGTCGCCGTTTTCGCAGAAGGCCACCGCGAGCCAAAGGTTTTCAGCACTTCCCCAGGACGGCGTCAGCGACGGCGGGTCTGGCGCCAGCGTTGACGTCTGCTGGTTTGCCGACGAGACGGCGATCTCTGAGGTCGAGACGCCGTTGCGGTGACCGTTGATCAGCAGCGTCACCGCGCTCGCTCGCTTCGGTGCGTCAATGGTAACAGTCTGCGTCGACCCCTCAGACCCCGCCGCAATCTTGGCAAAGATCGCGCAGGAGTCCTTGGCATTGACGTCCGCAGACGCCAGCAGCGTCCAACCGCTCGGCGTCGTGATGCCGCCTTGGTCGTGGCGAATGAAACACATCAGCAGCAGATCGCCCGACGAGATGCCGGTCGGCAGCGTCACCGCATGTGAGGTCGTTGACGAGTCCTGCGAATAGGTCGCCGTCGATTCGATTGCGACGGCCATTTACCTGACGTCCCAGAACGGCCGCAGATCGAAGAGCTCGGGTCGCTCGCGGCGGTCAAAGTTCTTGGCGAGCGGATGATCGCCGCCGACGCAGAACTTCACATGGCAGCGCCCGCAGGTGTTGCAATAGATCTTGTAGATGTCAGGCTTGCCCTTGGCGGCGTCGGTCGGGCACGAATACCAGGCCTCGATGTCGTGAGCGTTGAGGTCGCGGCAGCATTCCGCGATCTTGTCATTCGTGGCGAACTGTTCAAACCACTTCTGCTTGCCCCAGAGGACGTGTTTGATCTTCTTCACCGCGATGCGGGCGCAGGCGAGAATGTGCAGGCTGTCCGGCGGCTCATAGGCAAGCGTCCGGCTTTCCGGCGGCTGATTATGGCCGATCTGCGGAGGCTGATGGTCCATCATGCGCAGGGCGTCGTCAGTGTGCGTTCAACCGACCATCCGCGGTTGAGGCGGACCCGGAGAAGGCGAGATTTCACGCCGAGACTTTCGGACCATTCCACAATCGTCATGCGGCGCCCGCCAAGTTCGAGATAGCGGTTCATCCGGCGATTGCGGCTCTGCTCCTTGCGCGAAGCCCAGCGACAGTTTGCTTTACAATAAGGACCGTCATTGTCGATGCGGTCGAGGGTCATGCCTTCCGGCGGCTCGCCCATGTCAGCGGCGAAATTCTCGAACACAGCCCAACGCGGATCGTAAGCGATCCCCCGTCCGCCCCAATCCTTGAATTGTTTGTTGTTTGGGTTGTCGCATCGAGACTTCATGCCAAGCCAGCAAACATGCAGGCGCCACTTGGGGTTTTCCTTTGAGCGCAGTGATTTCAATGAGAAACCGTGCTTGTAATTCACGATCAACTCCTTATGCGGCAGTACAGAGAGATGCGCCCACATCCAAAGTAAATGTCTCGCCGTTGCCGACCGTGAACGTCGAGCCGTAGTCAAACGAACACATCAGAATATCGGTGGTCGCCGTGTCGTCGTGGATCGAGATGTACCGAGCCGATGCGGACCAGTCGGCGGCGCTCGCGGTCCACACGCAATCGACGGCAGTCATTGTGACCGTGCCACCGCTGCGGGTGCCGTCGTTCTGAATGTCCATGCCACCGGCCGTGTAGCCGGTGCCGGTGATCTGCGTCAGGTCGGCCAGCTCGTCGTCGGTCGCCACAACCGGCGCGTCGGTATGGATCACCGCGCGGAAGGTGTCGGTGGTGCCGAAGATGTCGACTTCCTCGTTGACCAGCGCCTCGATGAAATGCTCGTACTTGACGAAAGATGCCATTGTCTGCCTCTACCTCTGAGTGAGCGCGGCGGGCGTTGCGTACATGCCCGGCAGCGTCTTGCGATTGGTTTTCATGGCCTCGTCGCGGGCGATGCCGCGCACAATGACGTCGAGGATCTGCTCTCCGTTTGACCCGCGGCGCTTGCGCTGCTCGACCTGGCCGCCGCCCTGGTTGATGACGTTGACTGTCATCCCGCCGCCTGCGCCCATTGGCGTGACGCCTGCCGGGCCGTGGATGATCTCGGGGCCGTTCTCGCCAGCGATGCCCCACTTGCCCGCACCGAGAGTGCCGCCCTCGGCGTAGAAGCCGCCGAAGCCGCCGATCCCGGTCTGCGGCGCCAGCGAAGCACCAGCGGCGCCCAGAAGCTGCATGAAGCCAGACTTGAGCAGCTGCATGGTGATGTCAGCGAGACTATCAATCAGGCTCTGCGCCATGTTTGCCCATGCGTCTTTGAAGGACATTGTACCGTCGATCAGGCCCGTCATTGCGTCGCCGAGCGTGTTGGCAATCGAGTCCGCCAAGTCCAGCACCGCCTCGTTTGCGGTGTTCATTTCCGAGGCGAAACTCTCGGCGCTGACTTTCCAGTCCTCGCGGTCGTATCCAGCAAGAAGGCCGTTGGTGTCGGTGGTCTTCTTTCGGCCGCTGCCAGACCCAAGGTTTAGCGTCGGTGCCTCTTCCTTCTTCGGTTCTGGCGGCTTCTGCTGCCTGATCGAACTCAGGGGATCGTATTTCGTCCCGATGTCAATTTCGGTCGGGCCGCCCCCAAAGATGCCCATGAACTTGTCATAGGCAGCGGTGAGCATTTCGACTTCTTTGCGGGTGGCCTCGATGAAAGGCGTGAGTTCCGCGAACCAGTCCTTGAGCGACTCAACCATGTCGACGACCGGCGTGCCGGTGTTGAGGAAGTCGAGAAAGGCCTCCGTGAGATCGATGGCAGCCGGCAACAGCGCTTCGGCAATCTGCTGCGTGACGCCCTCGCCCGCTTGCTGCAGTCGCGTCAGGTTGTCGTTGAACTCTTCGGCCC